>JBHGBF010000099.1:0-22914 GCA_041946865.1 Acidobacteriota bacterium | reverse complement strand
AGGAACAGAATTATCCAATGTTTATGAGAGGTTACGGGTTAGGCTGGCATGGCCCTGGACCGGCCAGACCAGCCCCGTAAGCCCTCAGTTTTCGTACGGCGAGGCTCCGAAAGCGCCACAGAGCCGAGCGCAGCGTTTCAAAACAGAGCCGAAAGCGCTGCGTTTTCCAGCGGAGCGCGTCGGGTGCGAACCGGTTTCACGATTCGATCGTGCAAGAGGTTCGCATCCCACGCCCCTCCCGTCCGCTGACGGTCCGCTGGAAAGCGCTGCGCTGTGCGGCTCTGTGGCGCTTTCGGAGCCTCGCCGTACAAAGACTGAGGACTTACCCGGCCCCTAATTGGTCGATTATCTAAATCTCCAAGCGCCGGAACCAATCCACCTTCCTCCTCATATAAAGGTCAGACTATGTCGAAAACCTATAGCAATCGCCTGATCAATGAACCCAGCCCCTACCTGAGACAGCACGCCCACAACCCGGTCGACTGGTATCCGTGGGGCGAAGAGGCCCTTCGGGTGGCCAAAGAGCAAGACAAGCCCATACTGCTCAGCATCGGCTACTCATCCTGCCACTGGTGTCACGTCATGGAGCGCGAGTCGTTCGAGAATGAAGAGACCGCGGCCGTGATGAACGACCTTTTCGTGAATATCAAGGTTGATCGAGAGGAACGGCCGGATCTGGACTCGATTTACATGGACTATGTGCAGCTCGCGACGGGCTCGGGCGGCTGGCCGCTGACCGTCTTCCTGACTCCTGATCAAGCGCCTTTTTACGGTGGCACCTACTTCCCGCCGCAAAGCGCCTACGGACGGCCGGGATTCCCCGACCTGCTCCGAGCCGTGGCCAAAGCGTACAAAGAGCGCCGCTCGGACATCGAGTCCCAGGTTGAGGCGGTCAAGACGAACCTGGTTCAGACCGATCAGCTCGCGTCCGGACCGAAGGCGGCGCCGGACGAGGCGCCGCTCGATCAGGCTTTTCAGAACCTGAGCAGGCAATTTGACGACAAGCACGGCGGATTTGGAGGCGCGCCCAAATTTCCGGGCGCCATGCCGCTCGCTTTCCTCATTCGTTATGCGCGTCGGACCGGCTCGGCTCGCGCTTTGGAAATGGTGGAGCTGTCACTCCGGCAAATGGCCCGGGGAGGAATATACGATCAACTGGGCGGCGGTTTCCACCGCTACTCGGTCGATGAAGCCTGGCTTGTCCCTCACTTTGAGAAGATGCTTTACGACAATGCGCTGTTGGCCCGTGTGTATGGTGAGGCTGTCCAGCTGACCGGGAACAGCTTTTATCGGCAGATTCTGGAGGAAACCCTGGAATACGTCGCGCGGGAAATGCGTCATCCGAGCGGGGGCTTCTTTTCCGCTCAGGACGCAGACAGCGAAGGTGTGGAAGGAAAGTACTACGTCTGGTCGCAGGACGAAATCGCAAGGGTTCTCGGCCCAGAGGATGCCGTCACCTTCTCAGATTACTTCGGCGTCACTGAGACCGGAAATTTCGAGGGAACCAACATCCTGCACCATCGCCGGGAGCTGCGTGGCTTTGCCAAGGCTCTCGGGCTGACACCCGAACAGCTCGCCAAGAAACTCGAGCAATGCCGCAAGAAACTGTTCGAGGTCCGCAGCCGGCGGATCAAGCCTGGGCTTGACGACAAGATTGTCTGCGCTTGGAACGGCTTGATGCTGACGGCTTTCTCAGAGGCTGCGTTTCTTCTCAACAGCCGGCGTTTCCTGGAGATCGCCGAGCAGAATGCTGCGTTTCTGACCGAGCAGATGTGGCGGGACAGCCGCCTGCATCGGGTCTGGAAAGACGGGGCTCCCCGGCTGAACGGTTACCTCGAGGACTATGCGTTCGTGATCGAAGGCTTGATCGCGCTTTATCAGGCATCCGGACGCAGCGAATGGTTGTTCAAGGCGGACGAGCTGATGAAACTACAGATAGAGCGCTTCTCGGACGGAGACACAGGTCACTTTTACTTCACCTCGAGCGATCACGAACAGCTCCTGGTCCGGCAGAAGGAGTACCTTGACAACGCCACGCCGAGCGGAAACTCGGTCAGTTGCTTCAATCTCCTCCGCCTCGCACAGTTTTTCGACAGGGCGGAGTACCGCGACCGCGCGGCGCAAATGCTTGGCTCGGTCAGCCAGGCTCTGGGGCGCTTCCCCCTCGGCCTGGGCTACTGGCTGCGGGCTTTGGACTTCTTTGTGGGGCCGGTGGACCAGATTGCGATAGTCGGCTTGCCGGGCGAACGGGAGTCTCTGCTCGGGGTGGTCAGGAGCCTGTTCCTTCCAAACAAGGTTGTCAGCGTTGCCTCGCCATCGGATGGCGCCGCCCTCGCGAACGTCCCGCTTCTTTGCGGCAAGACTGCCGCCGGCGGAAAAGCGGCGGCATACATCTGTCGGGACTACACCTGTCTTCGTCCTGCGAAATCCGCCGACGAACTCGAGGCTATGTTGACAGCAAGAACCTGAACCGAGACAGGCTCTTTTACGCCATCAGTTTTTCGCGCAGTTTTTCCAGAGCTCGAAAGCGGTGTGAAACCGCGTTCTTTTCGGTGTTGGTCAGCTCGGCGAAGGTCTTTTCGAGGGGCGGGTAGTAGAAGATGGGATCATAGCCGAAGCCGCCCAAGCCGGCCGGCCTGGCGGCTATAATGCCCTCCACCTGGCCTTCGACCTGCAGCACCCCTGCCTCCGAGTAAAGGCAGAGCGCACAAACAAAGCGCGCCCTTCTGTTGGAAGGCTTTGCAAACGGCCTCATTAACTCGAGCAGTCGAACCACGCGTTCGCTGTCGACGGGAGCGAAGCGGGCCGAATACACCCCCGGCCGCCCCCCGAGCTTCTCAACCACAAGCCCGGAATCGTCCGCCAAAGCCGGCAGGTTTGTCTCTTCGAAGAAGTATCTGGCCTTGATTAAAGCGTTTTCTGCGAAGGTCGTCCCGCTTTCCAGGGCGTCGGGAAGGGTTGGATAGTCAAGCAGGGTGGCAAAGTCCAGATCCAGATCTTTCAGTACGGCTTGAATCTCCCGAGACTTTCCAGGATTACGGGTGGCGAGAAGAAGCCGCGATTTTGGAGGCAGAATCACTTGCGAACAATCCCGTGTAAGTGCCCAGCGTCTCGGTCAGGACAGTTTGTTGCCTTTGGATCAGCCGCCGGACTCCTGCACGCCCGAGTCCGAGCAGGAGGTCGAGCTCTCCCGGTGAGAAAGGCTTCATTTCCGCTGTTCCCTGTACCTCGACAAAAAGCTCGCGGCCGGTCATGACCACGTTTAAGTCAACCTGGGCCGAGGAATCCTCTTCGTAGTCAAGATCCAGTCTCGGCTCGCCGTCTACGATGCCGACACTGACGGCGCCGATGAAGTCGAGCAGCGGAGGGGTGGAAATCGTCCGGTTCTTCAGCATGCGATCGACCGCCAGTGCCAAGGCCACAAACGACCCCGTAATCGAGGCTGTCCGCGTGCCTCCGTCGGCTTGAATGACGTCACAGTCGATCCAGATCGTCCGTTCGCCCAGAGCCTGCATGTCCACAACAGCGCGGAGAGAACGACCAATCAGCCGCTGAATTTCATGAGTTCGACCCGAGGGATGCCCTTTGCTGACTTCGCGGACCGTTCGGCTCGCGGTAGACCGGGGCAACATCCCGTATTCCGAAGTGACCCAGCCTCGACCGCTCCCCCGCAGAAAGGGCGGGGTCTTGTCCTCCACGCTCGCCGTGCAGATAACTCGTGTGTTTCCGCACTCGATGAGAGCGGAACCTTCGGCGTGGGTAATGAAACCCGAAGTGATTTTGACCGGTCTCAAATCAGTCGAGGCACGATCCTTTCGTTCCGGCATGTTGGCATTCTACCTGAAGGGTTGCTGGATGGAAACATGACCTGCGAAGGTCTCCGTCTGCTGGCCTCCTATCAAGAACCGTACCTGCTTGATCTCCTCGATGTTTGTTCGAAGCGACCGGGTTATCGACAAGATGGCGGCCATCTCGGAGGTGATGCCGCCGGTGAGCCCCTTGGCAGCCTCATCGGAGAGGTCGACAATGGCGGTTCCGTTGTCGAGCAGGTAAATCTGGCGCAGGGTTGCCTTGTCGCTGAAGAGGGGACGAGATTTCAAGACCTCGTTCACGATCTGGCGGGCTTTCAGCACCTTGTCGTCTGTCTCGAAAATACTGCGCTCCTGGACGTAAAGAAAGTCGGAGTTGGGATCGACGCGGCCGGGGCTGTAAAGCTGCAGCTTGACGTTGAGGCTGGGGAAGGCGCCTTTCGAGAGGACACTTGCTTCCGCGTCAAGACTCTGCCGGCTCGACTCCGTCAACTCCGCCTGGCGCTGTCGTTCGGCGCGGTATAAGTAATAGCCGACTCCTCCGGTCATCAGCAGCAGAATCAGGGCAATAATCAGACTTCGATACTTTAGCATCTGCACCTCAGTCGAGGAACCGTTGAATGGCTTTCACAATGGCCACCGCGATGCGGTCCTGGAACTCCCCTGTGGCCAGCTTCTGCTGGTCTTCCTCGTTGGTCAGGAATCCGGCCTCGACCAGGACGGCCGGGGCGGCCACCGGAGCGAGCTGGGTCAGGGGCGCCTCCACTAGCCGGTTCTCGGTGCCGTACACCGCGTTCAGCTCGGCCTGAATCAGGCTGCCGAGCTGCTTGCTCTGAGCAACAAAAGGTTTTTGCCCCATCTCCCACGGTGTCAGAGTCTTTGGCCGCAGTTCCCGGCTGTTGCTGTCCGGGGCCTCGTCCTGGTCACCGTAAGTGTAGACATAAACGACCGGTCCCCTTGCGTCTTTGGCAGGAGCGCCGCCGACATGGATGCTCAGATAACAGCGAGACAGGTAGTAATTGGCCATGGAGCTTCGTTGCGACGCAGCCAGAGCGGTATCGTGCGTCCTGGTCAGCATGCCCCGATACGGGGTTGTTCGAAGGCGGGCATCGATCCGCTCGGCAATCTGCAGCGTGTAATTCTTCTCCAGGTCTTCCTGAGTCGGATGGACGCCGTAGTCCTCGCCTCCATGCCCAGGATCAAGAGTGATCAGATTACCGAACTGCCGCGGCCTGTAGACAGGGACCGGCTCAGGCGCCGGGGCGCTCGGCTGGGTCGCGGGCACCGGTTCCGGAGCGGTCGGCCCAGTGGTTGCGGGCACAGTACGCGCGGTCAGCGGCGGCGCATAAAGGTCTACGATCTTCCGAGACGGACGGTCGGACGGGTATTCTCGGAAATTGTAATAGTCCTGCCCCTTGTCGATCCGGAATCCGCCGTAAACCTCGGTCGTGTCGAACCGGACACCTTTTACTATGCGGCTGTCCGGCTTGACCGCGGGCAGGGCGGGAACCACGAGAAAATCGCTGAAGCCGACCCGGATCGAATCCTGAAACTCCTGGATGCTGATCGGCGCGTTCTGAGTCTGCGTAAAGGTCAAGCGCACGTGATCGGGAAAATTCGTCACCTCCACCTGGACCCGATTCTGCTCGAAGGGAATCACCCGGTATGAGCGCGCCGCCTGGCGTTCGAGCCTCTGCCCGAGAATCACGGGGAGCGCCTTTTGAAGAAAATCCTCGGACACGTACCATTCTTTCTCTTTCCGGCGCCAGATGATCTGGTTGAGGAGGATGTATTCGTCCTTGAACCTAACCAACGGCCGATTGCCTGTCAGGCGTAACTGGCCGCGGGGGCCGCTCACCGTCGCCTCGTTGTCGTCTTCACGAAATCCGAGGCGCAGGATCTCGACGATATCCTTCAGCTCGAAATAAGTCCGGCCTTGATTATTGCGGGAATCGACGCTCGATTTCTTTTGTCCGATCCAGATCTGGAGATCGTCGTCGGCGCTAACCTTAAGGCCTGAATAGGCAACCATTCCCAGGAGTGCGGCCACGAGGAAGAAAAAGGCTCCCGCAAGTCGATAAATCCAAGGTTTCGCCATCGGCGACTATTATAGCGGATCGGAGGAGGAGGGTTGGGTAGCACAGGCGGCTCCGTTGCGAATGGGGAGGGTGTTGAATAAGGGTGGAGAATGCTCGGAAGGCGTTAGCGCGGAATTACGTGCGTGGGCTTACCCGGCTACTGCTTTCCGCCGGGAGGCCAGCTCCGACTCCTTCACTTTTCGAGTGATCGAGGAGTTGCGGGCCAGGAGAGTCGCCATGTCGGTGTGAAGCGAATGCCCCGCCTTGTGCGCCGTGATACGGCCGAGGATCGGATAGCCGCATAGCGACAAGTCCCCGATCAGGTCCAACGTCTTGTGGCGGACGAACTCGTCCGGAGCCCGGAGCCCGTCATTGAGGATGCCGTCCTCAGTGAGAACCACAGCATTCTCTGGCGATCCTCCTCGGATCAAGCCCTTTTTGAGCAGCTGTTCGACCTCGGAATAGAAACCGAAAGTGCGGGCGAACGATACTTCATCGGCGTAAGAACCGGGAGTGACCCGCAGATCAAACGACTGTGCGCCTATCAGCGGATGCGCGAAATCGATCAGATAGGAGACCCGAAACGCCGGGTAGGGCTCGATGCGGATCCATTTCTCCCCGTCCTGAAGCTGTGCATCCTTCACCACGTACAGGAAGGTTCTTTCCTTATCCTGTTCCTGGATACCCGCTTCCTGGAGCATCCGGATATAGGGCAACGCAGAACCGTCCAGGATCGGCAATTCCAGCGAGTCCACGTCAATGTAAAGGTTATCGATGCCCGAGCCGTAAAGGGCGGAAAGGATATGCTCGACTGTGGAGAGCATGACGCCCTTTTTCATGAGCGTGGTGGTCAGGACCACACGAGAGACGTGGCGGCGGAGTGCTTCGATCTCAAAGCCCTGGAGATCGACGCGCCTGAAGACTATGCCGGTATCGACCGGTGCCGGCTTCAGCTCCACCGAAACCCGACAGCCTGTGTGCAACCCGATTCCCGCGACCCGTGCCGGTTTCCTGATAGTCGTTTGCATGACTTACGCCTATCTCTGGGAAGCAACAAGTGCACCAACCGGCAAACCCGCGCCAATCAGGGAAGAACGTCGAGAGCCTCGGCGCTGATTGTCTCGCCGAGGCCACAGAAGTGTAGGGCTAGTGATACACTGGAACCGGCCTGGACAAGTACCAGCGTCGCTGGAACAGCGACAGGAAACCCATGTACAGGTACCCGACCATAAAGAGGATCAGGAAGGGAACCGTGCCGTAGAGCCCTCCGTCGAGCGCGTACATCACCATCAGGGAGAAGTAGGTGCCGAAGGCGATCTCGATCAAGGGGATCATTCCGCTTGGGAGGCGATACTTCTTCTCGGTCCAGTTGTCGGCGAGGCCGCAAACCGAGAACTTCGGAGTTCTGACGAAAGACGAATCCACGCCGAACAACGCTTCGAGGACCGCCTTGCTGTTGCTGATCGACAAACCGATCCCCACGCTCATCAGGAAAGGCAGATACCTGATGCGGGACTTCCAGTCGCTATACACTTCTTTCTGCGAGACGATGTAGAAAGAACTGACCGAAAACGTGGCCGCCATGAAGAGCGGGAGGTCTAGGAGCAGCAGCTCGAACCATCCCTGATGGAATCGCACGATCAGGGCGGGAAGCAGAGTCAGCCCGAGCAGAATCATTAACGGGTAAGCAATGTTGGCAGTAAGGTGAAAGAAACCCTCGACCTTTACGGGCAGCGGAAGATCGCTGAAAAGAAGCCGCGGCAGGATTTTCCGGCAAGTCTGAATCGAACCCTTGGCCCACCGGTATTGCTGAGACTTGAAGGCATTGATGTCGACCGGAATCTCGGCCGGCGCCGTGAACTGTGGCAGGAAGATGAACTTCCAACCTTTCATCTGCGCCCGATAGCTCAGGTCGAGGTCCTCCGTCAGGGTGTCGTGCTCCCAGCCGCCCGCGTCGTCTATCGCGACTCGACGCCAGATCCCTGCCGTGCCGTTAAAGTTAAAGAAACGACCGGAACGATTGCGCGTGGCGCTTTCCAGGATAAAGTGCCCGTCCAGCATGATCGACTGCACCTTGGTCAGCAGCGAATAGTCCCGATTGATGTGGTCCCAGCGGATCTGAACCATCCCGACCTTCGGATCCGAAAAATAGTCGACCAGGTTCAGCAGCGTGTCCGGCAGGGGAGTGAAATCGGCATCGAAAATGGCCACCAGCTCGCCGGTGGCCTGCTTCAAGCCGTAGGCCAAGGCGCCGGCCTTGAATCCGACGCGGTCGGGCCGCCGGACGTAATGAATGTCAAATCCCTGCTCGGCGTACTGTCCCACTTTTCGCTGGGCCAGACGCTGCGTTTCATCGGTAGAGTCATCCAGCACCTGGATCTCGAGCAGGTCACGGGGATAGTCGAGGCGGCAGACATGGTCAATCAACCGCTCCACGACGTACATCTCGTTAAAAACCGGCAACTGGATCGTGATCTTCGGCAGTTTGTCGAGCCGTCCCGCGGGGCGTAGATCGCGGCCCCGGTATTTGTAGTGGAGATAAACCAGGTGGTATCGATGAAGGCCGTATACCGCCAGGATCGACAGCACTGTGAAATAGAGAACGAGGATGACCCAGTCAAAAGTTGAATACTGGTACAGATAAGACAGATTGTCAGTTTCCATGAACCGCTGGAAAGGTGACGTGGGGGGGCCGAAAAAGTCCATATGTTCAATTAGCTCTGTGGAAAAGAGGGCAGCACCGCACGGTCCGGAAAAGCGTGGACGACTGCGTATTATACTGCTTGAGGTAGCGCTGTCAATCCGGCTAACCGATTGCCCTGATTACCGGTGTCGCTCTGCCCCCAGCGGCCAGCGGGCTGCTCTCGAGCTGCGTTCTACAGACCGATGTCTAAGCCCTTTGTCCGAAGCAGTTTACTTTTTTTTCTCTACCTTGGGTTCCAGGAAAAGGTCGTCAGGTATAGCGACGTTGTACTCGATCTTCTCCACGAATCGTTGCTGGCTCATTTGCCCGTCGACATGCACATCAATGCGCAATGGTGTCAGCACATTCTGGATCGTCAGCCAGGTGAAATACTCGGTCTCCTCCTTATGCCGCAGCCCCAATCTGTCGGTCGTTTGAGTCTCGAGCTTTGTTGGAAGATGAGTCTTAGTATCAAAAAACATTATAACAGAAAGATTTGTGGAGTCGAGGAACTCCACCGCTTCGCTCTCCCCGGAGCCCGCCACGTCGTCGGGTCCGTAGTAGTAAAGGTTCATTCCTTCTTCGTTGACCCGCTTTTTGAGCAGGATGTCGAGGTCCCGCTTAACGGCCTGGCGGAAACTCTCCACCGCCTCGGACTTGATCTCCTCAACCGTGTCTTTGCCCTCCAGCGACCAGCCTTTTCCCAACTCCAGGTTGTAGATTTCGACTGATTGGCGTTTTCCCTCGCCCAGCTGAAACCGCCACTTGACCGGATCATAGTTTGTCCAATCCTGGTAGCGGGCATGGCCCTTGCGTCCCTCGCGATCGAATGTGAAGTACTGACCGGAACTGTGGGCATTCTTGATGTCGAGGTAGTTCTTCCCTCCCATGGCCTCGATGGCCGCTGCGATCACCTCGCGGGCTTTCCTGGCGTCCGCCCTGACGGGGGAAGGCAGCATCAGAAGCAGGCCAAGTGTGAGAAGGGCAAGTCTGTTCATGTTCATAGCAATATTCCCAACTTACCTGAATGACTACAAGGGCCTTGCCGTTCGGTCCTTATCGTCCTTTACATTCCAATGTACCGGGAATAAACCGCCCGAGCCAGCGCGGGGTCATCTGTGCCCTTGATGATTGACCGTCCGTCCGGGAACAGGGCGATCTCAAAGCCCGGCACCCTGATCCTCATCAGGAAATCGTTGAAGTCGACCTCCGCCGCGCGGGCGAGCCTCGCCGACAACTCCGCAAAGTCGAGATGAACCGGCCGCCCGGGCGAGATTTGAACCGCGTTGCGGCCACACAGCCTCGTGAGACGAGACTCCTGGCTGCCTTCAAGAAAAACCAACTTTTTCTTGACGCAGCAATCGCATTCGGGATTCCTCAGACCTTTGAGCGAGACGGCCCTCCAGGCGTCATCCCAGACGTCCACCTGCAAGAGCCTCAGTTCACCGCTTGAGGAACCAGTAATCAGTTTCAAAACCTGGGCCACCTGGTAGGCGGCCACGGTATGGACAATCGGAGCGAGAACGCCGGCTGTGTCACAGGTCTCAACACCGGCGCCGGCCGGGGGTTCCTCACACAGGCATCGAAAACACCCGGTCTGGCCTGGAACAAAGGCACAGCTCGTCCCGAAACTCCCGACGCAAGCGCCGTACACCCAGGGTGTGCCGCTCTTTACGGAGTAATCGTTGATCAGGTACCGAGTCTCGAAATTGTCGGTCCCGTCCACGATCAGCGCACAGCCTTCACAAATCTCCGCAATGTTCTCGGACGTGACGTCGGCAACCCGCGCGCGAATACTCACGTCTGTGTTGATCTGAGATAGCGCACGCTCGGCTGCCACGGCTTTAGGCAAACCGTGACGTGCGTCCTCCTCGGTAAAGAGGCTTTGGCGGTGGAGGTTGCTCAGCTCGACAAAATCCCGATCCACCAGCACCAGTCGGCCGATTCCCGCCCGGACCAGCATTTCGGAGCTGCAGGTGCCCAGCGCGCCGCATCCGACCACCGCAACACGCGTCCCGCGGATCTTCTTCTGACCCGGGCCCCCGATGCCTTTGAAGAGAACCTGACGGGAGTATCGATCTGACAGCATCGTGCCTCTATTGTAACGCGTGGCTAGTCGTCCGCCTTGTCCTCACCGTTCCGGGCCACTTCAGAATAGAGCCCTTCTTTAGACGGCTCCACTCCGGCCGGTGCCTCCTTGATCCGCCTGGTCTTGACAAAACCCGAGGCAAACAGGACAAACATGACTCCCCAGAAGAGCCAGGTGGGGAAGTGAAAATCGAAGGTTTCCAGCGAGAGCTTGATGCCGATCCAGGCTACGAGCAGGTAGGCAGCCGTTTCCAGGCGCGGAAAAAGATCAAGCAGTCGCAGGAATCCTCCGGCGACGAAACGCATGGTGATGATGCCCAGAACGCCTCCCAGGTACACCACCCAGACCTTGTCGGACATGGCCACGGCGGCCAGGATCGAGTCAACCGAGAAAGCGATGTCGGTGAGCTCGACCGCCAGGACTGTTCCCCAAAAGCCTTTCTTGGACACTTCCACGAGTTCGGGCTCCTCGCGCTTCCCCCTCACGAAGTGGCTGATCGCGACGTAACAGAGGTACAGGCCGCCCAGCAGGCGGAACGGCCAGAAGCGGCGCAACTCCTTGGCCAGCAGAATGGCGATAGCGCGGAAAACGAAGGCGCCCCAGATTCCGTAACGAAGAGCTTTCTTCCGCTGGGTTCGGGGCAGATGCTTGACGAGGATCGCGAGGACCAGGGCGTTGTCCGCCGACAACAAGCCCTCAAGCACCACCAAAGTCAGGACAATGAAAATGTTGTGGAGCATGATTGGGAGTTATGGGAAGGCCACGCAGGCCCCGGATAGGTCGAGGTCAAGAACAAGGAAATCAGCTTCGGTGCCGCACTCGCGCAGAGTTTGAACCATCCAGCTGCCGATTTCCTCGTAAAGCCCGTCAGCGATAGCCACCATGGCGGAGCCGGAACCGCTGATCGTCACACTTAAGACATGTTCGGCCATTTGGCCCTCGCAATTCCGCAGCTGGAGGAGGTCGGCCAGGCCTGAAACCAGCTTGGATCGAAACGGCTGATGGAGCCGGTCCTGCGATGCTTCTCTCAGCAGGTCCTTGTGTCCGGCCCAAAGGGCGTGAACAAAAAGGGCGCATCGCTGCAAGTTGAAGACGGCGTCGGCACGCGGGTAGCAGTCCGGAAGGATCTGCCGCGCGTCCCGGGTCGAGACCGTCACCCGCGGGATGGCCAATACGAACCGGCAGGAGAGCTTCGAAACGATTTTCTCCGCTCGCATGCCGGCATTTTCCACTCGAGACAGGACCCAGCCTCCCAGCAGGCTGGCCGCAATGTTGTCCGGGTGGCCCTCCAGAGGGTAAGCCAGATCGAAGATCGCTTCAGGGGTCATGGCTCGGCCGGCAACCGTCTCAGCAATCTTGATGCCGGCAATAATGGCGGCGCCGCTACTTCCCAGGCCCCTCTTGAGAGGGATCGGATTGTTCATCCGCAAGCGCAGGCCCAGGCGGTCGAGACCGAGCGCCCCGGCTGCCGACCTCAAGGCCTTATCGGCCACGTTCTCCTCCGGTGGCAGCGGGCATCCGCTGACCCAGACAATCCCGGGCTCATCCGTCGTTTCGACGTCCACCGTCAGGTGCAACCCCAGGGCGGCTGAAATCGTGTCGAAACCCGGCCCGAGGTTGCTGGTGCTTGCAGAAACCCGGACTCGAAACCTTTCATTCATCCTTCACCCGCCACTTGCTCCGCGCCAGAAAACAGAGATTCTACTATCTCACGAACCAACTTGCGATCCGGATCGATACCCGTCCAAGCGTGAAACTGCAAGGCCGCCTGCTCGACGAACATTTCCCGGCCCGTGATTGTCTTCAGTCCTTTCGATTCCGCCATCTGGATCAACGCCGTGCGCTCCGGCCGGTAGATCAGGTCGTAGACCATTTCGAAAGCCAGCTGACCGGCGGCAAGCGGCGAAGCTTCGGTCGCCGGGTACTGTCCCACAGGCGTGCAGTTCACACACAGGTGGGCCTTGATGGGAAGATCCGAGAAAAGCGCCTGGCCGCACCCGTAGCGACGGGTCAGAGCGGCGGTTTTGGCCGGGTCGCGACCGACAACGGTGATCTTGGCGCCCTTGCTTTGAAGGGCCCGGATCACAGTATGCGTGACGCCGCCCGTTCCCAGAACCAGCGCCTCGCATCCGCGAAGATCGATTCCTGCCAGCGGCTTCAGGAAACCTGCATAGTCGGTGTTGACCCCCTTCCACCCCGACCCTTCCCTGACCAGCGTGTTCAACGCCTGATCTGCTTCACCCGCCGCCGTGACGAACTTCACTACGTCCGTCTTGAAGGGCAGTGTGACGCTAAAGCCCCCGAAACGAATCGGGCTCGTAGCGACGTATTCGAACCACGGCTCGACAGCGGTCAGCCGAAAGGGCAGGTACACGTTTTCCAGCCGGTAGTGGGCAAAAAGCCGGTTGTGAAGCGGCGGAGACATGGAGTGAACCAGAGGATTGCCCAGTATGCCGTAGACGGTCGGACGTGGACCGGAATAATCCAGGCGAAACGAGGTTAGGGCTTCATCCAGACTGCATTGCCCCGGCGCGACCTGCCGGCCCGCTTCTTCAGTGACGTAAGTCCAGGCGTTTCCGAGGAAGTGACCGAGCAAGCGGGAGGGCTGTCCGAAGCCGTCCATTCCAATAAAAATCCGCTTTCTGGGCGCAGGCCTTTCGAACTGCCGCAGCACTTCGACCAGCTGCGCGGTGTTCTCCACCGTCACGGCAATCTTGCTGACGTCCCCGGGCAGCGAATCCATTTTGGTCAGAAGGCCTGCCCAATCCTGGGGAAAACTCTGAAAGTCATGATGCGAACGTACGATCTGCACACCTGGAGGAAAAGACATGGGCGGCACGTCACCCTCGAGATCTATCCAGTCAAAGCCCGACTGTGCGGCCCGCCGAAGCAATCCCAGCCGTTCGGGCTCTGCGCCGCGATAACGGCCTCCCTCCCTCGCCGGCCGGCAGGTGGCGATGTAGCGGCTGCGTCTCGACTCAGGAAGACGAGGAACCTGCGGGGAACCGAGATGGTCGATCCGGATCTCGATCAGCGGGCAGGCGCCATTCCAGCGCCTGATCTTCGCGTTTAACTGATCAACTCGCTCTTCGGCAAGGATGAGGCACAACTGAGACATCTAAAGGGGTTCCGAGTGAAAGATTTGGCAAGAGAAGACCTTGATAACCGCGCCGTGCCTCCAGGCATCCGGCGGCAGGCCGGCCTTGCGGCAAGTCAGATCGAGGAACTGATCGCGATCGAGCCCCAGTTCCACCGCAACCTGCGGCAACAAGACCCCGTGACAATCGCCCTTCTCGATGTAAAGACCGTGCGTGCCGACCTCGATCAGGCTCAGGTCGGCGACGATTTCGAGCGGGCTCAGGACCGAGATATCGATCCTGATTTCGGCCAGCTCTTCTTCGCGCACTCTGTCGAAGCGGGGGTCGCGCGTAGCAGCGGCGACGGCGCATTCAGCCACGGACAGATACAGCGGCTCGCGGGGGATCAAGTGGCCGATACAGCCCCTCGGCAACCCGCCTCGCTTCAGTGTGACAAAGACGGCGCCCGGGCAAAACAGGGACGGATGAACCGGTGTGCCCTGGTACGGCTGGCCGCAGAAAAGATGCAGGCGCAGGGCGTCTTGCGCGATCTGGAGCAGCTCCGCCCCTTCCTCAGGTGTTAATGGTGGCATCTGATTTCCGTCGATATCGTTTGAGAAACGGAATGCGCCTCCGATTCTCCTGTCGCCTGCGATTCTTGATTCCTTCGTCCACCTGGCTCCAAAAACGCCTGAAATACTGCACCATGGAGACGATTGCCAGGATGACCACGATCCACAACAAAAGCCGGCCGGCCTTGTAAAGCAGGGTCCCCGGGTAATGGCCGCCAAGAATCAGAAGGCCGGCACACGCCACCTGGCTTGCCATTTTGTACTTGCCCAGCCGCGACGCCGCAATCGCAAAGCCCCCCTGAGAGGCAATGCTCCGCAGCCCGGTTACGGCGAATTCCCGCCCCACGATAATCACCACCATCCAGGCCGGAGCAATCCGCATCTCCACCAGCGAGATGAAAGCGGCTGAGATCAGCAGCTTGTCTGCGATCGGATCGAGCAGTTTCCCCAGCGTCGTCACCTGGAAGCGCTTGCGCGCGAGGTATCCGTCCAGGTAGTCTGTCGCCGAAGCGGCAACCAGGACTACGAACGCCCACGTCTCACGGGTCGCTACCCGGCCGGTCAGCAGCAAGACCACCAGCAACGGCGCCAGAAAAATCCGTGACAGTGTTAAAGCGTTGGGCAGATTCACGACAAGACCTTATAACACACTTCTAACATCGCAGGTTACGGGTTGCGAGATCAGGTTGCAAATCCGCACCGCACCACCATTGCCGCGCCACCAGCAGAGCCGCGCACGCAGCGAGGGTGTTGAAAAAGTCTGGAGGATGTGCCTCCCGACCCGTTCGTAGTCCCGCCTTTGGGCGGGCTTTTCAGAGCTAATCCATAGCAGGATAGCGTTTATACAAGCCCGCCGGAAGGGGCGGAACACCGCTCGTCCGAGGACCTTTTTCAACACCCTCGCAGCGGAGGGCTGCGGAACGGTTTGCAAATGGGCACCAGCCGGGTCTGTATGTTAGCATTTTCACAGAAATGAAAGCACTGATCCTGGCCGGAGGACTCAGTAGTGGCATGGTCCCTTTGACCCTTAATACGCCCAAGCCGCTGCTGCCGATAGGGAACTTTCCGCTCATCCTCTTTCAAGTCAGCCAGCTGAAAAAGGCCGGCATTACCGAGATTATTCTCAGCCTCTCCTACCAGCCCCGATTGATCCGCGAGGTCCTGGACGACGGATCGAACTTCGGACTGCTGCTTCGGTACCACGTCGAGAGCACTCCCCTCGGAACTGCGGGCGCTTTCAAGGTGGCGGAGCATCTCATCGATGACACGACTCTCGTGCTCAATGGGGACGTGTTAAGCGAGATGGCATTTGAGCAGTGTCTGGAGACTCATCGCAAACACGGAGGGCCGGTCACCATCGCCACTTGCAGCGTGGCCAATCCCCGGTCCTACGGGGCCGTGGGAGTCAACCACCAAGGCCGGGTGACTGCCTTCATCGAGCGCCCCCGCGGCAAAGAGGTTCGCAACAACACGATCAATGCCGGCGTCTACGTACTGGAGCCCGACGTTCTGCAATGGATCCCTCGCGATCGGCCCTGTTTCTTTGAAAAGGACCTGTTCCCGAGTCTGCTTGATCGCGGGGTTCCGCTTTTTGCACGCTCGGTCGGGGAGTACTGGCGGGAGATCACGCGCCCTTACAACTACCTGCAATCCAACATGGATTTTCTCGACAAGCGGATTTCCGTCCCGCAGTTTCTCGGCTACCGGAAGGAAAACCACCGGCCCGACAATCCGCTGGCCGAAGTCGATGACAAGTCGCTGATCGACGAGCACTGTATGATCAAACCGGGCGCCCAGATCGTTCATTCCGTCATCGGAAGCAATTGCCGCATCGAGGAAGGCGCCGTCGTTCGGAATTCCGTGCTCTGGCCCGGCTGCAGGATCAAGCGCAATGCCTTCGTCTCGGGCAGCATCCTGGGCCGCGGCTGCTCTGTCGGCGAAGGCGCCTTGGTCTATGCCGGCAACATCCTCGGCGACAAATCCTGCCTGACCAGCTATTGCCGCACATAGCCGGACGCGCCTCGCGGGCGAAGGGCTTGCAAAGCCACAGCAGGCTCTGCGTCCGCAAACCCCGCCTGAGGCGGAACGATCGGACGGACGGCGACCGTGCCTGCTGCGGGTGTCCCTGGTCACAAACTTCGTGCGGTAAAGTGAAACGTGGAAGAGTGAGTAGTCGGGAAGCGTTTTCGAAGTAGCTGACACCTCTTCATAGGCCCTCCTGACTCATCACCTTGAACGCGGCTGCCAAGCCCAAGGTGACCTCCGACCGGCGCCCGATTGGAACTCTTCCCCGACTTTTACGTATAATCAAACACTTGGCGCAAATCCAAGTCAGACTGTCGGTGGATAATTGCGCCAAACTTTAGTCGTAAACGCTGTTTTTAGAAGTAGTAAGAAGATGTAAGAAGCTTTATTTCGAGAAACTTGAAACTTCTAATCAGGAGACGAGCTAATGAAACAAGAGACCTACCGGGCCTCCCGGCTCCTCTGGTTTACAACCCTGCTCCTGGCTTTTTCAGTCAGCATTCTGTACTTTACCGTCGCCATTACCCCGGCGACAATGCGTTCCTTTAACTCCATTACCACCCAGAGCCAAGAGCTCGAACCCTCGCCGGAACCTCCTGATCCTCCGGGCCCCCCGAATAATGAGGCCAATCAGTACACCCACTTTGTCGCCACAGCTTACTCTGTGAGGGGCACTACCGCTTCAGGCGTCACAGTCAACACTGGAATTGTCGCCGCTGATCCGGATGTTCTTCCCATCGGCTCCGTTATTGAGCTGAAACTCGGCTCTCATTCCGGTATCTACACGGTGCTCGACACCGGCGGTTTCATCAAGGGCAATCGAATCGATATCTACGTTCCAGATTCCGACCAGGCCTTGGAATTCGGCCGCCGGCAGGTGAAAATCCGCGTCCTGCGCCACGGCTGGAACATAGCTCCACTCTAGAGCGGTTACCGGTTGCCTTGCCCGTTACCAGTCACTTACCGGTTGCCGGTTACCTTGCCAGTTGCCGGTTACCCGTTGCCGGTTACCGGTTGCCGGTTACCGGTTACCAGTTATCAGTTACCGGTTACCTTGTCAGTTGCCGGTTACCGGTTGCTGTTACCCGTTCCCCGTTGCCTGTTGCCGGTTTAGAAAACCGTTTGCTTTCAGGCGGGGCAAACCGTAACCTGCCAGTACACTCTAAGAACCCGCAGGGAGGTTCTCCGACTCACTCCTAAACGTAACCTGTACTTGCCACCGGGCCGCCCGGCGACCTAGTAACCGGTAACTGGCAACCGGCAACCGGCAACCGGTAACGGGTAACTGGTAACTGCTAACAGGTAACCGGCAACCGGTAACTGGTAACCGGTAACCGGCAACCGGCAACCGGTACAAGCGCATTGGTATAATTTCCTGTGAATGGAAACCGAGCTGCTGCGGGCCAAGTTGCAGTCTCTCCCGGAGAAGGCAGGAGTGTACCTGTTCAAGGACCAGTCCGGGAAGATCATCTATATCGGCAAAGCCAAGAGCCTCAAAAACCGGGTCCGTTCCTACTTCCAGTCAAGCCGGCAACTGGATGCGAAGACCGAGGTGCTGAAGCAGCATATTCGGGATCTGGAATACATCACGACGGACAGCGAGGTCGAAGCGCTCATCCTCGAGAGCACGCTGGCCAAGAGGCACAAGCCCAGGTTCAACGTCAATCTCAAGGATGACAAGGCGTTTCTTCATATCAAGCTCACTGTTCAGGAACCGTACCCGCGAGTGCTGCTGACCCGCCGTGTGCTGGATGACGGTGCTCTCTATTTTGGGCCCTACCTGCCTGCGTCGCTGGCGCGAAACACGGTCAAAATCATCAACCGGCACTTCTTGCTCCGGACTTGCGACCTGGACATCGACGGGAAACTCGAACGCCCCTGCCTGGAGTATCACATCCGTCGCTGCCTGGGACCCTGCGTGGCCGGCCTGTGTACAGCGGACGAATATCAGAAAGCGGTACGGGATGTCATTCTCCTTCTGGAAGGGAAGAACGAGCAACTGATCGAGAGCCTGACCGAGAAGATGGCAGAGGCGTCCGAGAAACAGATGTACGAGGCGGCGGCTTTTTACCGGGACCGCATTCAGATGGTCCGGGACCTGGCCGAGAAACAGAAGATGGTGATGAGTGGCGTGGACGATGTCGATGTCTTCGCCTATCACCGGCAAGGGCCCTGCCTGGCCCTGCAGCTCTTCACTCTCAGAAACGGCCAGGTGGTCGGAAGGCGGGAGTTTTTCTGGGAGGACCTCGAGTTCTTCAATCCTTCTCAGTTCCTGCGCGACGCGCTCCAGCAGTACTACCTGACCGCAGGATTCATCCCCCATGAAATCTACCTCCCGGTCGAGATCGAGGACCAGGACCTGATCAGTGAGTGGCTAACCAGAAAGAGCGCTTCCCGGCGTACCGTCCGGCTCATCTCCCCGCAGCGCGGGCAGAAGCACAACCTCTTGCTCCTCGTGGAGGAGAACGCCAAGGCGTCATTCGAGAACCGCTTTCTGCTTGTGCGGCCCGCCCGACAGGCGGTCTTGGAACGACTGCAGAAAGACCTGGGATTGCCTGAACCGCCTCGACGAATCGAGGCCTTCGACATCTCCAATATCCAGGGAGCGGAAAGCGTCGCCTCCATGGTAGTTTGCGAAAACGGGGTGATGAAGCGCAGCGAATATCGCAAGTTCCGAATCCGGACGGTTCAAGGCGCGGACGATTTTGCCTCGATCTTCGAAGTTGTACACCGTCGCTACGGTCGGGTGCTCGAAGAAGGATGCAGTATCCCGGATCTCATTCTGATCGACGGCGGCAAGGGCCAGCTGCACAGCGCTTATCAGGCGCTCCAGGGGCTGGGGATCGAGGAGCCCAACCTGGCCAGCATCGCCAAACGGGAAGAAGTGATATTCATCCAGGGACAAGACGAGCCGCTTGTGCTGGAGAGAGACTCGCCTGTTCTGCATCTCATCCAGGAAATTCGGGATGAGGCCCATCGTTTTGCGGTTCAGTACCACCGCAAGCGCCGGTTTATGAGGGATTTCGATTCGGCGCTTGACCGGATTCCGGGAATCGGCGAGAAACGCAAGAAAAGACTTCTGAGAAACTTTGGGAGCATCACCGGCGTGCGCCAGGCCAGCGTGGAGGAACTGATCCCGTTTGTGGGCGAGAAGCTGGCGCGGGTCATCAAGGCCAGGCTGGAAGCGCCCGAGAGCTGAGCGAAGAAACCAGGCGACTGCCGGCAAACCCGACAAGGACGCGTGGAGATTCTGTGTGTTTCCTCTAAAAGGCGCATCGGTCAGAACCGGTCAGAGAGCGATCAGCTGTCAGCTGTTTTCAGCGGTAGACTTCCGGCTGGCAGAAGGGGACAAAAGCGCACATGACCGCGATGACGAAGGACTGCTGGCGGCTCAGGATATCTCCGGTTAAGAATCCCCAGATACCCTCCGGCTTGGCGCTGCTGCGGGGCCCGCCCAGCCGGTCCAGGATGATGCCTACCTCGATGCCGCGATCGATGATGGGATCCCCGATTTTGTACGGAACATAAAGGCCCGGGCCGTGGCCGAAATATCCGGTGTGGCCGTCGGACACATACGCCCAGCTTTCAAGGAAGACCTGGCGTCTCGGACCGTGAGTATCGATGACCTCGAAGCCCCCTTCCAGACCCACGTAAAAATCCGCTTCCTGCTTTTCCCGTTTGAGTTGGAGAACAAGGTTCTCGACCCGGCTGCGCGCACCTTCCATCAGTTGGTCGAGGCTGAGCGGCATTTCGGGCGTGTCCTTGCCGACGTCGTACGTCAGAAACGTGACCGGATCCCGGTCATAGGCCCGAATTCGCGACCCGATCACCTCCCACGCTTCTTTTACCGCTTCGATCTTTGGAACGCGAGTCGTGCCGATGGCGATCCTCATGGTGACAAGTATTGTAAACGCGAAAGGTGACGCTGGGGAGGCACCAAACCATCCCGCAACAACGGGTCGCTCGATCCGTGCCCACAAAACCGCCCCACTGACTTCGAGCGGTTGAAAAGCTTCGCGTCGGACCGTTTTTCCTGATGCCGGGACTTTTGGCGCATGACATAATGTCTCACCGCGCGATGGCCAGAAGAGATCGATCCCAGCAGGTCTTGGTCCTGCGAGCAGGGTCTGACCCTGGCGGCGGATTTTGCCGTCGCCGGTCGGTCGACCCCTTCCGGACGATGCTGCTTCTCGCCATCCTGTTGTCGGTGAATCGGGCGGCGGCTATGCCCGGGTTCAAGGCCGCGGAACAAGGCATGTCTCTTCCCCGAGTGGCGGGTACCTGGAAACTCAGCGAGGACCCGCGGCGCATCGAGCCTAAGGCCATTTTTGACTACATGGACGGAGGCGGCGAACTTTACCTCGGCTACCGCTTTCGTTATCTGGACGTCTACGATTACCGCGACCCGAGTGATACGCAGATCCTCCTGGAGCTCTACCAGATGCGGACCTCCGACGATGCCTTCGGCTTGCTTTCACTCGACTCCGACGGAGAGGACGTAAGCTTTGGCCCGGAGACGGCGCCGGCCGGCCGGGGCGTTTATGGCGCTGGACTGCTTCGCCTCTGGACCGGTGATCGGTTTGTTCGGATCCTGGCGGAAAAAGAGACGCCGGAATCGCGAAATGCGGTCATGGAGCTGGCGCGGGCGGTGACCGCCGGCCGGGTCCAAGGCGCTGCGCCCTCGTTGCTTAAAGCCTTGCCGACTGAGTTTGCCGGCCACCGGCTGAACAGCCGCGAAGTTTCTTACTTCAGGTCCCACCTTGTTCTTAACTCCCTCTACTTTCTGAGCACTCAGAACATTTTGAAGCTGGACCTGAAGACGGAGGCCGTCATGGCTTCCTATAGCAGCGGGGCTGGGCGGTCCCACAGCATTCGGCTCCTGGAGGTCAGGTACGATGCGCCGGCTTCGGCGCAGGCCGCCTTCCGCAGTTTTTTGCAGTCTTACCTTCCTGAGCGCAAGTGCGAAAGGGCCGGAGCAGGGGCGCAGGCGGAGACCTGCCTGGTCGAGGATGGATGGATCGGCTACCGGGTGGCCGGCAGGACCCTCATCGTGGCGTTCCAGCTTTCCTCGGAACAGGTCGCCCGGCTTTGCCTGGAGAAAGCCACCGAGCAGTTACACACCTGGGAGAAAAGCCATGAGTAAGACAAGCGTGTTCACTCGCCGCGATTTCCTTCGAAGCACGACTGCCGCCGCCACGGTTGCCGCAAGCGGAGCCCCGCTCCTGTCGGCCGCTCCTACCAGCACGGTGCTCGTGGTCAGAGATGAGAAGGCTATGCTGGACAACTATGCGGTCGATTCGTTCGTCCTCAAGAAGATGGTGTCCGAGACTGTCATGCGGACGACCGGCCAGAAGACGGCGAAAACCGCCTGGCTGTCCCTGGTCAAACCGACGGATGTGATCGGCCTGATTTCGACTCCACACTTGAACCCCACCCATCCCGAAGTGGTGGCGGCGGTGAGGGAGCAATTGCAGGAGGCCGGGATTCCGGCGCGCAGCATCCATGACGCCCAGGGAGACCTGGAGCTGGTCGAGCGATGCACGGCGCTCATTTCGTTGCCGGGCCTGAAAGCCCACTGGTTGACCGGAATCGGGACGGTTTTGAAGAACTACATCATGTTCTCGGGCCGACCCGACGCGTATCACAATGAAGCCAGCGCGAACCTCGGAGAGATCTGGAACCTGCGGCGGGTCAAGGGGAAGACGAGGCTCATACTGGTTGATGCGCTGCGCCCGTTGTGCGACAAGGGGCCGCAGCCGGATCCCCGGTACATGTGGCCCTACAAAGGACTGATCGCCGGAACCGATCCGGTCGCCGTCGAACGGATCTGCCTGAAAGTGATTACCGGGAAACGGCACGCGCTGCGCGGCGAATCGTGGCTGCTTTCCCCGCCGCCTTTCTGCGTGGAAGCCGCTGACAAGCGATATCACCTCGGGATCAGCGATCTGCAGCGGATCAAAATCGAAACCGTCGGGTGGACTAAAGACCTTCTACTCTAGTAAGTACAGCGGTCGTTGCATGGCGCGTTCCTTGAGCCGGATCGAAGTGCCGCCGGTTCATTGCACGGGCGGCAATCCCATTGTCGCCCATTCTTCGTACGAAGGCCCGTAGATTCCCGGCACCGCCAGTCCTGCCTGCCGCATCAGGACGGTCATCTGGCCGCGATGATGCGCCTGGTGCAGGATCAAGGCGGAGAGGACCCGCCGGCGTTCCCATTTTTCGCCATACAGTTCCACCTCGTCGTGAAGACTGGCATCCCGCCACTTGCGCTTGACTTCGCCGGCCAACGAACAGGCGGCCTTCCCGTAAATGTCGATGATCTCCTTGGCGGTCTTCGGCATTGGGGCGCCCTCCGGCGGCGCCTCGACGGATAAGCCGGCCTTGTGGCTCATCTCGCCGAGTGTTAAGACGAGGTGCCAGGCGAGGAAGCCGAGTGAGCGGCCCTTGGATGTGACTCGCTGGTTCAGTGAGGGATCGGTCAGCTGGGCGAGAATCTTAAGAGTAGCCCCGCTTTCTTCGTTCCACGCGTGCTCGAAGTCCTCGACGGTTCGAAACATAGGCTACCTCCTTGCGCTCGATAC
>JBHGBF010000098.1:0-24173 GCA_041946865.1 Acidobacteriota bacterium | reverse complement strand
CCTTTGAACCTCTGAACCTTTGAACCTCTGAACCTCTGAACCTCTGAACCTTTGAACCTCTGAACCTTTGAACCTCTGAACCTTTGGTTGGCCTGAACTGTCCGGCTTGTTATGATTCCGCTGCAAGGCCATGCACAGCACTCTCGCCGGACGGTCAGATCAGGAAAAGGTGACGGGACTCGTCGAGCGAATCACTTTCTTCAACGAAGAGAACGGATTCTGCGTCATCAAAGTCAAATCCAAGACGCGCGCCGGCCTGATCACCGTGGTGGGCTCCGCCGCTTCAATAAACCCGGGCGAGTGGATCGAGGCTGACGGACGCTGGGTTCAGGACCGTGACCACGGGCTGCAGTTCAAGGCGGACAGCATCCGGACCTCGCCTCCCAGCACAGCAGACGGCATCAAGCGGTACCTGGGCAGCGGCCTGATCAAAGGGATCGGGCCGGTTCTGGCGGAGCGGCTGGTCGCCGAATTCGGTTCTCGGGTCTTCTCCATTATTGAGGAAGCGCCACGGGCCTTGGAACGGGTCGAGGGAATTGGTCCCACCAAGCGCGAGCGAATCAAGGAGGCCTGGGAAGAGGCCAGGCACATCCACGAGATCATGGTGTTCCTGCATTCCCACGGGGTCAGCACCAGCCGGGCCGTGCGAATTCACAAGACGTACGGAGACCGGGCAATTGAGATCCTTATGGAAGACCCTTACGCCCTGGCGCGCGACATCCATGGAATCGGGTTCAAGAGCGCCGACCAGATCGCCCAGCGTCTGGGGATCCCTGCCGATTCGGTGAAGCGCGCCTCAGCCGGGCTCAGCCACGTCCTTCTCCAAGCGACCGACGAAGGGCACTGCGGCTTGCCGGAACAGATGCTGAAAGAGGAGGCGGTCAAGCTGCTGCAGGTACCCGAAAGTGTTGTCGTGGAGGCCCTCACGGAACAGACCCGGGACAACCGCATCCTCGTGGAGCAGATCGACGGTGAGAGGATCGCCTTTCTCCCGCATTTGCAGGCGGCGGAGCGCGAGATCGCCAGCCGCCTGGCCCGGCTCGTGTCTGCCGGGGCGAGCCGCTATCCTCCGGTCGATTTTCAGAAAGCAGTCGACTGGTGCCGGGAAAAAACGGGCACCGAGCTGGCGCCCAGCCAGCTGGGTGCGCTGAAGGTAGTGCTGAACAGCCGCGCCGCGGTCATCACCGGGGGTCCGGGAGTCGGAAAGACGACTCTGGTGCAGACCATCCTGATGATTCTGACTGCCAAGAAGCTGCGCTGTCTGCTTTGCGCACCCACCGGCCGGGCGGCCAAGCGCCTGTCCGAAGCCACCGGGCATGAGGCCAAGACGATTCACCGCCTGCTTGAAGCCCAACCTTCCGGCCGGTTCGGCCGCACGGAGAGAAATCCGCTCGAATGCGATCTGCTGATCGTGGACGAGGTCTCCATGGTCGACGTTCCGCTGATGGCCATGCTCTTGCGCGCCTGCCCGCCAGGTTGCGCCATTGTCCTGGTAGGGGACGTCGATCAGCTGCCGTCAGTCGGACCGGGCATGGTGCTGCGCGACGTGATCGAGAGCGGTATTGTGCCGGTCGTACGGTTGACCGAGGTTTTCCGACAGGCCGCGGGAAGCGACATCATCCGCTCCGCCCATGCGATTCGGCAAGGCATCTTCAAGATTCCGGACAAAGCCGATCGGACCGCTGATTTCCTCTTCCTCGACCGCCAGGAGCCGGAGGCGATTCTGGCGACCCTATCTGAGCTGGTGCAAAAGCGCATCCCGTCTCATCTGGGTCTCGATCCGGTTCGCGACGTTCAGCTGCTGTGTCCCATGAACCGCGGCCTGCTCGGCGTCCGCGAGCTGAACGCCCGCCTGCAGGCGCTCCTGAACCCCCGCCGGCCGGGTGAAGTGACCGTGGACCGGTTCGGGTTCCGCTTCGGGAAGAGAGACAAAGTCATTCAACTGGAGAACAACTACGACAAGGACGTCTTCAACGGGGACATCGGATTTGTCGAGCGAATCGATCCGGTTCAGCATGAACTGACCATTAACTTCGAGGGCCGGCCGGTTACGTACGATTTCGATGAGGTGGACCAGCTGGCCCTGGCTTACGCCATCACCATTCACAAATCCCAGGGGTCGGAATTCCCCGCCGTCGTCATACCGATGGCGATGGAGCAGTACATCCTCCTGCAGCGCAACCTGATCTATACCGGGATAACCCGAGGGCGCAGGCTGGTGGTGGTGGTCGGACAGAAAAAGGCACTTGGGCTTGCCGTCCGCAACAGCCGTGTGACCAGGCGCTATTCGGGCCTGCTGCAGAGACTGAAAAACGCCCGGTAGCGCGCGGGCACAGCCTGGACTTTATACATATTTCTGGACGCGTTACCCTTTTCCGCCTCTGGTTACAGAGCCGCACCGTTTGAAACAGAGCCGCAAGCGCAGCGCTTTTTGCGGACCGTCAGCGGACGGGGAGCGCGTCGGATGCGAACCTCTTGCAGGATCGAATCGTGGAATCGGTTCGCATCCGACGCGCTCCCCGTCCGCTGACGGTCCGCAAAAAGCGCTGCGCTTGTAACGCGTTCTAGCCCCCGCCGCGGTTGACTGCGGGGTTACGGTTAGGCGGTTCCGAAATGCGTATAAAGTGCAGGTTACAGGGCCGCACCCCCAGCAGAGCGTGTAGCTCTGTCAGTGCGCCAGCCCGGCGGGCTCGCTTCGGTCGAGCGGGTCGATTGGATCGTCTGCCGGGTTATCGAACCGGCGGATGAGGCGGTAAAGCGTATCCCGCTGGGCAGGGACGAACCCGGCCGCCCGGATAGCGGCCCGCAGCTCGCAGGGTCTCATCAACTCTCCGTTCTTCGCTCCTGCTGAAGACGAGATCGACTCGTTCATGAGGGTTCCCCCCAGGTCGTTTGCGCCGGCCCGGAGGCACGCTTTCGCCGTTTCCACGCCTTCCTTGACCCACGAGACCTGGATGTTGGGCACTTCTTTCCCCAGCGCCAGCCGCGCGATCGCATGCATTTTGAAAACGTCACTGTTCCCGATCGAGCGCTTGAGTCGGAGACGCCGCCCCCGTCCGCCGTTTGAGTCAGAGACCAGGCTGAGAGGCACGAACTCCGTAAAGCCGCCGCTGGTCCGCTGGAGATCCCGCAACCGGAGGAGGTGCAGACTACGTTCCCGGGGGTTCTCGACATGTCCGTACATGATGGTGGCCGACGTGCGCAAACCCAGAGAATGCGCCGTTTTGACGACATCCATCCACTCCCGGGTGGTGATGCGACGGGGGGAGATCATCGCCCGGATGTCATCGTCAAGGATTTCCGCCGAAGTCCCGGGAAGGCTGTTCAGGCCGCTGTCTTTTAACTCAATGAGGTAGTCGCGCATCGACCTTCCGGCTTCTCTTGACCAGTACATCACCTCCTGAGGGGAACAGCCGTGAATGTGGATATCCGGAAGCGATTCGCGGATCATTCGGCAGAGCCGCGGGTAAAAGGAGGCGTCAAGATCAGGCGAAAGGCCGGCCTGGATGCAGACCTCCGTTGCTCCAAGACGGTAAGCCTCCTCGGCCTGACGCAGAATCTCATCAAGCGAGAGCGAAAAGGCATCCGGGCTGAACCGGGAGCGGCTGTAGGCGCAGAACCGGCAGTGGTTATAGCAGATATTCGTGAAGTTGATGTTCCGGTTGACGACGTAGGTCGAGATAAAGCCGGCGCCCTGGATCCTTTGGAAATGGGCGACGGCAAAGAGCGCTTCCGCTTCAGTGCCTTCCAAGGCGAACAACGACATCAGGTCATCGGCGGAAAGATCCGACCCCGCAAGCGCGCGGCTCAGGACCCTGGCTGTCTGGAGAGGAAGCCCCGTCAGAATTCGGTCCAGGTCACTTTCCGAACGGCCAGGCAACTGCTCAACAAACCAAGGCTGGCGATCGAACATACCCTTCCTCATCAGCGTCCTTCCTCAGCCGCTCCTTTAAGCGAGGCGGAAGCCGGTCAATGAATTCCGGATAGATCGGAAAGCGTTGGCGCAGCTTGAAGCCGGCCGCCTCGGTCTCCTCGCGCAGCGCGGCCAGGGGCGGCCACGGCGACTCGTGGTTGACGTAGTCCGGGGTGAGCGGAGAGATGCCTCCCCAGTCATTAACTCCCGCTCCCAGGCAGGCGGCCAACCAGCGGCGCGGAAGCAGGTTCGGAGCTACCTGCAGATTCAGGGAAGGCCCCAGGAGCAGCCGGGCTGCTGCACAAGTCCAGAGGATTTCCGAACAAGGGACATCGACTACTTCAGCCATAGACGATCCGAGCTTCGGCCGGAAATTCTGAATAATCACTTCCTGGATGTGACCGTAGTCTCGTTGAAGGCGGCTTATGGCAAGAATGGCGTCGAGACGCTCGGCCCGCGTCTCGCCAATTCCGATCAGCAGGCCGGTAGTGGTCGGGATCCGCAATTCGCCGGCGCAGGCCAGGAACTCAAGCCGGGTTGGAGGAAACTTGTCGGGTGACTGACCGTGCGGACCGCCCAGGCAACTTAGACGCTGGGCCGTGGTCTCAAGCATCAGTCCGATTGAGGCGTTCACCTGCTTCAGCTCGATCAGCTCGGCGCGATTTGCCAGACCGATGTTGGTATGAGGATAGAGTCGGGTGTTGCTGAGAACGAGGCGGGCCATCTCACAGGCGTAGTGGGCCGTGCTGTCGAAGTGACGGTCCCGAAGCCAGCGGCGCGCTTCGGGATAGCGGCGCTCGGGTTTGTCACCGGCTACGAAGAGGGCTTCGGCACACCCTGCCTTCTCTCCTGCGCGGGCGGTTTCCAGCACCTCTTCAGCGGAAAGGAACAGCGCGCGGCCGTTTGGCTCAGTCACCCGGTAATCGCAATAACCGCAGGCATTCCGGCAAAGGCGAGTCAGCGGGAGAAAGACGTTCAGGGAATACGATACCGTCTTCCCTTTGCCATGGTCGCGCACCGCAGCCGCCTGCTCACAGAACTGATGGATATCCTGATCGGCGAAATCTTCGAGCATTTCCCTTGATCCAGATTCTTATCACAACAGTCGAGGCAAGAAACAGGCGGCTCTCTGTGAGAATGCAGATGCGCCGGCTCACGACTCTTACCAATGGCTTTTCCAAGAAACTGGACAACTTGAAGGCAGCGGTGGCCCGCACTTTGCTTAGTACTACTTCTGCCACTGCTTGGAGGGTACGTCCTTATAACTCACTGGAATTACACCAGGGACAAGGCTCTTCGCTCGGACGGTTATCATTTGTTCTTTAGATCGTCCGGCCCCGGCTTGATTTTACTCATCGTGGCCTTTCTTCTCACCCACTTAGGAGCCCCATTCAGGCCCGCATGGTATCTGAGTCTAAGGAACAGCGTTGACATCCCCAAAGCGGATTTAGGACACTACCCCGCGGAACGAGACTAACCGTGCCACAGCCGCCGTTTTGCTATAATCAGCCGATTCGGAGGCACTTCTCGTCTGGTGACGGGCCTGGTCTTCAAAACCAGTCGGGCTGCGGTGAGAGCCGGGGCCGGTGGGTTCGATTCCCATGTGCCTCCGCCAATCAAGGGAGATCCGGTGCAGTCGCGAGCAGGTTTAGACGGGCCGATAGCGATTCAAGGCGAACGTGGATCCTACAGCGAAGAAGCAGCGCGCGAGTTGCTTGGCCCCCGTCTCACGTGCCGCTGCTGCCGCACTTTCGAAGAGGTGTTCAGGCTCACGACAGAGGGCGAAGTGCCGCACTGTCTGGTCCCGCTCGAAAACTCCCTCGCCGGTTCGATCTACAAAAACTACGATCTGCTGTCTCGTTATCGCCTGCGCATCCTCCGCGAAACGAACCTATTGATCCATCACAACCTGATCGCGCTTCCGGGCGTGAGTTTCTCGGAAATCCGCACTGTCCTGTCACACCCCGTGGCTCTGGATCAGTGCGAGAAATTCTTTGCGCGGTATCCAAACCTTGAGCGCCGCACCGCTTACGACACATCGGGAAGCGTTAAGGAGATCCTTGAAAAGGACCTGCGTGACTGTGCCGCAATTGCCGGACGCGGCGCCGCCGAATTTTACGGCGGCCAGATTCTCATGAGCGGGATCGAGGATAACGAGGAGAACTTCACCCGCTTTGTCCTGCTCGGCACCGAGATGGAGGTTTCGGACCAGGCGAACAAGACGTCGATCGTTTTCAGTTTCCGAAACGCTCCGGGGGCGTTGTTTAAGTGTCTGAGCGTCTTTGCGCTGCGGGATATCGATCTGACGAAGATCGAATCACGCCCCATCCAGGGGCGACCCTGGGAATACCTTTTCTATATCGATTTTCTAGGAAACATCAAAGAGACGAGGGTTAAGCGAGCTCTGAGCCACCTGGAGGAGATTACCGAATTTTTGGAGCTGCTTGGCTGCTATCCCGCCGCCAGCGCGGCCCTCACCAAGGGGATGTAAGCGTTTCGATTGTGTTATCTTGATGCCATGTTTCTCGGCGTCGATGTGGGAGGCACCAAGCTGGCTGCCGGCCTGGTGAACGATAGCGGAACAATCAGCGAAAGGCGGCGGGAATCCGTAGATCAGTCCGACGAGCAGAGCGCCGTTCGCCAGATCACGGCGCTCATCGAAAGTTACGGCAACGCGCCTGAAGCGGTGGGGGTTTGCATTCCGGGCATCGCCGACCACAAGCGAAAGACGGTCTGGGCGCCGAACATTAAGGGATGGAACCAAATCCGCTTGCTTGAACAGCTGTCCAAGCGCTTCTCCTTCCCGGTTGTCGTAGAAAGCGACCGCAATGCTGCCGTTCTCGGCGAGGTGCTGTACGGCTGCGCACAGGGCAAGCGGGACGTTGTCTTCTTGATTGTCGGGACTGGAATCGGCGCCGGGGTGTTGTCCGGAGGACGACTGGTCCGCGGCTCCAATGACATCGGAGGCGCGGTCGGCTGGATTCCCGTTTGCTTGAGAGGACAACGGCGCCATTTCGAAGACATTGCGGCAGGGCCCGCCATCGAACACTCAGCCATGGAGCTTTTCCGGCAGCAAGCGACACTTCCGGAGCTGGCCTCGCTGGCGCGTCACGGCAACCGTGCCGTGCTTGAGCTGTTCCAGGTCGCGGGTGAGGCCATCGGCCTGGTTCTTTCCATGTTCGTCAGCATCTTCAACCCGGAGCTGATTGTCGTCGGAGGCGGCGTGAGCGCGTGCTGGGATCTCCTTTCGCTGTCGGCCTTGCCCGAAATGCGACTCTGGGCACAACCTATCGGCCTTGCGCAGGTCGATGTCGTCGTGAGCCAGCTGGGTGAGGATGCGGGAATCCTGGGAGCGGCAGCGGTTGCGAAGGGATTGTAGATTCGTGTCCTTCTCACCGCGCGCTCTCTGAGCGTTCGGTGCGACCGGGCGAGGCCTTCTATCAAACACAGTCCATTCTGTAATTGTCTTGATCACTAGGGGGACGAATGAGCGCACAGAACTACTTTCATGCGGTGGACGGGCTTCTCAAAAAAATACAGGCTTCTCAATTGGAAAACATCGGCAAGGCCGGCCGGCTGTTTGCCGATTGTATCGAAAAAGGCGGCTGGGTCTATCTGTTCGGCAGCGGGCATTCCGTCATACCCGTCCTGGACGTCTACCCCCGCTACGGCAGCTTTGTCGGCTTTCGGCCCCTGATGGATCCCCGACTGATGTGGTTTAACGTGGTGGGACCGGGCGGGGCTCCCGAGCTTCTCTGGCTGGAGCGCCAGGAAGGATACGTCAAGAATTTCCTCCGCAACTGGGGCTTTTCCGCGAGCGACGCTCTGGTGGTTTACTCACACGGAGGGATGAACGCGGCACCGATCGAGGCAGCCTTGTATGCTCGCGAGCACGGGACACGGATCGTAGCGGTCACATCGGTGGCCAACCAGCAAATGAACCGGCCGAAACACTCCTCGGGCAAGAGCCTGAAGGATGTCGTCGACATCGTCATCGACAATTGCGTCCCGCCTGAGGACTCGCTGGTCGACGTCGGTCAGCCCGAGAAGGTCGGCGCCGGCTCAACCGTCGCCGTCATTACCATCAGCATGGCCCTGGTAGCCGAGACGGCCGCCTGTCTCCGGCGCAGGGGACATCACCTCGACACTTTTGTGTCCCCCAACGTACCGGGAATTGGTTCCGATCATAACGAGCAGGTATTCAACGCTTACCGCCGGCGCTGTTCCCGTTCAAAGTGAGGCAGCCGATGACCCCACCGGTATCGAATCGCACGGCCCTTACCTGGGCTTCGTACAGCGGGATGTTTGTGTTCGGGATTGACCTGGCTATCCTTGGCGCGCTTTTACCGTCGCTTTTCCGGGGAATGCAGCTGGAACCGTCTCAGGCCGGCAGTCTGTTTGTCTTTCTAAACGGCGGGGCGCTGGTTGTCACCATGCTGAGCGGACCGGCTTTTGACCGGTTCGGCTTCAAGTTACTGCTGCTCATTTCTGCAATCCTGGGCTCCGCGTCGTTGCTGGGTATCGCCCAAGCCGAAAGCTATCCGACCCTGGCGTTCTGCAGCTTTCTGTTGGGACTGGGGGGAGGCGGGCTGAATTCCGGCACCAATGCCTTCGTCGCCGATCTTTATCCCGAGGGACAGGCGGCGGCGCTCAGTCGCCTGGGGATGTTCTTCGGGTTTGGCGCCTGTTTTATACCCATCTTTATCGGGTCGCTCCTGAGTTTCCTGTCGCTGAAGGCCATTCTGGTCCTGACTGCCTCGATTGCGCTTGTTCCGGGCCTTCTGTTCCTGCTGTTGCGCTTTCCTCCGGGAAAGCAGGCAGCGACCGGTTTTACCGTCTCCAAGGCCCTGGGTGTCCTAAAAAGTCCCCTGGTGCTGCTTCTCGGCATCCTGCTCTTCTTTCAGTCGGGTAACGAGATGAATTCAAACGCCTGGCTGGCCGCCTTTCTGGATAGGAAGCTGGGGTTGCCGCCGGCCACCAGCCTTTACTACCTTTCGGCCTTCTGGGGGTGTGTCATTCTCGGCAGGGCGATCAGCCCGATCCTGTTGCGCCGGATGCGGGAAACGACCCTTGTTCAGTTCTGCGCCGGCGCGGCAGCCGTCTGGCTATCGGTGCTCGTCCTTTTCCCCCATCCCGTGGTGTCGCTCGTGGCCGCGGTGCTTGCCGGCTTGTGCATTTCTCCGATCTATCCATGCGTGCTCGGATTTGCCGCTGGGCGATTTCCGGGCCTCTCGGGCACCGTTTTCGGCGCCCTGTTCACCATCGCGCTGGTCGGCGGCATGCTTCTACCCTGGCTGGCAGGGTTTCTGGTAGGCCGGCACGGAATCCAGGCGGGCCTTGCCACCGCGGCCGCGGGATTCGTGATGGTGCTTCTGTTCCAAACGATCATCAAGCGAACCTCATTCTCTTGAATTTTCCGCTGGCGGCCTGACGCAATTCGGCATAGAGTGTCCCTGCCATCGGCTTGGCCGCCAGGCTGGAGTCGATCGGTGAACCCGGGGTGACGCTTGCTGCTCTTCTGGAAGATCTTCGGTGCCGTAGTGTTGTCGTTTGTCGTGGCCACCTTCTGGACTGCCTACACTATGATTTCACGGCAGATCGAGGAGAGCACCAGTCACCTTTTCGCCAACTGGGATGCCGTCTGCTTTCTGCTCGGCCAGGATGTGAAAACCAGCCAGCTGAATAACCAGTGGCCTTTCGAAAGCTTGCACCAGACCTCTCGGAGAGAGAATTTCGTGTTCTGGTGGATTGCGCGAGAAGATGGCCACATCAGCCTCGCCAACGACGTCTCTTTTATCGGCACCCGTGCCGACGATTACTTCCCGGCAGAACGAAGGCGAAGGCTGCGCGAGGGCGGCTTCATTGACGGAGCGGCGCCGATTGGAGTGATTGTTCGCCCCCTCGAGACTCCTTCCGGGAATTTGCTGCTCTGGTTAGGGTTCTCGACAAAAAGTCTAGGTGAAACCCGCCGCCGGGCGGTTCAGAACGTCACTGCCACCGCAGCCGTGCTTCTCGTCATCCTTACCGTTGTCGTGTACGCCAGCGTCCGCTATTTTCTACGGCCGATTCCGGTCCTCACCAGTGCCCTTGATCGCATAGGCCAGGGCGACTTGAGCTCCCAGGTGCCGGTGATGTCCGGTGATGAGCTGGGCCGGGTCGCCCAGGCTTTCAACCAGATGGCGACTCAGCTTCGGGTCACCACTGTGTCCCGCGATTACATCGACAAGATCGTGACGAGCATGATCGACCCCCTCATGGTCGTGGGTGCCGACGGGCTGGTCCAGACGGCCAATCCAGCGACCTCGGAGCTGCTCGGCTATCCCCTCTCGGAAGTCCTGGGCAAGCCCCTCGCTTTCTTCTTCCCGCCCGGCGGGGGCCCTTCTTTCAAAGCGCGGATCGGTCAGACACCAGAGCCGGGAGCGATCCGGACCGAAGGTCAGCTCTTGACCAAGGACGGCCGGCTCGTGCCTGTCTTGCTCGCTTTCTCGCAGATGTCTCAGATGCCGCCGCAGCCCCCTCTGATCGTCTGCGTCGTCAGGGATATCAGCGAACGGAAGGAGGCCGAGCGACTGCGCGAAGAACTAATTGACAAGCTTCAGGCGGCGCTGTCCCAGGTGAAAACCCTGAAGGGTCTCATCCCCATCTGCGCCGGCTGCAAGAAAATCCGTGACGACCAGGGCTACTGGGACGGACTGGAGAATTATCTGAGACGGCATTCGGCCGCCGAATTCACACACGGACTGTGCCCGTCGTGTATCAAGAAAATGTACACGGATATGGAAGGTCAGTGAGGCGAGTATGTCGACCCGGCTGAAAACCGTTCTGTTTGGCGTCGCGGTGCTTTTGTTTGCAGCTGTCTTGTTTGTCTTGCTGGCGCCCGGGGAGGACGAATCGGCGCCTATGACAGCCCAGTCGGCGTATCTGACTGAAAAGCCGCCGGTCTCGAATCGGACGCTGGTTCGAACTGGGTCGAGTCTTGCGTCAGATCCTGTGGCTGCCACCCGGGAAGTGCTGGCCAGAGTGGCGTCAGACGATCAGGACCCGAGGCCGCAGCTCGCCATCCTCCTGGCCAGTAATTTTCAGTCCCTTGAGCAGATTTATGCTGAGGCTCGGAGAATTCTCGGGCCCAGCACGCGGATTTTCGGAGGCTCCGCGAGCACCCGGGCAATCATGACAGAGAAAGGCCTCCTGAGCGTCGGTCCCGGGGCGAGCAGCCCAACCGGACTGGTGGCCATGATCATCCGCTCTTCGGAGATAGGCTTCGGGGTCGGGTCCGCCTCCCCAACCCACGGCGCCTCGAGGCGGGAGACAACCCGCAGGGCCGTCGAGGAGGCTGTCCGGGACGCCCGGAAACCTGGAAAACAACCTTCCGCACTGCTCGTTTTGGCTGACCCCAAGGAGGGAGAGGGTGTAGCAAGAGGACTTGACGATGTGCTCGGTAAATCCGTCCCGGTCGCGGGCGGCTGCGTGTCCGGCCCCAGCAACAGCGTGATCGGCAATGCCGTTCGGACGCTTGGTGTGGCAGCCCTCGCCTTGTATACCGATCTCCCCATGGGATGGACCTTCGAAGGCGGATTCGACGTTTCCGATGCTCATAGCGGCCAGGTGACAGCGGTTTCGGAGGATGGGCGAATTGTTGAAACCATAGACGGCCGCCCGGCAACAGATGTGTACAACGAATGGACCCAGGGGCAGGTGGCCAGGTTGTACCCCTCGCACACTCCCGGCAACGTGATCGACGCGATCGACGCGCTGACCCTTTATCCGTGTTACCGGAAGTTCCGCTCGCCGGACGGACGAGTCTATACGATCTTCAGCCACGCCTGGCCCGCGGACCCGACCCTGACAAACCGGTCCCTGCAACTCGCTTCCAGCGTCGAAAAAGGGGACCGGCTCTATCTGGGCCGCGGGAGCTGGGAGACACTTCTGAACCGGATCGGAAACCTACCGGCCAAAGCCAAGCTCCAGGCGGGCATGGACGCCGGAGATCGGACCATTCTGGGGATCGGCTTCATTTGCAGCGGCGTGTTTGGCTCCATCCCTCGCGCCGAGCGCGGCAAGATTCCAGTGCTGCTGAACTATTCCCACGGAGGCGCGCCCTTTGTGGGGATGGTCACGGCCGGGGAGTTCGGGAATCTGCCGGGCATCGGTAATAAGTACGGAAATCTCCTCACGTCTTTTCTCACCGTCGGCCCGAAAACGTTGAAATAGCCGCGCACGCCTCACGCAGCCGCGCGCCAACAAGTGGAGGGTGCCGGAAAGGGACTACAAACAGTTCGTGAGGGCATCTGCGCCTGCACGGCCTCGCCGGTCACCTTACTTGACTGCGGTCGCTGCTCCAGTGGAAATGGCACGGTCCAGCAATTCAGACATCTGGGCCTCAGCCTTGGCGGAAGCCTCTGGCATTTTGCGGCTCAGGACGGTCATTTCCTGGCTGAGCGATCTCATATCCTTGCTGAGGTTCTCCATAGGCCTGTTGAAATCCTGCATCTGGCTGCTCAGCTCCTGCATCTGCTTTTCGAGGTTCTTCAGTTCCAGCTCGAGCCGCCGGCGCTCCTGTTCCAGCTCCTGGAGTTGCACCTCAAGAGCCCTTTCGTCCTTCGGCCTTTCCCGGGCTGCCTGGCGAGCTGCAACGGCGGCTTGCTTCGACCCGATTTCGGCCTGTCGAGCGCCGATCTCGGCTTGTTTCCGGCCGATTGCAGCTTGTTTGGTACCTATTTCGGCCTGCCGGCTTCCGATTTCCGCCTGTTTCGACCCGATCTCGGCCTGCTCTTTTCCGATCTGCCGCAGAGGCCTGAAGATTTCCTCAACCTGGCTCAGAACAGCCGGATCACGGACGACATACTCGCGCCCGCCACGTCGGAACCAGAGCAACGGTTCGCTTCCTTTCTGGAAAGATCTGGCCCGGTCCTTGTCTGCGGATGAACCTGACATGATGGTGTGGTCGCCATCCAGGAGCAAGACACAGTTCAAGTCTTCTTCCCCGCTGCTTCGCTGCGGCGCGGCCTGGGGGACCGCTTCAGCGGAGGCTGTAGCCGAAACCGCCGAAGCGGGCGGTTGGCTTGCCGCAGCTCGTCGAGCCGGTTGGTCGCGATCCTGTGACCTGGCCACAAAGGTCAACGGCGTGATCGCCAGAGCCGCCACCAAAACCGCCGCCCAACCGGCTGCCCGCAGACGCGGGCTGTAATCGGATGCGTCACGAAGCATTCTGATCCTCCGTTTCAATTTTGAAAACGACGAGGGAGAACCGGCAGCCGCCAGATGTCCGGGCAGATGCGAGAGGCCGAGGGTGAGGAGCAGACGCCCGTAATCAGCCGGACACGCGTCGAGCGTTTGTAACACGGTCGCGTCGCAAGCCGCCTCCCGGGTCAGCTGATATTCACGCACCGCGACGTGGGCCAGCGGATGGAAGAAGAACACTCGCTCGGCCAAGGCTGGAACCCAGGCCAGCCACAGGTCCCGGCGGCGCAGATGCGCCAACTCGTGGCACAGTGCCATGCGTTGTTCGTCAAACCCGAGGGCGCGAAATGAGGCGGCAGGAAGCAGCACGACCGGTCTGCAAAAGCCGACCACCAGGGGAGTGTCAACTTCCTCAGAAAAGCGCATGGCCGGCTGTCGCGCGAGCTCGAGCGATTCGCACAACCCCGCGGCCAGCGTCTGCACCTGCGGCGGGGCCGCCACCGCCCGGTCAGCTATACCTTTGACTCTCCACATGCGCGCGGCCAGTGCTGCCAGCAGCACGGCCAGAATCGTTGCCCAGGCAGCCACCACCAGCGAGGACGACCTGGCAGCCGCCGCCGGTTCCGGGTGGCTCTCTCCCGTCCATTGGGAAACCAGGTCGGTGTGCAAGGGGGCAACTGGCAGAAAACCGGATTTCATCGCCTCGACCGAGACCGGAGGCGGGTCGAGAACCGGTACGGGAAGCGGGTCGAACCATAGGAGAACCACGAGGAGTTTAAGACAAGCCAGCCACCAGAGGGTGCAACGGACTGCGGCGGGCAGCTGCGGAAAGAGCCGAAAGGCCAGCCAGACCAGCAGAATAAAGGCGCCGCCCTGGACCGAGGCCCGGATCAGGCAGTCGAACGCGGCGCTGGTCGCGGCGCCCAAGAGCTCGATCAGCGCGGTCATCGCTCGCCCCCTTTCTGGCGCGTCGCTTGAAGCTTTGAAACCAACTCCTCGAGCTCTTTCAGCTCTTCGTCAGAGACATTGCGCGTTTCGTTCAGGTAAGCGACAAACGGCGCCACCGAGCCACCAAGGCTTTTCTCGACGAACCGGCTCACCAGCCCGCGCAACAGTTCGGCCGAGGAAGTGCGGGCGCGGTACCGGTAAACCCCCGCCACCAGCCGCCGGTTGAGGTAGCCTTTCTTTCGTAATCGCTCCATCATGGTCAGGACCGTGGAGCGGGCAAGCCCGCGATCGTGTCCAAATCCGTCGGCCACCTGCCCGACACTCACTCCCGGCCGGTCCGATACGTACCTCAGCAGAGCCAGTTCCTGTTCTCCAACCGTCGGCTCGCTCATCCTGGCGTCTCCGTGACTACAGCTGTCGTCACTCATGTTACTCGTGCTGACAAGTGTAGTCAAGGGGCTCCTGTCTGACTTGTCTGACTGAGCGCGTCCTTCAGACCTGTCGTCAGATCCTGGACCCGTCCCACGCCCCAGTAATGGAGGAAGAAGATGCGAGGGTTTTCATGGACCATGTGGTTATGAACGGCAACGACTTCGATTTTGTGGCGGGTGAGGACCGCAATGACGGGGGCGACCTCATTTTCGAGCATGGCAAAGTCGCCGGCCACAGCCGCTCGATCGGCGGTTCCCTGGAAGGCGGCCCAGGTGTTGAACCCCATGAAGCTGGTGACTTCGGTCCCGTGCGCCTGAAGTTTGACATCGGGCCGGGCAATGACGACGCGCACGACGCCGCCGCTCACTTCAGCGTCGTGGCCGAGCCGGCGCTCGATGTCCGCTACCGGCAGGGAGCTGGTCACCGGTGACGAGAGTGGAACCTGACCCCCACCCCGCAGCTCCCGGATTCGATTCACCAGGGCCTTCACCGCTTCTGCCAGATTCTCGACCGTCCCCTGCCCGTCAATGTGCATGAACATCACCCGGGGTTGTTCCCGAAGGAAGTGGTTGTGGAGCCCGGAAACGGTCAGGCCGTGTTCCAGAAGCAGCTGCTCGACCGGTCCGATTTCTGTCTCCTTGAGGACAAAATCCCCCATAATCACCGCGCCGTGCGCGGTTGGGGCAAAGGCGGCCCAGGAGGAGAGTCCCATCGGCGGGGTGATGGACCAGCCGTCCAGACGCACCTGCAGGTCATTTTGTGGCACGGAGATCTTGGCCTGGCCGCCTTGCCGTACCACTCTCAGACCCGTGATTTTTTCAACGACCGCGCCGACATCGCCCGGCGCCGGCGGGTTCTGCTGGGCCTGCACCGGGGAGGCACACGCCAGAAACAGCCAGAAAAACGCAACTCGGGTTTCCATGGAAGTCCTTTCGAAGGGGATTTCTTTTCATCAATTATCTCAAAGGAGTCAGGAGCCTGCCGGGGACAGGTCTTCGTCGCTTCTCGGCACACAAGAGGTCAGGTGCGGTAGAATTAGCCGAGATGATTTCCAGTCCTTATGAAGTGGCATTGGACGAGCAGACCAGCAGAGGAGAGCTCTGGAGCACCATCGATGGCCAGAGGCTGGTGTGCTATGCCTGCGGTCATCGATGCAAGATTTCAGCGGGCAGGCGCGGTATCTGCAAAGTCCGCTTTAACGACGGGGGCGAATTAAGGGTCCCTCACGGTTATGTGGCCGCATTGCAGTGCGACCCGATTGAAAAGAAGCCGTTTTTCCACGTAACGCCGGGCGCCACCGCCTTGACGTTCGGAATGCTCGGGTGCGATTACCACTGTGGATATTGTCAAAACTGGAACACCTCACAGGCGCTTCGAGACGCCCAGGCGCAGGGCGGATTCAGCCTGGTGACTTCCGATGAATTGGTCGCCGCCGCGCTTCGTTACCGGGCCGGTGTCATCACCAGTTCTTATAACGAGCCTCTAATCACTGCTGAGTGGGCGGTCGAGATCTTCCGCACGGCGAAGGAGCACGGCTTGCGCACGGCTTTTGTGTCGAACGGAAACGCGACCGAAGAAGCGCTCGATTATCTCCGTCCCTGGCTGGACTGCTACAAAGTCGACCTGAAGTCGATGCGGGATAAGAATTACCGGCAACTGGGAGGCCGGCTTTCGATTGTGCTCGACACGATCCGCCGCTTGCATCAGCTCGGCATCTGGGTGGAGCTCGTGACGCTGATAGTCCCCGGCTTTAACGACTCGGAGGAGGAGTTGAAGGAAGCGGCAGGTTTCATTGCCTCTGTTTCCTGCGATATCCCCTGGCACGTGACGGCTTTTCATCCTGATTACAAGATGACGGATCGATCCTGGACCGAAGCCAGGCAACTGCTCACCGCGGTCCGGATCGGAAAGGAGGCCGGGCTGAACTACGTCTATGCGGGAAACCTCCCCGGGGCAGTCGGCCAGACGGAGAGCACGGTGTGCCCGCAGTGCGGCACGGTCCTCGTCTCCCGGGTCGGTTACCGGATACTGGAGGACCGCCTGACCGGGCGCGGTAGCTGCCCCCAATGCGCCAAGAGGATACCGGGAATCTGGGACTGACAGGCTTGTTTGTTTAGAGGGGCCAACCGGAAAGGCAACGGGGACCCGCACGCCGGCATTTTTGGTGGCCCTTGCCCTCTCTTGCGGTCCTTCTGGAGTTTCGAGATCATCTTTCGAGTATGAGCCACCTCCAGTACTACGCAGCCGCTATCCAGACCGACATGCCGAACCCGATGAACCGGGCGGACATGAAAGAGAACACGGCCCGCATCTGCTACTTGATCGATCAGGCCGTCGTCGGCTACTCTCCGTTCCTTCCGGTCCGCCTGCTGGTCTTCCCAGAGTTCTCTCATGCCGCGCCCGTTTATGACACCTTGAAGGAGTTGAGAGAAAAACTCGCGGTAGAGATCCCGAACGAGCACACGGAAGCGATCGTCCAGCGTGCCAGACAATTCGACGTTTACATCCAGACAGGCACCATGCTGGAAGTGGACGGCAAATATCCAAACGCTGTTTTCAACACGACCTGCCTGATCGGCCCGGGCGGCATTCTTTACCGCTATCGAAAGGTGTACCCGTGGATTCCGTGGGAGGTACACACCAGCCCTCACGATATCGAAGGCTACGAAGAGGAGCTGTTCCCGGTTGCCGAGACGCCGATCGGCCGGCTCGGCGCCGCCATCTGCTATGACTGGCTGTTTCCTGAGGCGGTGCGGCAATTGACCGCCAACGGCGCCGAGGTACTGCTGCGTGTCTCCGCTTACATGGATCCCTTCGGCGCGACATCGCCGATGGACTGGTGGACCGTGGTGAATCGTTGCCGTGCCTTGGAGAACGTCGCGTACGTGGTAGCCGCCAACCAGGCGGCTTCGCTCAAGCACTATCCCCCTTTTTCCTGGCCCGGCGGGAGCATGATCGTTGACTACGACGGCCGTGTGATCGCGCAGGCGACACCGGGCGAGGGGGAGAAGATAGTGGTAGGCCCCGTGGACGTCGAGCTTCTGCGCCGGGAACGATCGACGCGGCTGGCTCATCAGATGCTGGTTCACCTGCGGACCGAGGCCCATCCGATGTATCGATGTCCCGCCTACCCCGGGGGCCGCTTTCAGGTAAAGCACCGGCCTCTCTCCTCGTGCTGCCACACTCCGAACAAAAAACTGAGGGGTTACTGGACTTCCGCTTAGCGGGTTGATAGATTCCCGGGAAAGGTGATACCATCAACACTTTTCAAGAGGGCGAGACAAAGCTATGAAACGGACTTATCAGCCGAACAACCGGCATCGCAGCAAGACCCACGGCTTCCGGGAGAGAATGAGCACGCGCTCCGGGCGGCTGGTGCTCAAGAGAAGGCGCGCCAAAGGCAGGAAGAGGTTGACGGTGAGTGGGTGACGAACGGCGGTTCCGGGGCCAGGAGCGCCTGCATCGGCGCAGGCAGTATCTCGATGTCTACGGACGGGGGAGGAAGATCCACTGTCCTCACTTCGTGGTTTACGTCCTCGAAAATGGCCTCGACTGTCATCGTCTTGGAATCACAGTTTCTCGAAAAGTCGGGAAGGCGGTTGTCAGGAACAGAATAAAGCGCAGGCTCCGAGAGGTCTTCCGGGCGAACAAGCCCGAGTGGAATGTCCACTACGACTTGGTTTTGAATGTGAAGAGATCGGCCGCCGAGGCGGTCGTCGAGCAACTGTCGGCCGACTTCCGCGAGGCCCTCAATCGCCTGAAGAGGGAGCGTCGCCAGGTGGACGCGGGGTCGAGGGCAGTTTGATTGCGGTCGAAAGCCGGTCTGTCTCCTCCTCCAAGGCGTATGCGGACGAAGCGGTCGCCGGACCTTGCGCCAGAAGATCCTGGGGAGCGGTTCCAGCCGGGGGGTCTCGTGAAGTCCTTCATGGTCGCTTTGATCCGGGTGTATCAGAAAGTGATCTCTCCTCTGCTGCCGCGCGCCTGCCGTTTTCACCCCAGCTGTTCGGAATACATGTGTCAGGCGATCCAGAAGTTCGGCGTGGTCAAAGGCAGCTGGCTCGGGATCAAACGCGTGTCGCGCTGTCATCCCTGGCACCCGGGAGGGTTCGATCCGGTCCCATGAAGGAACCGAGGTAAACAGTCAAACCGATGAACAACCAGGACCCAAACTCGTTCGACATGGAGAAGAGGATTTTCCTCGTCCTCATCTTGTCGCTGGCCATTCTGATGGTTGTGCCCTATTTCCTGCAGCGCCTTTCACCGCCTGCGCCCACCTCGACCTCCGGCCCGGCGCAGCAGGCCACGCGCAAGCCGGCAGTTCCTTCCGCGCAACCGACTTCTCCGGAGATCAAGGCTGAAGCCGAGCAAAAAGCCACGCAACTGCCCCCGACGTCCGCGCCGCCTCAGACGGTCGAGATCGAGAACGCCGATTTGCTTTTGAAGTGGAACAACCGGGGGACGGTGCTGCAGAGCGCACTGCTGAAGCGTTTGGGCGGCTCCGGTGACAAGCATGAGGCGCTCGAGCTGATACCACAAAGTCTTCCGGCGACTCTTCCGCGGCCTTTTCAATTGCGGCTGGAGGACGAGGACCTGGACAAGGTGGTCGCCAATGCGCATTACAGGGTGGAGACGGGCGGGAGAACCGGCCGGATCCGGGCGCCGGCGGATGTGACTTTTACGTTTAGAAGCAGAGACCTGGAGGTCATCCGGAAAGTCCATGTCCCGGCTTCCGGATACGTGGTCGACATGCAGGTGCAGGTCCGGGCGGAGGGCAAGAGTCTCCCTTATTCCATTTTCCTTGGGCCCGGGATCGGGGCCGAAGGATACAACGCCCAGGGAGACTTCAGCGGCGAACTAGTGGCCTACGAATACGGCGGATCGGTCGAGCGCTACCGGGCGCAGGATCTGGCCGAGGGTCCGCAGCGTCTGGAAGTGCCGGCGCGCTGGGTCGCCATGGACAGCCAGTACTTCAGTTACCTGATTCTCGACACCGACGGCGTCCAGCGTATGGTCATCAAGAAGAGCGACTGGATACGGACGGACGACAAGGGAAAAGAATACCGGGTGCCGCTGCTGACCGTTCAGGTCGGGCTCGACCGGGACGTGTCTTTCCGGTCCTTCCTGGGGCCCAAGGACTACGAGATCCTGCGGACCGTTGACCCGGGCCTGGTCGGCCTGATCGATTATGGCTGGTTCGCCTGGCTGGTCAAGCCTTTGCTTTTTCTGCTCAAGTTCGTCTACCACTACGTCGGCAATTACGGTTGGGCGATCATCATCCTGACCTTCATCATCAACCTGGCCTTGTTCCCGGTGCGTTACAAGCAGATGGTGTCGATGAAGAAGATGTCCGAGTTGCAACCGAAGATCCGCTCGATCCAGGATCGCTACAAACGGCTGAAGCGCGACGATCCCCGCCGCCAGGACATGAACGCCGAGATGATGGCGCTTTACAAGGAGCATGGGGTGAACCCGCTCGGAGGATGCCTCCCTCTGCTCGTTCAGATGCCCTTCCTTTTTGCCTTTTACCGGATGCTGCTGTCCTCGTTCGAGCTGCGGGGAGCGCCTTTCATGCTCTGGATCCAGGACTTGTCCAAGCACGATCCTTACTACGTGACTCCCATCGTCATGGGCGTCACCATGCTGCTGCAGCAGATGATGACTCCGACACCGGGGCAAGACCCGACTCAGCGCCGGATGATGATGATTCTGCCCGTGATGTTCACCTTCTTCTTCCTGAACATGTCGAGCGGGCTGACCGTCTATTTTCTATTCAGCAATGTGTTTGGTATGATGTTCCAGCTTGGGCTCCAGAAGTGGAGCCCCGACCTGATGAAGCCGGCGGTTGCAGGCGCGAAAAAACGGTGACAAAGCGGCGATGAACGAGAGAATAAGCGAGGAGGCGGGCCAGTCGGCCGTTCGTTTTCTGGACGGCGTGCTACAGGCGGCGCGGCTCGACATGCGGGTACAGAATGAACAGCCTGGGGACGAGGGGCTGCTGCTTGAGCTGCAAGGATCGGACACCGGACTGGTCCTGGGCAATAACGCGCGCGTCCTGTACGCGCTTGAGCACCTGGTGAACCAGGTCATTCACCACGCGAGCGGCGGACAACTGAAGATCACGCTTGACTGTAACGGGTATCGATCGACCCGCGTGCTCGAGCTGCAGCTGATGGCCCGCAAGGCGGCGGAGAAGGTCCGCACCACCGGTGTCTCCTTTTCCCTTCAGCCGATGCCGGCGGTCGAGCGTCGCGTGATCCACCTGACTTTGGCTGAGGAAGCCGGGATAAGAACGGAGAGCTCGGGACTCGGATTGAACCGCCACGTGGTTATTTTCCCCGGTCGCTGATCCCTGCCTGTGCCTGATCAGAGCGAGACCATCGTCGCCATTTCGACCCCGCCGGGGCGCGGCGGAATCAGCGTCGTGCGCACAAGCGGGCCTTTGGCCGCGGCCGTGGTTTCCCGTTGCCTGAGGCCCCCGACTCCCGCTCTCCAGGAAAATCCCCGTCGGGCCCTGCTCCGCGATTTCCACGATGCGTCAGGCCGGGTGCTTGATCGGGTCATCGTCACTTTCTTTCAGAAGCCGGCCTCTTATACCGGGCAGGATGTGGTGGAGATCTCCTGTCATGGCAGCGTTCCCGTTACTGCGGCAATCGTGCGTACGCTTTTGGATCTCGGCATGCGCCTGGCCACGCCCGGCGAGTTCACGCTCCGGGCCTTCCTTAACGGGAAAGTGGATCTGGCGCAGGCGGAAGCTGTTCGGGACCTGGTCAACAGCCGGACGGAGTACCAGGCGCGGCAGGCGCGGGAGCAGCTCGAAGGGACGCTTTCGCGCCGGCTGGAGCCCCTGAGGACGGAACTGGTCCGGATCATTTCTCACCTGGAGACGGCCCTGGAGTTCGTGGAGGACGAGGTAAGCCCCGAGGGCCGCGACAGTCTCCTGGCGGCGCTTGACGCTGTCGAGTCCAGGCTCGACGAACTGGAGAGCGGCTTCCAGTTCGGGCGATGGTTGCAGGAAGGCGCAGAACTAACGATTGTGGGCCGCCCCAATGCAGGCAAATCCAGTCTGTTCAACGCGTTACTTCGCGATGAACGGGCGATTGTGACCGAGATCCCGGGCACCACCCGCGACGCCCTCAGGGAAACCATCACTCTGGCCGGCATTCCGGCGCATTTGGTTGATACGGCGGGCATCCGCGAGTCGGACGACCGACTGGAGAAGGCCGGGATGGAGAAATCGCTCGAGTACGTCAGGCGCTCCGACGTCGTCTGTTTCGTGGTCGACGGCTCGGCGCCTTTTTCCGCAGACGACAGGCGGATCTGGGAGGCGGTGAAAGATCTTCCGGTGGTGGTGGCGGTCAACAAGCTGGACCTCGGGTGCCGGGTCGAGATCCCGGAGGGTGTAGCGGCCGCGGCCCTTGACGTGGTGCAGGTCTCTGCGCTTTTCGGGACTCGGGTGGAGGAGCTGCGGCAGAGTCTGGCGAGGGTCCTGGGCCGGGACCGTCCCGGCGAGGGCGACAGCGTCATCGTCAGCAACCTGCGCCAGCAGGACTGCCTGCGCCGGGCCAAGGCCCGCCTTCGGAAGGGCCGCAAGGCCTGGCAGCAAGGCTTGAGCGAGGAGTTCGTCCTTTACGACTTGCGCAAGAGCCTGGAGGCGATCGGCGAGGTCACCGGGGCAACCGACGTCGAGGAGATCCTGGACGCCATCTTCAGCACGTTCTGCATCGGGAAATAGTCACGCGAACCGCCGGGCCGGGCGATCGGTCGAAGACCGGTTGCAGACACAGGAAGAAGCCAGGCCCTACTCACCCATGAGCTCGGCATACAGACGATCGAGCTCGTCCTCCGAGGAAAAGTGAAAGACGATACGCCCGGAGTCGCCGTTGCGGACGATGTCGACGCGGGTTTTCCACCGCTGCTCGAGTCGATGGGCGGCGGAGCGGGTATTGGCGTCGGCGGGGGCGGCGGTCCTGGGAGGAGGCGGGTTGAGCGAGCGCTGGACCATGTGCTCGACCTGGCGAACCGAGAGGCCTCGCTTGACGATATCCCGGGCGAGGGCCAGCTGCTGCGCTTTGGGAAGGGGAAGCAGCGCGCGGGCGTGTCCCATGGTCACCTCCCCGGCCAGGAGGCCCTGCTGCACGGGGGGCGGAAGGCGCAGCAGGCGGAGCGTGTTGGTGATAGCGGTGCGGCTTTTGCCGACGCGCCGGGCCAGCTCTTCCTGCGTCAGCTTGAACTGCTCGATCAGCAGCTGATAGGCGGTGGCCTCTTCGATAGCGTTCAGGTCATCCCGCTGGATATTCTCGACCAGCGCGCGCTCCAGGAGTTTCTCGTCGGACACTTCCTGGACGATCGCGGGGATGCGGGCGAGGCCGGCCAGTTGGGCGGCCCGCCAGCGCCGCTCGCCGGCCACCAGCTCGTAGCCATCCTCGACCCGCCGCACGATCACCGGCTGAAGGACGCCGTTTTCCCGGATGGAAGCCGCCAGTTCCTGGAGCTTCTCCGATTCGAAATGGATGCGGGGCTGATAGGGATTGCGGCGGACCTGCTCGATCTCGAGCTCGAGGAGCGCCGAAGGAACCGGCTTCGACTTGGGAAGCAGCGCGTCCAGTCCTTTGCCGAGCGCCTGTCGTTTCATGAATTCAACTCCGAACGGTTACGGCGGTGATTACCGCGGTTTCTGGCCAGGATTTCGCGCGCCAGCTGCACGTAGCTGTCGGCGCCCCGGCAGCGCGCGTCGTAAAGCAGGATGGGCTTGCCGAAGCTCGGGCACTCGGCCAGGCGGACATTGCGGGGAATGACGGTTTCAAGTAGCTGGGCGCCAAGATGACTTCGGACATTGTCGCGAATCTGCGCCGACAGGTTCAGTCGGTCGTCATACATGGTGATCAGCACGCCCTCGACCTCGAGGCGCGGGTTGAGACCGTCGCGGACCCGCGCCAGCGTGCCGAACAGGTCCGACAGCCCTTCCAGGGCAAAGTACTCGCATTGCACCGGTATCAGGATCGAGTCGGCGGCCACCAGGGCATTGACCGTCAGCAGGCCGAGCGATGGAGGGCAGTCGACCAGAATGTAGTCGTAGTCGTCTGCCAGGGCGCCCAGGGCGCCGCGCAGGAGGCTTTCCCGCCCCTCCAGGTCGACCAGCTCCACGGTCGCCCCGATCAGCTCGCGATTGGCCGGCAGGATCGCCAGCCCTTCCAGCTCGGTGGGAAGGATGGCGTCCCGGGCGGGGACGGCGCCGGCCAGAACCTCGTAGACGGACGTGGAAAGGGCGTTCTTGTCGACTCCCAGGCCCGAGGTGCTGTTCCCCTGCGGGTCAAGGTCGACCAGCAGAATGCGCAACTCGGCGCTGGCCAGAGCGGCGGCCAGATTGATCGCGGTGGTGGTTTTCCCGACACCGCCTTTCTGATTGGCAATCGCGATCACCCAGGTCATGGCGGCCAGAAGAATACCACAGGGGTGGGGACGTTTCACGTGAAACAACGAGTTCCGGTTGACGGTTGCCGGTTGCCGGTTACCAGTTACCCGTTACCAGTTACCCGTTACCGGTTGCCGGTTACCAGTTACCGCTTCCCCGTTGCCGGTTACCAGTTGCCGGTTACCGGTTACCGGTTACCGGTTACCAGTTACCAGTTACCGGTTCCCCGTTACTGACTAGAGTAACCGCCAACCGCCGACAGCAAACGCGTTACCCTGTCACCAGCTA
>JBHGBF010000097.1:0-17876 GCA_041946865.1 Acidobacteriota bacterium | reverse complement strand
AAATAGGAACCCATTCCGTAATCGAAAGAGCGGACATGGTCACTCTCAACCTAATGGTGTGCGCGCCTCAGATCTATCCAAACCGGGCTTTTCAGAGCTAAACCACAGCAGGATCTGCGTTTGCAAAACCCGCGTGAAGGCGGAACTGCGCACGCACGGCGCAACAGCGGTCGTCCGAGGGGTCTTCCTTTCTCACCACCCTCGCTGCGCTCGGCCGGGGGCTCAATAACCTGCGTGCAAAGGCTCGATCTCCGGCGTGATCTCAACCCACGAGATGACTCTCATCGGGAGCAGGCTATAGGCCATGGTGATACTGTCGCTTTTCATGTAGAAGTTGGAATTTCCCTGGACATCGACCTTCGGTGTCCCGAAGGTGGCGCTTCCGTTGGCGTCCTTGGTGACATTGACGACATAAATGCCGCCCAGGAAGGACTTGTTGGCGCCGTGCAGCCTGAGATCTCCCTCCCCGACGACCAGTATGACTCCGTCATAGACAAAGGACCCGCCGATGTCCAGAGTCCCGCGGACGATCATGATTCCCGCCCCGCCTCCGTTTCCGTTCAGCTCCAGATCGCCGAGCGCGACCGTGATTTTCGGATCGGCCAGGGTCCCGAGGACGATGTTCTCGCCTGACAAGGTCGTTCCGTCCTCGTATTTGTAGTCGGCCACCGCGGCCATCAGGTTGGCGAAATTGACGAGGAATGCGCCGTCGAAAATATTCGTCGCGTCCTCGTTGGGGCTGGTGCGGATCTCCTCGGTCCCATCCTGAATCGAAGGCGTACTTCCTTCCCCGATGATATTGTTCAGCTGCTGGCTTCCCAGAGAGTCCTTGATCGCCTGCACGGCGCCCTCGGCATCAGTCGGCGGCGCGTTATAGAGGCAGCTGATACCGGGAAAGGGGGGCAGAATATTGTCATCATGGCCGCCGACAATCTGTTCGTAGGGCATCCCGCGGTGGTCGTAACCGTCTATTTTAAAAGAGTTTCCGGAGAAAGAGCTGGAGACATTCTGCCCGTAGACCGAGAGGGGAGACTGCAGATTGAAACTCATGTCTCGCTTGACCTGGGTTTCGATGACCGCGACCGAGTTCTTGATAGCGGACCCGTAGTTGGCCAGTTCGCCGGGCGTGCCGCGATAGACGCCGACCACGCGCATATAGAGAAAACCGTCACGGTCTACGCTGGGGTCGTTCGGGAGGCCCCAGACGGCCTCGTCCTCGTTATCCGTCACTTTGGCGAAGTACCGACCCGCATAGGGCCCGGTGGTGATCGTCTCGCCTTCCGGCGGGGTCAGGAGCCCCCGCAGAGTCCGACTGCCGGTCGCGCCCGGCAGACTCGACTCGAAGTCGATGTTGCGCGCGTCGATCGGCAGCACTGGCATCCGCGCTGCCGTCGGCCATGTCGCTGCCCCGGACGCATAAGTCGGGACTGCTGTCGTTGCCTGGAGCACCTGGCTCAGGTCGCGGCCACGCAGAGATTGCTTCGCCTCGTTGAAACCGGCATCGGCAACCAGGAGGGCTTTCTCGTGCCTTTCGAACTCGGTGCTCGTGCCGAGTTCCTTCATACTGGAAAAAGTGAGGGCCAGGGCCATGAGGGACAGGAGAATAGCCACAATGAGGGCCACAAGCAGAGCTATGCCTCTTTCTGTTCTCATAGGTTACCTCGCGGTTACAGGGTTACCTTTATGACCTAGGGAGTGGCGAAAACGTCGAAGGCCTTGCTGCGGATGAAGACGTGAGACCGATAGGTCACTGTATTACGCATGTTACCCGCCCGCGGCGGCGTCTTGGCCGCGATCGCCACTTCGACGGAGACAATCTGGTCGTTGACCGTGGTCTGATTCCCGGCCGAATCGTAGAACTTGAAAAACGTTTCGCCGGGCGGTGTCTCGATGTTGTCCGCCAGCGGCTGGAAGCCTCCGCCTGTCCGGTTGTCTTGAATCCACACGGTCCCCGACTCGAACTTGATGGTCACGTCCTCCATCGGGCTGTTAAGCGCCTTGTCCGGGTCTCCGGTTCTGCCGTCGTAGCTGCCCGTAATATCGCTGCGCACGGTGATCTGGTTCCCCCCCAAGCCGATTTCGATTGCCGGGAAGGGGGTCCCTTCTTTTGGATAAGGATCATTCCCCGCCTGGCGGATGTATCTGACAATCTCATCCATCGCGACCCGGGCGTGCTGACTGGTCTCGGTAAAGCGCTTTTCCTCATCGAAAGACCGCTGCGCCTGGTATGCAATGCCGAAAATCGCGCTCAAAACCACCGAGAGGATGGCGACAACAATGAGTACTTCCAGGAAGCTGAAACCCTTGACTCTTTTGCTCATGGGGCAAAGTGAGAGGTGATGTCAACCGTTCTGCTGTTCATGTATTCGCCGGCCGTCGGTCGCGCGGTGACCTTTACGATCCGTTCGCTGGCTCCCGGACCGTTGGTGACGACCCAGGACAGCTGCAGGCCGTTTCTGGTCTCGCTTCCGCTGGTGAGCGTCACGAGGCCGGTTTCCAACTGCCTGTTGTAAATCCGGCGCAGCTCTTCGAGTTTCCCCATGGCGGCGGCGATCCCGACCGAAGTGCTGCGGGACATCGAGTTCTGGTTGATGGCAACCGCAACCAACTGGCCGAGAGCCAGAAAGCTGACGGCCAGGAAAAGCATGGCCAGCATGACTTCGATAAGCGAAAAGCCCTTCTCGTGAGTGCTGTTCCTCCTGCTAACCATGTGCTTGTGCTTCCCCTCAATCCTCTGTGGTTGTGTAACTGCCGCCCATGGACACGGTCATCTTGCCCGTCCCGCTTACCAGGATAGACGCCATGCCGCTTTCGTTTTGCAGCTGAATCTGCCCCCCGCTGCACGTGCCTCGGGGCATGAAATCGATGCTCGAGCTGAGGGTGATTTGCACGCCTTCTTCCAGATTCTTGGGCCGCCGGGGCGGGTGACTGGCGTCCTGCGGATCGACGACGGCAACTGTCCCACTGGTGAAGTTGACTCGGTAAACTGCGCCCCGCGAAATGGCCAGGACACGGGCGGCGTCAAGCTCGCCGATGATGATGTCGGCAGAGATCCTCAAGCGGTACGCCGTCATCGTGCCGCGCAGGGCAGGCGCGGCAAAAGTAGCCACGATCGCGAGAATGACTACGACCAGGAGGAGTTCTATGAGTGAGAAACCGCAGGCCGATCTGGCCCGGACGCACATTATTATTCCCCCCTGTGCGCCTTAGCATAAACGACTCTGTCCGTCATTTCTGTGAGAGTCGTCACCGTCGCCGATCTGCCTGAGGCAATGGACCTTGGCCGTACGGCCGGTCAGGCGGTCTCACTGAAGAGAAGGGAATCGACCAGCTTCTCGGGATCGGAAATGACAAAATGGCGGGTCTCGACCCGAAGGATATTTTCGCTCTGGAGAGTGTTCAGAACCCGGGTGGCGGTTTCCCGCGAGATTCCGGTGATGTCGGCGAGCTCTTTGTGCGTCAGGTGAATGCCGATCATGATGCCGTTATCAGTCTGGACCCCCCGCTTCTGGCACAGCTGATACAGGGCGGTGCGGATTCGAGCGTCGGCGTTGTGGAAAGTCAGAACCTCGATCTGGGCCCATGCTTCACGGCAGCGGGCGCACAAGACCCTGATCAGGGCCATGTTGATTTTCGGATTGCCCAGCAGGATGGAGAACTCGCGCCCTCCCATTGACAGGATGGTCGTAGGGACAACGGCGGTCACCGTCGCCGGCGTCGTCCCTCCGTCCAGGAATGACATCTCGCCGAAATACTCGCCTCCCTCGTGAAACGTCAGGATCATCTCCTTGCCGCTCGGCAGCAGCCTCGACACCTTCACCCGTCCTTCCTTGACGATGTACATGTACTTGCCGGTGTCTTCTTCGAAGAAGATGATCTCGTTCCGCTTGTACTTGTGCTCCCGAAACATCTCCGAGACTGAAATCAGCTCTTCTTCAGGCAGATCCGAAAACAGAGCAACGTTGCGCAGAAAAGCGATATCGACTTTCATTTTTCCCCGAGTTGCAGTAGCGACTTCCTGAGGTCAGCCATCTGATACTTCCTCTCGAGCTGCTCGACCGCGCCGACGACCGCTTCCAGATCGCGCAAGTGTCCTTGAATTTCGTCTACGAGCGGTTCGGACTTGAAGGCTACGTCCAAAAGACTGAAGGCGTTTCGAACGCCGTTACGTGCTTGATAGTGACCGAAGGACCGAATGGCGGGATAGAAGAAGAAGATGTTCGGACCTGGCAAGAACATCAGAAAAATCCCAAAAAAGGCAAGCACCGCGTCCACCCAGAACCAACGGCCGTGCTTACTATAACCCAATCTCAAGAATTGTCGAAATTTTTTCTCAGCTGCCTCGCTGCTTTCCGAAGCGCGGTGCAGCACCTGAAGACGAGTGGCGTGCCGCAGGCAGGAGCAGAACCGCTCTTCATGGTTGAGCCTCTCCTCGATGGCTTCGTACCCCGCCCGCAGTGTCTCTTTCCACCGACCCCAGCGACCGGTTGGCCGAATCGCCGCCCGGTCCTCGCAGGCCACCGGCTGCGCTAAAGGGTACAAACGTCGACTGGATGTTTCGAACAAGATCACGTTCATGGGCCAACCGAGCTTCGCCCGCAAAACCGCGGCACAACTGCGCGCACTGCTCCTCAAAGGCTGCCGCCCAATCTCTTGGCGGCCAGCTCAAAATACTGTCTGATCCTGGCGGACGGGTCCAGAGAGCCGGCGATGTCCGAGATGACCGCCGCCGAGGCTGCCCCGGCTTCCCACACCTGAGTCACGTTCTCGAGAGTAATGCCGCCGATGGCGACGACCGGCAGCGGCGTCATCGAGGCCAGTCGAGCCAGGGTCGCGCAACCCAACGGGCGGTTCGGTCCCGGCTTGGTCGGACTCTCGAAAATCGGCCCGAGGGCCAGGTAGTCGACATCTTCCTCCAGGGCCTGGAGAAACTGCTGCCGGCTATGAGTCGACAGGCCTATAATCGCCTCTTTTCCCAAAAGCTGGCGAGCGACGGCGACGGGCAGATCGTCCTGGCCGAGATGGACTCCGGAAGCCTGGCCGGCGAGCGCCAGATCCACCCGGTCATTGACCACAAAACGGGCGCCGTGACGCCGGCAGGCAGTCACGATCTGCTCCAGCTGCTCGTGGAGCAGACGATCTGCGAGGTTTTTCCCGCGGACCTGAAAAAAACGCGCTCCGGCCTGGAGGAATTTCCCTGCCAGGTCCGCGTGACTCGCTCCGCTTGGATTCGGGCAGTGGGTCAGAGGGTAGACCGGATCCAGGAAGGGCGCTCGCATCCTGCCTCACGTCGCGGAAAAATTGTCGAGGAAAGAGGTCCCGAAACGCCCCGTGATGAAGTCCGGGTGGTTGATGATCCGTTTGTGCAGGGGAATCGTCGTTTCAATGCCCTCAACGGTAAACATCTCCAAGGCGCGGTTCAGACGGGCCAGAGCCTCCTGACGCTCTTTCCCGAAGGCAATCAGCTTGGCGATCAGCGAGTCGTAATGGGGCGACACAACGCAATCGGCGTAAGCGCAGGAATCCACGCGGATACCGGGTCCGCCAGGGGGGTGAAAGACCGTGATCCTCCCTGGACAGGGGACAAAGGTGGAGGGCGATTCGGCATTGATCCGGCATTCCACGCTGTGCCCGCGAAAGACAACCTCCGCCTGGCTGAAGCCGAGCTTCTCCCCCGCGGCTATGCGGATCTGCTCTTTGACGATATCGACTCCCGTCACCATCTCGGTCACCGGATGTTCCACCTGCACCCGCGTGTTCATCTCGATGAAGTAGTAATTCCCTTTCTGGTCGAACAGAAACTCAACGGTTCCCGCGTTGTGGTAATTGACGCGGCGTATCGCCCGAATGACTTTTTCGCCGAGCTCCTGGCGCATTTTTTCGCTGACCGCCGGGCTCGGGGACTCCTCGATGAGCTTCTGGTGACGCCGTTGCACCGAACAGTCCCTCTCGCCGAGATGAACGACGTTTCCATGCTCGTCAGCCAGGATCTGAAGCTCGATGTGCCGGGGATTCTCCAGGTACTTCTCGAGGTAAACCGCCGGGCTGCCAAAGGCGCTGAGCGCTTCCGCCTGCGCAGTGGCGAGCGCGTCCTGCAGTTCCTCGGGCCGGCGGACAATTCTCATGCCGCGCCCGCCGCCTCCTGCCACCGCCTTCACGAGTACCGGGTAGCCAATGGCGGCGGCCTTCGACTCCGGATTCCCATCTCGATCCTGCAGGACATCGGTTCCCGGGATAATGGGAAGCCCGGCCTCTCGCATCGATCTGCGAGCGGCCGCCTTGTCTCCCATCAGGGTCATCGACTCAGGCGTAGGCCCGATGAACTTGATGCCGCAGGTCTCACACACCTCGGCAAAGTGCGCGCTCTCGGCCAGATAGCCGTAGCCCGGGTGAATGGCGTCGACGTTGGTCACCTCGGCCGCGCTGATGATGCTCGGAATATTCAGATAGCTCTCGCTGCTTCGTGCCGGGCCGATGCAGACCGCTTCGTCGGCGAACCGGACGTGGAGCGAGTTCCGGTCGGCTTCGGAGTAAACCGCCACAGTCGGAACACCGATCTCCTTGCAGGCGCAAATGACGCGCAAGGCTATTTCACCACGATTGGCGATGAGGATTTTTCGGAACATTGAGAATCAGGAGTTCAACCGGATTTCAAGCAACGGTTCGCCGTACTCCACCGGCTGCCCGTTTTCAACCAGAATCCGGACGATCGTACCATCAACGTCGGACTCAATCTGGTTGAACAGCTTCATGGCCTCGATGATGCAGACCACCATCCCTTTGTGGACCGGGTCGCCGGGACGGACAAACGGTTCCGCATCCGGCTTGGGAGTGATGTAGAACGTGCCGACGATGGGGGCCTTGAAAAGATGCAATGCTTCTGCGGGCGCGGCCTTTGAGGCAGGAGGAGCCGCGCTGCTTGCCGCCGGACTCGTACCCGCCTGCTGCAGGGGATAGGTGGAATCGTTCGAGCCGATGTTGGCCTTGCGGATCCGAATTCGCAGATCCCCCTGCTCCATCTCGAACTCTTCAATACCCTTGGTGTCGTCGATCAGCTCGAGCAAGTCTCGAATCTCTTTCAGATCCATCAATTCTCCAGCGACTAAGGAATGAAGTCTACCATGTTCGCCGCTATTTATCCACGGACCCGGACCGGTTGCCGGTTACCCGTTACCGGTTACCAGTTACCGTTAGCAGTTACCGGTCACCAGTACCGGTTAGCAGTTACCGGTCGCCAGTTACCGGTTGCCGGCCTGAGCCCGAAAGAGGTTACCGGTTGCCGGTTAAGAGTCCTGAGGGGGCGCCCCACGCCGAAGGCGTAGGGCAAGGCAGGGTTGGCCGCGCGTTCTGCGGCCTACCCTGGGTCACTGGGAGTTCACGTTCTTCCCTGTAGGGGAAAAGCAAAGGCCGCCTGACTCATCCGACACGTACCGTTCGTCGAAATCGGCCTGGTTAGCGATGAGGGTCCGAGAGCAGCCGGCAGCCGCCGGCGGTCACGACCACCGCATCTTCGATGCGGATGCCGTAACGCCCGGGCAGATAGATGCCGGGCTCGACCGTGAACACCATCCCCTCTTCGAGCTTGCGGGCGGCACGCCAGGAAACGAGCGGCGACTCATGGACTTCGAGGCCCAGTCCGTGGCCCAGGCTGTGGCCGAAGTATTCACCGTAGCCGTGCCCGGCGATATGGTCGCGAGCGGCCGCGTCGACGTCGCTCGTCAAGACCCCGGGGCGCGCCAAACGGATCGCCTTCTGCTGCGCTTCATAAACAACCTGGTAAATGTCCGGCCGGCCTGTGTTCCCAGGAAAAACCACTCGGGTCAGATCACTGCAGTAACCGTCCGCCTGAGCCCCGAAATCCACCAGGACGATCTCGTCCTTGCCGATGACGCGCCGGCTGGCTCGGCCGTGAGGCAGCGAGGATCGTGGTCCTGAGGCGACGATCGTGTCGAAGGCTGCTTTTTCACCACCTTTCTTTCTCAGCTCCAGCTCGAAGAGGCCCGCAATCTCGAGCTCGGTGCTGCCGGGCTGGATCTGGGGAAGGACCGCGGCGAAGGCAGCCTGGGCGATTCGGAAAGCGTCTTCAAGCTTCCCAAGTTCGTAAGGCTCCTTGATGAGGCGCAGGTTCTCGACCAGGTCCTCCCGGGGCAACACCTGCCAGGCGCTGTCCCAACTGCGCAGCAATTCGACCGTCGCGAAAGAGAGGTGGCGGGATTCGACTCCCAGACGGAACGAGGGACCGGGCTTCAAAGCCGCCTGGCTGATCTCCTCTCGAAGGGTATCTTCGAGCGAATGGCCGGCCTTCACGAGGCGGCAATTGACGGCTTGGGCCTGAGCCTGCTCGAAATACCGGGAATCCAGCACGAGCACCGATTCTGAAGCCAGGCAGAGGGCGAAGCCGGCGGAAGGGCGGATGTTGAAAAGATAGGAAAGGTTGGGGGGGTGGCTGACGAGGAATCCGTCCACCCCCTGTCTTTCAAGCTCTCTGCAGAAACGCCGGTACCGGCCGGCAAAATCCGGCGCTGACTTAACCCCTGATTCGGGTCGTGATGAGGAAGAGGATTTCGCGCGTGTCACGACTCTTGCTTTGCCTCTTGAAGAGGTTGCCGATTACAGGTACGTCTCCGACGCCGGGTACCTTGTCAACGTTCTTCCGGTCCGTCTCTACATAGATACCACCGATCATGGTCGTTCCGCCATTCGGCATCAGAACAACCGACTGAGACTGGCTGATCAAGATAGTCGGAATGCCGAGCACTGTTCGGCTGAAATCGGGCACGTCGTTGTCAATCTTGAGGAACAGCTGGACGGTTTTCTCGTCCGTGATCCGCGGAGTGACCCGAAGTCGCAAGGCCGCTTCATGGTATTCCACGGATGTCTGGAAGTTTCGGATGACCGGGATCGGGATCTTGCTGCCCTGGACGATGGTCGCCTCAGCGCCGTCGACAGTCGTGACTTTCGGTTTTGACAGGATGCGCACATCGCCGACGGATTCTCCCGCCTCGATAAAAGCGTCCAGCAAGACGGTGTCCAGCACTCGGCCGACCTGGAAGTCGATGGCCCCGATTCCTGCTTTGTCTTTTTCTATATCGATCGGCGCCAGAGAGACGGCGGCGCCGCGGACCTTGTCGGTATCCCTTCCCGCGAAGAGGAGGAACTCAGTTCCCAGGCGGCGGCTGAAAGCCGTCGTGGTCTCGATGATGCGCGATTCGATTTCCACCTGGGGCTCGGGGGTGTCGAGTGTCTTCACCAAAGCGAGGATCCTCTCGACGCTGGGCCTGACATCGGTGATGATCAGGGTGTTGGTGCGCGGCTCGACGTCGATACGGCCTCTCGTGGTGAGCTGCTTCTCGAGCGCCTTGGCCAGGCTCTCAGCGACCGCGTAATTCAGCGGTGAAGTGACAGTGACGGTGTCGATGGCTTTGAAGGCGGCCTGTTTGAGGGCCTGGGTGTTCTTCTCCTCTTCCTGGAGAGTCTTCTTGCTCGCAATTCGCACCAGGTTCCCGTCAATAGTGCGCTCGAGGCCGTGACTCTTAAGCACGGTTTCGAAAAGGAGGTCCCAAGGTACTTCCTCGACGTTAATGGTGATCGTTCCCTTCACGTCCGGGTCAATCAGGATGTTCAAGCCGGTCAGCTCGGAGATGGTCCTGAAGAAATCGACCAGGGAAACGTCGACCAGCTTGAGCGAAATCGGTTCGCCTTTGTACTCGGTTTTGGGCGGGACGGTCGAATCACCCGCTATGGGAGCGCTGTCCAGTTGCTGGCCCAACACCAGATTGCTACCCGTCAACATCGAACAGAAAAGCACGGCACAGGTAAAACACCGCTTCAGATCTTGAGCTGAAAAGCGTTTCATTTGGTTCCCCTACTTATCCTCGGTGTAGAGCCGTTTCACGATCCTCGTGGTTTTCTTCGTGACCTGACCGTCAACCATGTCCCGTACGAAAACTACTTCCTGGTCCGTGATGGAGGCCACGTAGCCGTCGAACAGTTTGCTGCCTTTGCGGGCCAGGTAGGACACGTGGTCTGCGCCTTTCAGGATGACCACGTTTTCCTGCTGGCTGCCTGCGAGCCCTGCCACGGTCACCTCTGCAATCATCAGTCCGGTCAGGCCGGGAGGCCTCCGATCAAGGGGAGGCGGCGTGTACATCTGAGTGGCGGCAACCTGTTCCTTCGGGCCCTCGAACGGGTCTCGCTTCCCCTGTGACTGGTAAGTCTGCGCGACGCAGAGAGCGGGCAGGCAGATGACAAGAAGCCCGACAGCGAGAAGTGCAAGTTTACCTTCCTTCATCTTAGCCCTCGCTAGGAACTCCCGGTTTGCGCTGTTGGGACACGGCGGTGGCCGGTCCGGGTGCGCCGGGCGATGTGTCAGACGTCTCAGCGTCCGGCTCTATGAACACGAACGTGGTGGCGGTGCAAGTGGCGCTGATGGTCCGATTTCGGGTGGGCGTATCGACCTTTTTGATGGTTATGTTCTCGACGTTGATGATCCGGGTGAACTGGCTGACCTTTTCGAAAAAAAGGCCCAGATTGTCGTAGTTGCCTTCCAGGGAAAGCAGGATGGGCCAGTCTTCGTAGAAGTCTTTGCGAATGGTGCCCTGGGGCTGGAAGCTCTTGATCCGCAGGCGTGATTCGCGAGCCAGTTGCTCGAGCCCTGAAACGATCTCCGCGGTCTGCTTGCGCTCGGGCAGCACGGAACGAAGCGTGGCCAGCTTGATTTCCTGTTCGCGAACCTGTTTCTTGAACTCCGGAAGCCGCGAGTACACGATCTGGCCTTTCTGAACTTCGCTTTTTAGATCGTTGAGCTGGGTTCCCATGGCATCGACTTCCGCTTTGAGCGGCTGGATGTAGAAGCTGTAGAAGACGAAAAAAAGGCCGGCCATGACCAGCGTGAGCAGGCCGAGCTGGGTACGCTGGGGCAGTTTACTGATGGAAAGACTCTCGAGAGCCATAGCGGGCCTACCTCACAATCTGACAAGTGAGCTCGAACTTGATCCTGTCGTTATCTTCTTCGTAGGAGTTTAATTCGACCTGTTTAAAGGGATGATTGAGGCTCAACTTGGTTATGAAATTGGCGACGGACGCCACATCGAGCGCCTGACCTTTGATCAACACCTGGCCTTCCTTCTGGCTGACGCTTTCGAGCCACAGCCGGGGTTCAGCCGGGATGCTGTCGATCATCGCATTCATGAGCACGACCGGGCCTTTCTGGTTCGATTTCAGACGCTCGATCACGCCAATCCGGTCGTCCAGGAGCTTGCGCTGCCGCTCGAACTTCATCAGCTCGCCGCGGACCACCTGCAGCCGCAGGTTCTCCTGCCGCAACTGCTCAAGCTCGGCGGTGTACTCGGTCCGCAGGCCGAGCAGGTACCAGTACCACCATGCCATGCTGACCACTGCCAGGACCATCAGGATGATCGCGTAGATTCCGACTTGGGATTTCTCGGGGCTCCAGCTTGCTTTGGTCTTGGCCCGCGGCTCACGGAGAAGATTGATCTTGATCATCGGCCAGTTGTCCTCAGAGCCAGACCGACTGCCACCGCAAAATCGCTGGCAAGTTCCTCGATTGTCGAAGCCGGGAATGCTTTTTCGTTGACTTTAATGCGATTGAAGGGATTCAGGAAGGTCACCGGAATCTGGAATTTCTCCTGCAAACAGACCTGAAAACCGGGTGTGCGGCAGGCGCCTCCGCTGATGTACATCTCACGAATGTCTTCCAGGCGGCTGGTCGTCTTGAAATAGTCCAGGGTCTTCTGGACCTCCAGCACCAGGATTTCCGAGACCGAAGCCAGGGTGGCAAGCGTCCGCTTCTGGAGCTCCGGCGTGGGGGCCCCGTTGCGCTTGTAGTTCTCCGACTCCTCGAAAGAGATGTTCAGCTCTTTCTGCAGGAAGTCGTTGTAGTGGTTCCCGCCCATGGCAATGTCGCGGGTAAAGAGAAACTCGCGCCCCCGGACGATATTGACGTTCATCACGGACGAGCCGATGTTGAGCAAGGCCGCCACTGTGTTCGCCTGGGGTTCGTAGTTGAGCTCGTAGACGTTCTGCAAGGCGAAGGCGTCGATGTCGACGACGGAGGAAACCTTCCCGGCCATGGAGATGACACCGGTCTGGTCCGCAATCTTCTCCCGTTTGGCCGCCACCAGGATGACCTCCAGCCGGTTCCCCTCGGGCGTGTTGCCGACGATCTGGTAGTCGAGGTTGACGTCGCCGATGTCAAACGGGATGTACTGCTCGGCTTCCCATTGAATCGACTCCTCCAGCTCGTCCTCCATCTGCGCGGGCAAAGCAATTTTCTTAACAATGACGGAGCTGCCGGAGATGGAGGTGGCAATGTGGCGATTGCGGATCCCCTTGCTCTTGAAGATGCGGGCAATGGCATCCGCCACAGGCAGCTTGGAAATGATCACGCCATCGACGATGCAGTCGGGCGGAAGGTATTCGATCCCAAGGTTCTCCAGGTGGTAAGTGTTGCCGGCGCGTTTGAGAGAAGCGACTTTGACAGCAGATGAGCCGATGTCGATTCCGACCAGAGGCTTGGCTTTGACGCCCCATCCGCTAAAGAACATGAGTATTCCCCCCCGAAAAACCCAAATCAGAATGCGAAGGTGGCTAAATTCTTGGAGAAAAATCCATAGTTGTCAAGTTCTTAACTCAAAACTGCCCACATTTAGGTGAGCATTTGCCCCGTCTCCGACTCTCAATTCTCCCTTTTCCGGAGGCGGCGCACGAGGAATGCTATACCGGCGGCGGCCGATCGCTAGTGACTGGTGTCACATCGAGGCGTCGAAACTGCGTCTTTTTGTAACATATTGAAGGATTTGCTCATGCGGTAAACCGGGGGGAGGAGAAGCTTGACACATTCGCGCACTTCCTGTATTTTTTGCGTTTACGCTTTTGCTGAGAGAAAGCTAAAGGGGACGTATGAAGACTTTTGTGCCTCAAGTGGACGCCATCGAGCGTAAATGGTACGTGATCGATGCGGCCGACCAGGTATTGGGACGGGTAGCCTCGCGAGTCGCTTCTATTTTAATGGGGAAAGAAAAGGCTTACTATACCGATTTCCTGGAGACAGGGGATTTTGTGGTGGTGGTCAATGCGGGCAGCATCCGGCTGACGGGCAAAAAGTGGGAACAGAAGGTTTATCGCTCTCACAGCGGCTATCCGGGCGGGCTGAAGGAGATTACGGCCCGGGACCTGTTTCAGAAACATCCCGAAAGACTGATGGAGTACGCCGTCCGGGGCATGCTTCCGAAGACCAAGATGGGCGACAAGCTGATCCGCAAGCTGAAAGTGTACGCAGGCGCCGACCATCCGCACCAGGCACAGAAGCCGCAACCGCTTAGCCTTTAAGGAGAACAGGGTTTGGACAAAGTACAATACTATGGAACCGGCAAGCGTAAGACTTCTACTGCTCGCGTGTTCCTGATGCCTGGAACCGGCCAGATCGTGGTCAACCATGTTGACTATTCGGAGTATTTCCGAAATAAGACACAGCGTATGGTTGTGACCCAGCCGCTGGCCGTGACCGAGAACCTCGACAAGTTCGATGTCTATATCAATGTTGCCGGCGGCGGTTTTTCCGGACAGGCCGGCGCCGCTCGCCTCGGCATTGCGCGCGCTTTGCTGACTTTCAATCCGGAGCTGCGACCCCGGATCAAGAAAGCGGGCTTCCTGACCCGTGATCCGCGGATCAAGGAAAGGAAGAAGTACGGACAGCCCGGCGCCCGAAAACGGTTCCAATTCTCGAAGCGATAACAGGAGGGTTTGTTTGACTGCGATCTCGATAAAACAGTTGTTGGAGGCGGGAGTCCATTTCGGGCACCAGACCCGCCGCTGGAACCCGAAGATGAAAGAATACATCTTCGGCGAGCGGAACGGGATTTACATCATTGACCTGCAAAAGACGCTCAAGCTGTTTAAAAGCGCCGTGGATTTCGTGACCGACCTGTCGGCGCAAGGCAAGAGCGTCCTGTTTGTCGGGACGAAGCGGCAGGCGCAGGAATCGATCGAAGAGGAAGCCAAGCGCTGCGGCATGTTCTTCGTGAACAACCGCTGGCTGGGTGGTCTTCTGACGAACTTTGCTACTGTTCAGAACAGCCTGAAGCGGTACAAGGAACTGGAATCGATGAAGGCGAACGGCTTCTACGAGAAACTCTCGAAGAAGGAAGTCGCCCGGCTGGAGCGCGAACGCAAGAAGCTCGAGAAGAATCTGCGCGGCATCAAAGAAATGGACCGGCTGCCGGGGGCGATTTTCGTCGTCGATTCCAACAAGGAAGCCATAGCCGTTCAGGAAGCTGCCAAGCTGGGAATCCCGGTCATCGGGATCGTGGACACCAATTGCAGCCCGGACGACATCACCTACGTGATTCCCGGCAATGACGACGCTCTGCGGGCCGTGCGCCTTTTCGCGTCGACCATTGCGGACGCCGTTATTTCGGGCAAGGCGGTCTACCAGGCACGGGCCGAGGCCGAAGCGAAGGAAGCCGAGGAAAGGGCCGCGAAGGAAGCGGCCGCACGCCGGGCCGCCAAGGAGGCCAAGGAGGCCGCGAGACGGTCTCAGCAGGCGCCTGCGGAAGAGACCGTGATTCGCGGTGACCGCGCCGAAACCAAAAACATTGCGAACGATTCAGAGCAAATCACCCTGACCGAGGAAGCGGCTTCCGAGGGACCGGCTGAAGCTGAAGCGCCCGCCGCTACGCCGGCGCCCACCGCCGAACCCCCGGCGCCCGACGTCAAGAAGGTGAGTCGAAAAAAAGGGCCGAGCTCCCACCATAAGGCGGCCGAAACCCCGGCTGAGCCCGGCAAGGAAGTCCCTCAGGCGACCGAACCTGCGGCTTCGGCCGACACCAAGGTCGACCCCGAGCAGAACCAGAGCTGAAGACTGCGCTCTTCGTCCGGGAAGCAGGCGCGGGTCGCCGCGCTTGCCGCCCACTTGCGGTCGGGCGAGCCAGTCAACTGCGGCTAGAAATTTGACCCGGACACAGGGCACAGGAGGATATTCATGGCTATCACCGCTGAACAAGTGAAAGAACTGCGCGAAAAAACCGGCGCGGGAATGATGGAGTGCAAAAGGGCGCTTTCAGAGGCCGACGGAGACGTGTCGAAAGCCGTGACCATCCTGAGACAACGCGGGCTGGCAGCTGCTGAAAAGAAGGCCGGCCGGCAGACCCGGGAAGGCCTGGTCGCCTCCTATATTCACGCCGGCGGCAAGCTCGGCGTCCTGGTCGAGATCAACTGCGAAACCGATTTTGTGGCGCGCACCGACGACTTCCAGGAACTGGTTCGCGATATCGCTATGCAGGTCGCCGCCGCCAATCCCTTGTGTGTGCGCCGCGAAGACGCGAACGAGGCTGACCTGAACCGGGAGCGGGAAATCTACCGCAAACAGGCCGAAGGAACTGGAAAACCCGAACCGGTTATCGCCAAAATCGTCGAGGGAAAACTGAACAAGTACTTTTCCGAGATCGCCCTCTACGAACAGCCCTTCATCAAGGATCCTCAGATCACCATCCAGGACCTGATCAAGGCGAAGATCGCGAAACTGAAGGAAAACATCTCGGTGCGCCGTTTTGCGCGCTTCAAAGTAGGGGAAGACACGAATTGAGCCGCGATTGACGCTCGGAGCAAGGGAAGGACGAAGGATGAAGGATGAAGGAAAGCGGGGAGTCGCGAACGAAGGATGAAGCATGAAGGACGTCAATCGCGACGTCCTTCATCCTTCATCCTTCGTCCTTTCGTGTTTCACGTGTCAGTCGTCAATAAGTAACTTGCGGGGAATAAAATGCCAGGCGAGACTGCCGATGTGAAGGAAGCCCCGGCCCGAGAGACGCTCGAGATCCAAAGGCCGAAATACAGCCGGGTGATGATCAAGCTGAGCGGCGAAGCGCTGATGGGGTTTCAGACGTTCGGCGTCGATCCCGGGATGATGGATGCCCTTTCCCGCCAGATCCGGGAAGTCCACGCGCTTGGTGTCGAAATCGCCATTGTCGTCGGCGGCGGTAACATCATCCGCGGCGTCAACGTGAGCGACGCGGGTTTTGACCGGGCCACGGGCGACTACATGGGCATGCTGGCGACCGTCATCAACGCCCTGGCCCTTCAGGGGGCGCTCGAGAAGATCGGCATCTACACCCGGGTCCTCAGCGCCATTAACGTCGCGGAAGTCGCCGAACCTTTCATCCGGCGCCGGGCTATCCGCCATCTCGAAAAGAAACGGGTCGTCATTTTTGCCGCCGGGACCGGAAACCCCTATTTTTCGACCGACACTGCGGCCGCCTTGCGCGCCATGGAGATCAAGGCCGAAGTGATTCTCAAGGGGACCAAGGTCGACGGCGTCTACGACTCCGATCCGGTCAAGAACACGCAAGCCAGGTTCTTCGACCGACTGACCTACCAGGAAGTCCTCGAACGCGGTCTCAAGGTGATGGACGCCACCGCCATCGCCCTCTGCAAGGATAATCAGCTCCCGATCATCGTTTTCAATCTGAAGAAGGAAGGAAACATCAAACAGGCGGTCTTGGGTAACAAGGTCGGCTCTGTTATTACCTGATCATCAGCAGTTTCATTCCCTTATTCACGTATGATCAAAGACATTTTGGCAGACGCAAAACAGCACATGCAGAAAACAGTAGACGACTTGACGCGCGAGATGGCGTCGATCCGGACTGGTCGGGCGTCGGTCAGCTTGCTCGATCACCTCACTGTCGACTACTACGGCACTCCTACCCCCGTCAACCAGGTGGCCACTTTGCACGTTCCCGAGCCCACGCTCATTACCGTGCAGCCATGGGATGCCTCCCAGATTCACGCCATTGAAAGGGCCATCATGGCGTCCGACCTGGGCATCACCCCGTCAAACGACGGCCGGATCATCCGTATTCCGATACCGCCTCTGACTCGGGAACGCCGCCAGACGCTGGCTAAACACCTGGGCAAGGTGGCGGAGGAACACCGGACAGCGATCCGGCAGATTCGCCGCGACGCCAACGAGCGGCTGAAAAAGAGCCTGAAAGAAAAGCAGATTTCCGAGGACGACGAACACCGCGGGCTAGAGGAGACGCAGAAGATCACTGACTCCTTTATCGAGAAGATCGATGCTCTGGCGCGGCAGAAAGAGAAAGAGATACTGGAAGGATAAAGAGGCCGCCCGGTGAGGCCGGGCAGCCGGTCGGTAGTCAGCAGGCAGGGCTTCTAATCTTTCGGTATCAGTACCGCCGCGGCGATGACGGTGGTCCAGAGACCGTCCTTATCCCCTACAGCGGACTGAGTGATGTTGCGGGTGTTGACGATCTGCCCGGAGATCTTCCAGATTTCCCGCTTCTCGTCCCAGCTTTGGTTCGAGTCGAAATCCACTCCCAGCGTGGTGGCCAGCATCTCAGCCGCCAGGTCTTCCGCGTAGTCTCCCGCCACCTTTTCGGTCTGGCCATGGCTGTGGTGCTCGCTGAGATAGCCGTACTGGTCGGAGTCGCGAGGCATAGCAATCCCTACGGAAGCGGCGGCAAGCCGGTTCGGCTCGTTGGTAGACGCCTCGCTCATGACACAGAACACCACCTCTCCAGGCTCGAGCTTGTTAAGACCCTGCTTCTTGGAGATCAGCTTGCAGCCGGGGGGAAAGATGCTCGACACGCGCACCAGGTTGAAGGCGGCTATCCCGGCATCGCGCAGTGCCATTTCAAAGCTCGTCAGCCGCTCTTTGTGCTTGCCCACACCTTTGGTCAGGAAAATCTCTTTAGCTATCAATGTCGCCCTTCCTCCGTCAGAAAAGACCCAAAACTACCATAATACCGAACCGCAGTAAACACTGAGGCGCGGTGGGCAGTAACCCCTCAGTTTTTTGTTCGGAGTGTGGCAGCAACGAGGAGAGAGGCCGGAGCTTT
>JBHGBF010000096.1:0-17904 GCA_041946865.1 Acidobacteriota bacterium | reverse complement strand
GCGCGCGAAGCCCTAAACAAAACCAGTAACGTGTAGCTAATTGCGAGACACTACACTAGAAACTTCTTTACCCCCCGAGTCATCTTTGAGAATAGCCCGTCATGCTGTCCCGAGGTGCGCGGGTGAGGCTGAGTCAGGCAAACCTCTCCGAGAATATCAGCAATGACTGGTTTGCCGTAAAATAGGGACAAGAGATATACAATAAGGGCGATATGTTTGAGAAGTACACGGAGAAGGCCAGGCGGGTCATTTTCTTTGCTCGTTACGAGGCTAGTCAGCTCGGCTCCCGCTGCATCGAAACCGAACACATTCTGTTGGGTTTGCTGCGCGAGGACAAGGCGCTTGCCAGTCGGTTCTTCCCCAGAACAGAGACTGCTCTGGAGAATATCCGGAAGCAGGTCGAAGGTCGGTCCCCCTCTCGCGAAAAAGTGTCTACGTCGGTTGAGCTTCCCCTCAGTGACGAATCGAAGAGAGTTCTGACCTATGCCGCCGAAGAGGCAGATCGATTATTGTGCAACTACATCGGCACGGAGCATTTGCTGCTCGGTCTTTTGCGCGAAGAAAAATCTTTTGCTGCCAGCATCCTGTACGAAAAAGGGTTGCGGCTCACCCGTGTCCGCGAGGAGCTGGCGCCGACCTCTGATCGGCCGGCTCCCAGCAAGCCGAAGGATTCGCTGATTCTGACGGAGTTTAGCCGCGACTTGACCGAGGCGGCCGCCAATGCGACGCTCGATCCGCTGATCGGGCGCGAGGCTGAGATCGAGCGTGTGATCCAAATCCTGTGCCGGCGGACCAAGAACAACCCGGTTTTGATCGGCGAGCCGGGTGTGGGCAAGACGGCTATTGTCGAAGGGCTGGCCCAAAAGGTCGTGGCCGGCGAAGTCCCGGCCATGTTGAATGACAAGAGGCTGCTGGCCCTGGACATTTCCCTGATCGTGGCCGGTACCAAGTACCGTGGGCAGTTCGAGGAACGGCTCAAGGCGATCATGAAGGAGCTGGTGGAGAATCCGAACTTCATCATCTTTATCGATGAGCTGCACACGCTGGTCGGCGCCGGTTCAGCTGAGGGCTCGCTGGATGCCGCCAATATCCTGAAACCGGCTCTCTCCAGAGGAGAGATTCAATGCATCGGGGCGACGACTCCCTATGAGTATCGACGCTCGATCGAGAAAGATCGCGCCCTGGAGCGGCGATTTCAGGCCATCAAGGTCGCGCCGCCGAGCGAGGCGGAGACCCTGGAGATCATCTACGGGATCAAGGACCGTTACGAAGGTTTCCACCAGGTAGAGTATACCGACGAGGCGATTCATGCCGCCGTGTACGAATCGAGCCGTTACATTCCGGACCGTTTCCTGCCTGACAAAGCCATCGACGTTCTGGACGAGGCCGGGGCGCGGGTCAAGCTCAACAATACCACTCTGCCTGACGAAGTCGTGGACATTCAGAAGCGCATCAAAGTCATCGTCAGGCAGATGGACCATGCCATTTCGACCAAGGAATTCGACCGGGCCATCAAGCTGAAAGACCAGGAACTCCAGGAACGCGAGGCGTTGCAGGAGATCAAAGAACGATGGAAGTTGAAGAACCGCGTGCCTCCACAGGTGGGAAAGCACGAGGTCGAGCAGGTAATTTCCCGCTGGACCGGGATTCCGGTCACCGCCCTGCAGGAAGAAGAGACGCAGAAGCTGCTGCGCATGGAGGAGGAGCTCCACAAGCGGGTTGTCAGTCAGGACAAGGCGATCTCTGCGCTCTCGCGGGCGATCCGCCGCAGCCGCGCGGGCATGAAGAACCCGAACCGGCCGGTGGGTTCTTTCCTGTTCCTCGGTCCGACCGGCGTCGGCAAGACCGAGCTGGCGAAGGCATTGGCTTCTTTCCTGTTCGGCAGCGAGAAGTCCTTGATCCGCTTTGACATGTCCGAGTACATGGAAAAGCACTCGGTTTCCAAGCTGATCGGCTCACCTCCCGGCTACATCGGGCACGAGGAGGGCGGTCAGCTGACCGAGAAGATCAAACGAAATCCCTATTCGGTGGTGCTGCTCGACGAGATCGAGAAGGCTCATTTCGATATCTTCAACATCCTGCTGCAGGTGTTCGAAGACGGGCAGCTGACTGATTCGCACGGGAACACGATCGACTTCAAAAACACGATTCTGATCATGACGTCGAATATCGGCGCCCGCTATCTCACCAGCAAGTCGCAGGTCGGATTCACGACCACGGCCGAGGCAGGACGTCAGAAGGTCGAAGACCTGATCCTGAACGAAGTCAAGCGGGTCTTCAATCCGGAGTTCATCAACCGCCTGGACGAGATCATTCTGTTCGAGTCGCTGAGCGAAGACGATCTGCTGCAGATAGTCGAGCTGCTTCTCGGCCAGGTCAACGACAACCTGGCGCAAAAGTCGATCGATATTCACCTTGAAGAAGACGCCAGGCGCTGGATCATCGACCAGACCTGTAGTGACCGAAGCTACGGTGCGAGGCCGCTGCGGCGCGCCGTGCAGAAGTACATCGAAGATCCGGTTTCTGAGTTGATGATTCAGGGAAAACTGAAAGAAAAGCAGACTCTGGCCGTCTATTTGAAAGATGGCGCGCTGTATTACCGGCCGAAAGGCTCGAAGAGCGAAGGTGTCCTGCTGTCTTGCGGCGCCTGAGGCTGTCTACAGACTCCAACCCTCGACGATGGTGGAACCGGCTCACACCCGACGCGCTCCGCAAAAGACGCTCCGCTTGCGGCTCTGTCAGAAACGACCGTCGCTGACCCTGCCCCCCTAACCGTGCAGCTTGCCTGCAAATGCGCCACCTGTGTTATCATCATTCCCTTCAGAATTTTCCAAGAAGAGGAGCGAATGAGCGTTTCCGCTGACTCCATCAGGACCAATCCTGGACTGCAACCCAAAGAGCGGCGTGTTGTGGCCTCGGCCGTGAGCGCGCTGATTCTCGCAGCTCTCCTGAGTCCCGGCCTTTGGGCCCAAACCCAGCCGCCCAAACAGATCGAGGACGTGCGGATTGTCGGAAACCGGCGAATCCAGGAAAGCACGATCCTCTATTATGTCCAGACGAAGAAACAAGACATCTACAACGAGGACCAGATTCTTCGGGACTATCGGAGCATCCTCAATACCAACTGGTTCGAGGACGCCAAAGTCAAGACTCAGCAGGGCGAAATCGGCGTGATCGTGATTTTCGAGGTGAAGGAACGCCCCCTGATCCGCAATATCGAGTACCGTGGAATGAAGTCCTTCAAGGAGTCTGATGTTCTGGAGAAATTCCGGGACATGAAAGTCGGCCTCACCAAGGATTCGCCTTACGATGAGGCAAAGATCCCCAAGGCCCGCAAGGCGCTGAAGCTTCTGCTTGACCTGAATGGCCGGCCGCTCGGGCGGGTAGAGGTGGAGACCGAGCAGATCACAGCGGCTGCGGTCAACTTGATTTTCAAGATCGAGGAAGGTCCCAAGGTCAGGATCGGCGATATTCAGTTCGAAGGCAACACGGTCTTGAGCGACGGCGAGCTGCGCAAAGCGCTCCAACTCACCAAGGAGCGCGGCCCTATTACCCTTTTCAAGGGCCAGGATAAGTACATCGGGGAGAAACTCGAATATGACATCCAGGTGAACCTGCTCGCCAAATACCGCGAGATAGGCTACATCTTCGCCAAGGCCGGTGATCCCAAGGTCGAGATCGTGGAAGCGCCCAAGGGGCTCTTGATCGGTTTCCGGAAAACCAAACAGCAGTACTACATCACGATTCCGATTGAGGAAGGGGAACAATACCGTTACGGCAGCTTCAAGATCGAGGGGCTGAAGAACTTCGCCAAGGATCTCGTCGAAAAGAACATGTACAAGGTCACCGTTGGAGATGTGGTGAACTACACCCACATTAAAAAGGCCAACGAGGACTTGAAGAAGCTGTACGGCCGTTACGGCTTCCTGGACATGGAAGCGATTCCGGAAATGCATCCTGACCCCAAGACCAAGAAGGTCGATATCAGCATCTCAGTGGTCGAGGGAAAGCAATATATCGTTCGCCGGATCAATTTCGCCGGTAATACGAAGACGCGCGATAAGGTTCTGCGCCGCGAGTTCATCCTCGAAGAGTCCCACCTCTTCAACGGCGACTTCCTGGAGATGTCGGTGCTGCGCCTGAACCAGCTTGGTTTCTTCGACAAGATCGAGGAGAAAGATTACGAAGTCATGAAGCGACCCCAGGACGGCAGCGTCGACATCCTGGTCAAGGTCAAGGAGCGCAGCCAACAGTCCATCGGTCTGACAGGCGGAGTCAGCGGCATCAGCGGAAGTTTCATCGGGATCAATTACCAGTCGAACAATTTCCGAGGATTGGGACAGACGATCGATGTTCAGCTGCTGACCGGGACCCGCACCGCGAACTACATGTTCCGCTTCACCGAGCCGTATTTCCTCGATTCGCGGATGTCGCTCGGCTTGTCTGTCTTTAACCAGCGCTACCGGTACGATACTTACACGCTGTTTTACGGCCTGATTTCGCCAAGCCAGAATGTCCCTCTCTTCACCCGGATCAGCACCGGCTTTGACGTGTCGGCGAGCTATCCGTTCCTGGGCCGCTTCTCGCGCATCCAGATGAGCTACAGCCTGCAGACGATCAAAATCACGGATCCGGCGGAAAGCTATAGGAACTACGCCTACAACCAGCTGCTGCTGTTTACTCCGGGCGGCGATATCGACGCGGCCAAGAAGGGGATCATCCGGAGCGAAATCACGCCGGGTTTCCTGTATAACCGCAAGAATGCTTACTACGGCGCCACGCAAGGCAGCTATTTTGTCGTGCAGGTTCCGATTTCCGGCGGTCCGCTGGGCGGCGATTTTAACGTTATTCGGCCCTACGCGGAGTACCAGAAGTTCTTCAAGGATCCCTGGCTCAGTGGCGGAAGGAATAGTTTCGCGCTGCGCGCGCAGTTCCAACATATCATTCCCTTTGGGAATCTGCCTCTGGCGCCTGGCGAGACAGTAGCACGTCCTATGACCGTGCCCTTCTTCGAGCGGATTTTCTCGGGTGGTGAATACACGCTGCGCGGGTTTGATATACGCTCCGTCGGCCCTTGGGCGATTACCCGGGCGCCGCAGCTGGACGACAGTGGCAATCCTATCATCGATCCGGCGACCGGTCTGCCCAACATCTCCGAAAGCCCGATCCTGGTCGGAGGCGATACGAGTGCTCTGTTGACCGGTGAGTACCGCATCCCGATTGCCGGGCCTCTGCAGCTCACCGGGTTCGTCGATTTTGGCAACGCCTGGGTTACGCGAAAGAACACGCTGAGAATTCTCGGCAAGGACACGGTCGTGGAGTTGCAGGAGCAGACTAACAATGTCTGGCGCATGTCGACCGGCGCCGAGGTTCAGTTCCTTTTGCCAATGATTAACCAACCATTCCGCCTGATCTTCGCTTATAATCCCTTGGTCATGAACACGACCATGGTGTTCAACGGGGTGGAAGTCCCCCTCTACGAACCGCGCCATGGCGTGAAGTTTTCGGTCGGATACACGTTTTAGGAATCGTTCAAAGGTTCAATCGTTCAAAGGTTCAAAGGTTCAAAGGTTCAATCGTTCAAAGGTTCAAAGGTTCAAAGGTTCAAAGGTTAGAAGGTTAAAAGGTTCAAAGGTTCCCGGGGTGAACCTCTGAACTTTTTTTAAGGAGAGCCGAGAAGGAATGAGAAAACTGATTGCCCTGATTACCGTACTTCTACCAGCGTTAACGTTTTGCCTGGCGCAGCAGCCCGCAGGGGCACCCGTTCCCTCCAAGATCGGATTTGTGAATTCCATGGACGTTCTTTACGGGACCGAAGAGGGAAAACAGGCGCTCGACAGGTTGAACAAGCTGATGCAGGAAAAGCAGGCGCAGTTCGAAACGCAAAAGAATGAACTCGACAAACTCCGCGACGATCTGGCGCAGAAGGAACGGAACCTGAATCCGCAGACCCGCCAGGAAATGGCGAACACCATCGCCGAGAAGGAGAAAGCGCTCACGCGTTTCCAGGAAGACGCTCAGGGCGAAATCACCCGGCGCCGGGACGAGGTTATGGGTTCGATCGGCGAAAAGGCGATGAAGATCATCAGCGATTACGCCGAGAAAAACGGTTTCGGGGCGATCTTCGTGAAGGACCAGCAGATCGTCACCTACGTGGCCGCCGCCTTGGATGTGACGCCGGAAATCATCAAGGCCTACAACCAGCAGCATCCAGTAGCCGCCGCCCCGGCCGCCACCTCCTCGGCGACCCCCGCCCCAACGCCGACGGCCAAGCCGTAGAGCGTCGTGGGGAGCGTAAAGGTCCAGAGTGCGCCTGCCAACCGGTTCGTAGTCCCGCCTTCAAGCGGGCTTTTCAAAGCTAAGCCATAGCAGGATCTGCTTTTGCAAAGACCCGCCTGAAGGCGGAACTACAAACCGATGGCGGGACACCGCTTGTCCGAGGACCTTCTTCAACACCTGTGCCGCGTGTGACAACGCGACTCCAGCCAACCCGCAAAATGCTAAACTCTTCACGTGTATAAACTCAAGCAGTTGGCGCAACTTGTGGATGGGCGGATACGTGGCGACGAGACCTTGGAGATCCGCGCGGTTCAGCCTCTGGAGGCAGCCGGTCCGGGGGATCTGACCTGGGCCGAAGGCCGGCGGAATCTCGCGCGCCTGGAAGCGTGTCCGGCGTCTGCCGCTATCGTTCCTCCGGGTTTTTCCTCTCCCAACAAGACGCTTCTGGAAGTTACCAGGCCCAAGCTCGCCTTCGCCCAGATTCTCGGATACATTCACCGTACGCCCTTTCAAGCCAAGGGCGTTTCTCCCCTGGCATCCGTCGGGAAGGCTTGCCGGATCACGCCTGAGGTGTGTATCTACCCGTTCGCCTGCCTGGGCGACCGGGTGGCTATTGGGAATCGGGTAACTGTTTTCTCCGGCGTACACATCGGGGACGATTGTGTGGTCGGCGATGACGTCGTGCTTCATCCAAACGTCGTGCTTTATCCCGGGGTGCGACTCGGAAACCGCGTCGTGATTCACGGCGGGACCGTGATCGGCGCGGACGGCTTCGGCTACGTGTTCGACGGCTCGCGTCACGTCAAGATTCCGCAGACGGGAACGGTTATCATTGAGGATGACGTGGAGATAGGCGCCAACAGCTGTGTCGATCGGGGAACCTTCGGCGCCACCATTATCGAGCAGGGAGTCAAGCTCGATAATCACGTCCATATTGCCCACAACTGCCGAGTCGGAAGCAACACCGTAATGGTTGCGCAGGTTGGTGTCTCCGGCAGCGTCACCATCGGGCGCAACTGCATATTTGCAGGGCATTCCGGGGTTGTGGATCACGTGACGATCGGCGATGATGTCAAAGTCATGATGAAGACGGGGGTTTCAAAGGATGTTCCTTCCCGGACCAGCGTCTCTGGCCAGCCTGCCATGGATCACCGTCGAGCCATGCGCATCGAGTCCATTGTGCGCCGCCTCCCAGAGATCTACGAAGAATGGAAGGCACTGAAGAGAAGGATGAAGGATGAAGGGTGAAGGATGAAGGATGAAGGATGAGGGAATAGAGGTCATGGAGATGAAGCCGACGATTTTCGACGTTCAGGAAGTGCTCAAATACCTGCCCCATCGATATCCGTTCCTCTTGGTTGACCGGATTGTTGAGTTTGAGGCCGACCGGCGAATCGTGGGGCTGAAGAATGTGACTATCAACGAGCCGTTTTTCCCCGGCCATTTCCCCGGAGTCCCGATAATGCCGGGCGTGCTCATCCTCGAGTCCATGGCCCAGGTAGGGGGGTTCCTGGTGTTCAAGGCGGCTGAAGACCGGGATAAGAAACTGGTGTTTTTCAGCGGAGTCGAGAACGCCCGGTTTCGGCGTCCGGTTCGTCCTGGCGACCAGTTGAAGATCGAAATGACGGTGCTGAAGATCAAGTCGAAAATCGGCAAGCTGCACGGGCGGGCGTACGTCGACGGTCAGATCGCTGCTGAGGCGGAAATCATGTTCTCCATGGTCAGCCGTGGCGACTTCGCTGAGGCGGCGGCAAATGAGTAGTGTTTCAGTTCATCCGACCGCGCTCGTGGCGCCCGGCGCTGGGCTGGCCGATGGCGTGTCCATCGGTCCGTATACGGTCATCGGACCTTGCGTCTCCATAGGCGAGCAAACCACGGTGGGTCCCCACTGCGTGATCGAAGGCGACACGCAGATCGGGCGCAACAATCGTATTGCGGGACAGTCCTCGATCGGTTCGGCCCCTCAGGATCTCAAATACCACGGCGAGCGCACCCGGTTGGAGATCGGCGACGACAACACCATCCGGGAGTTTGTGACCATTAACCGCGGGACGGTCGGAGGCAGAGGCAGAACCACCGTCGGAAGCCACAATCTCCTTATGACCGGCGTTCACATTGCTCACGACTGCCTTATCGGCGATCACGTCATCATGGCGAACGCCGCCACTCTTGCGGGACATGTCGATATTGCGGATTTCTCCACGGTCGGCGCTTTCACGGGCGTTCACCAGTTCTGCCGGATCGGACTGCACGCTTTTATCGGCGGGTACTCCGTCATTACTCGCGACGCGCTTCCTTTTGTGAAAACTGTAGGCGACCGCAATGAGGCGAAGACATACGACATCAACAGCATCGGCTTGGAGCGCCGCGGATTTTCGCGGGAGCGGATCGACGCTTTAAAAAAGGCCTACCGGATCCTGGTCCGTAAAGGACTCAGAGTGACGGAGGCTGTCGAGCAGATCCGGATGCAAGGGCTGGAGACCGAGGACGTCGCCGCTCTCATCCGGTTCGTCGAAAGCTCGGAAAGAGGATTTATCAGGTAAGTGAGCAGTTCCTCACAGAGCGGAGCGCTTCCTGCGCGGCTGTAAACAGTCGTCAACGTTATGTCACTCGATCTCCACAAACTCGGCCTGATCGCCGGAAATGGACGTTTTCCCTTCCTGGTCCTCGAGGAAGCTGTCCGGCGCAATATCCCGGTTGTGGTCGCTGCCATCAAAGAAGAAACGTCGCCCGAAATCGAAAAATGCTTCGGTCCTGAAAAGGACGTTGAAGTCCACTGGCTCGGGCTCGGCCACCTGGGCAAGCTGCTGCGCCTGTTCAAGGACTCCGGCGTGGACAAGGCGATCATGGCGGGCCAGGTAAAGCACAACCGGATCTTTTCGCGCGAAACGCCGCTTTCATTATCCAGGATTGCCGCCTCCCTGCCGGATCTCACGATGCTCGGAGTTCTGCTGTCACTCCCCAGGAAGAACACGGAAGCGCTGATCGGCGCAATCGCCGACGTCCTCCAGAAAAACGGCGTCGAGCTGCTCGATTCGACCTGCCTGCTCGGGCATCTGCTGGCGCCGGCCGGAGTGTTGACGCGCCGCCATCCAACCGAAGACGAGTGGCGCGACATCCGCTACGGAAGGGAAATCGCACGGGAGATTACCCGCCTCGATATCGGTCAGACGATTGTGGTAAAAGATCAAGCGGTCGTCGCGGTAGAGGCCATGGAAGGGACAGACGAAACGATACGGCGGGCGGCCGTTCTGGCGGGTGGGAGGCCGTTAACCGTGGTCAAGGTCAGCCGGGCCCATCAGGACATGCGTTTTGATGTCCCGGTGATCGGGGAAAAGAGCCTCGATGTTTTTGACGAGTGTCATGTCTCGGCTCTGGCCATCGACGCGGGGAAGACGCTGATTTTCGATCGGCAGGAATTCTCGGCGGCTGCCGACCGGCTGAAAATGACGATTACTGCGGAATAACTGTGTCCTCACCTCTCAGAGTGGCTGTCATTGGCGCGGGTGCACTGGGCGCCCACCACGCCCGTATCTATCATCAACTCCCGCAGACCCAGCTCGTCGCGGTCGTCGATATTCGGGAGGACAGGGCCCGGGAGGTCGCGGCAAAGTACGAGTGTGAGGCCTGCACCGACTTCCATGAAATCCTCGATCGGGTCCGGGCGGTCAGCCTGGCGGCGCCCACCGAGCAGCATGCCCGCCTCGGGGCCGAGTGTCTCCGGGCAGGGCTCGACGTCCTGGTCGAGAAGCCGATTGCGGCGACGCTCGAGCAGGCCGATCAGCTTCTGGAGGCTGCTGTCCGTAACGGCCGCGTGCTGAGGGTGGGACAGTCTGAAAGGTTCAATCCGGCCCTGCGCGCCGTCCTCCCTTTCCTGAAGCACCCGCTTTTTTTCGAGGCCCATCGCCTCGGGGTTTTCGTCCCGCGCAGCCTGGACATCGACGTCGTCCTGGATCTGATGATCCACGATCTCGACCTGGTCTTGCGGCTGAGTCGCAGTCAGGTGTCTGAAGTGCGGGCTGTGGGCATCCCGGTTCTGACACCGCGCATCGACATCGCGAATGCGCGCCTGGAGTTTGAAAACGGGTGTGTCGCGAACATCACCGCGAGTCGCGTTTCCCGCGACAAGGTTCGCAAATTTCGCTTTTTTCAGCCTCATGACTACGTGTCTCTCGACTTCTTCAGACAGGAAGTAGAGATGTACAGCCTCGTCGATGCCGCGGGCGGGAAGAGAGTCGAAGAGCGGGTTTTACCGATTACGAAGGGGGAGCCTCTCAGGCTCGAGATTGAATCTTTCGTCCGCGCCGTGTCCCGGGACAGCGACAGCAGTCAGGATTTTTCGGCCTGCTCCGGAGAGCAGGGCGCAGAGGCGCTCGCTCTGGCGCTGAAAATTCTGGAGGCGGCGCGGAGGTAAGTCGTGCGTTCGACCCAACGAGTAACGCGAGCCACCCGAACAGATTCGCGTTATCCACGTTGTTTGTTGGCACTGATCGCCGCATTGCTGCTCCTGGCCGTCCTGCCGTCGTGCGGAGGGAAGAAGAGACCGCCGCCCCTCCCGCCCCGGACCCAGCCCTCGCCTGGAAAAGCGGAAAAACGCTTGCCTGAGAAACGTCCGTTGCCTTTGGAGGCTGGGGTGCGCACCCCCCGGATCCGACTGCTGCTTAAGGAAAACTTCTCAAACCTTACGGTCAAGGGGTCAACTCTTGGGGCCGTGATTGCGGCACGCGCCGTGGGCAGGCAGATTGTCCTGCGGAATGGCGAAGGGGAGTCCAGCAGGGTCATAGGATCAGGCAGCGGCTTCCGGCTCGACCCGGCCGACGACGCTCGGCCGCTGATCATCGATGGCCTGGCCTATCGCGGCTCGATTGAGGTGTTCCTGAATCCCTTGTCGGTCCCTGTAGCGGTCAACGAAGTGGACCTCGAGGAGTACCTTCGCGGCACGGTCCCGAACGAGCTGCACCCGTCGCGTTTCCCGCAGCTGGAGGCTCTGAAGGCCCAGACGGTGGCTGCCCGCACCTTCGCTTTCTACCATCTCGGCTTTAACGTCAAGCGGGGCTTCGATGTCTATGCCGACGAGCGCTCCCAGGTTTACAGCGGCGTGAAAGTGGAACACCCTGTGACGGACCGGGCGATAGCCGAGACCCGCGGCATCATTGCGACCTACGACAACCGGGTGATCCTGGCCGTCTATTCCTCGACGTGCGGCGGGAAGACCGAGTCGTACGTCGGGATGTTTCAGAGAGAGTTGCCGTATTTGAAGGGCGGGGTCGAATGCTCCGATGAGATCAGCCCCTTCCATTCCTGGCAGACCAGATGCCTCGGATCAAAAATCGAAGCCGTCCTGAATCGGAATTCACGCTTCGGCCGCCTCCGGAAAATCGAGCCGGTCAAGCGAGGCGTCTCCGGAAGGGTCATTGAAATGAAGCTGGCCGGCAGCGAAGGGGACGCGCTTCTTAAGGGGAACCAGATCCGTTTCACGCTGGGGCTGCGCAGCAACTATATCCTTGATCTGGATACCGAGAAGGACCACAAAGGGAACATCACCGAGATCTCTGTCAAGGGCAAGGGGTGGGGCCACGGCGTCGGCCTCTGCCAGTTCGGCGCTGTCGAGCTCGCCCAGAAGGGGTACAATTACGAGCGGATTCTGAAACACTACTACCACGACATCGACCTGAAAAGAAACCATTGAAACCGGCAGCGACACGCCCGAAACTGATTGCCCTTGCTGGTCCTACAGGCAGCGGCAAGAGCGCTCTCGCTACTGAAGCGGCGCTGGTTCTGGGAGGCGAAATCGTCAATTGCGACTCGATGCAGCTCTACCGGAAGCTTGAAATCGGGACAGCCAAACCAACCGACCACCAGCGCAGCCTCGTTCCCCACCATCTGTACGATGTGATCGAGCCCGACGAAGTGTACAGCGCCGGCCGGTACATGCAGGAGGCGCGTGAGGTTTGCAGGCAGATAGCAGGCCGGGGTCGCACCCCTCTCGTGGTCGGAGGGACGGGACTGTACCTGCGCGCCCTGCTCCAAGGCGTCTTCGAGGGCCCGAGTCGGACCGAGGAATTGCGCCAACGACTCCACCAGATAGCCGATCGACGGGGCAGCCCGTATCTGCATAAACTGCTAAAGAAACGGGATCCGGAGGCCGCGGCGCGAATCGAGCCGGCCGACCGGATCCGACTGGTCAGGGCGCTGGAGGTGTTTTTCGCCACCGGGGCGCCCATCAGTCGCTTGCAGCCGGCCCGGCAGCCCTTCGAAGAACTCCAGATTGTGAAGATCGGCCTGAATTTACCCCGTTCGAACCTGTATGCTAGAATCAACCGCCGCGTCGAGGAGATGTTCCAATCCGGTCTGGTCGAGGAAGTGGCCGCTCTTCTCCGGCAGGGCTACTCCCCAGATCTCAAGGCGTTTGAAGCTCTCGGCTACCGCGCCGTCGTCCGGTTCCTGAAGGGAGAGATCACGCGCGAGGAGGCTATTGAATTGACCCGGCGCGACACCCGCCGGTACGCGAAACGCCAGATGACGTGGTTCCGCCGGGAGGAGGACATGCACTGGATCCCGCTTGCGGGCGAAGACCCGCAGGCGCTGGCGGAACTACTGAGCATTGTGGCAATGATCAGTTAGTTCGTGCTCGAGCCCGTGCACGAGCACGAACATGAGCAGGACTCATGGAATACGAAGCTGTTATCGGCCTTGAGGTTCACGCGCAACTGCTGACCGAAAGCAAGATCTTTTGCGGATGCAGTACGCGTTTTGGGGCCCCGCCGAACACCAATACCTGCCCGGTCTGTCTCGGTTTGCCGGGCGCTCTCCCGGTTTTAAACCGCCAGGCGGTGGCCATGGCCATCAAGGCGGGCCTGGCCCTGGGTTGCAGCATCAACACCCGGTCTGTCTTTGCCCGCAAGAACTACTTCTACCCGGATCTTCCCAAGGGATACCAGATTTCGCAATATGAACTGCCTTTGGCCCACAACGGCCGAGTCACTCTGATGACCGGGGAGAGACAGAAGACCGGGCACATCACGAATTATCAGTCGAAGAGCTTCGGCATCATCCGCGTGCATCTGGAAGAGGATGCCGGGAAGTCCATTCATGTCCCGGGCGATGATACGTACGTGGACCTTAACCGGACAGGCGTGCCGCTCATCGAGATTGTCTCGGCGCCGGATCTTCGTTCGTCACAGGAAGCGTATGACTACATGACATACCTTCGCCGGACCCTGCTCTACCTGGGCGTGTGTGACGGGAACATGGAGGAAGGAAGTCTGCGTTGCGACGCGAATGTGTCAGTCCGTCCGGCGGGTGCAGAAAAACTCGGAACCAAGGTCGAAGTCAAAAACCTCAACTCTTTCCGCTTCCTTCAGAAAGCACTGGATTACGAGATTCAAAGGCAAATCCGCGTCCTTCGCGAAGGCGGCACGATCGTGCAGGAGACCCGCCTTTGGAACGACGACGCCGGCCGGACCTTTGCCATGAGGACCAAGGAAGAGGCGCACGACTATCGTTACTTTCCTGATCCCGACCTGCTCCCGGTTGTCGTTGACGAAGACTGGCTGCATCAGTTGAAGGGCGAGATTCCCGAACTGCCGGAGGCCAGGCGGGCCCGTATTGTGGCCGAGTACGGCCTGTCCGATGAAGACGCGATGCAGGTAACGCAGACGCGTCCTTATGCCGATTACTTCGAGGCGGCCGCGAAGAGCTCCGGTCATCCGCGCCAGGTGTTCAACTGGATGACTGGAGAGCTGACCCGGTTTCTGAAGCAGGATGGTCGCGAGATTGAGGCCAGCCGCGTTTCTCCCGGCCAGCTGGCCAGGCTCATCAAGCTGATAGAAACGGGATCCATTACCGGCAAGATCGGGAAAGAGGTCTTCGAAAAGATGTACCAGAGCGGCAAGGACCCAGAAGAGATTGTCGCGGCCTCCGGGCTCAGGCAGATCACAGATCAGGCCCAGATCGAGCAGATCGTCGATCGGGTGCTGCAAGCCAATCCGGGGCAGGTGGAGGCCTTTCGGTCCGGAAAAGAGGGCTTGCTCGGGTTCTTTGTCGGACAGGTTATGCGTGAGACCCGGGGCCAGGCCAATCCGAAAGCCGTGAATGAGCTGCTGCTGGCCAAACTGCGGGGGTGAGCCGCGAGTGCAGGTATATGGGACCGGCAGTCCTCCGTGCCTGCAGTAACGGCGGGCTATCTTGATGTCATCCATTTACATCCCGTCTGGATTTCAGATCATTGCCCACGGGAAGACGTTTCTTCGCGTGCTGGCCGTTCTTGACGAGCTGCCCCGGGGCAGGCTTCTGGATGTGCCGGCGGGAGAGGGCGCCCTCTCCGTTGTTGCGAAAGACCTGGGGTTTGAGGTCGTGGCGGGAGACATCGATCCTCATTTCTTTAAGGCGCAGGGGATCAAATGCTCGTTCATGGACATGAACAAGCCTCTGCCTGTGGCTGACGGGGCACTCGATTACGTCGTCTGCCTGGAAGGCATCGAGCATCTGGAAAACGCGTTTCTGTTTACGCGCGAATGTCATCGGATACTCAGACCGGGAGGGCGCTTTATCCTCTCTACTCCGAACATCCTCAATCTCGCCTCGCGGCTAAAGTACTTCTTTTCAGGTTTTTATTCGCTGTGCCCGCGCCCGATCAACGAATTCAGCCACCTGCCGGTGTTCGACCATATCAATCCGGTGACGTTTTACCAGGTCCGATACATGCTGCACAGTTCCGGATTCAAGGTCAGGAAGGTTACGACCGACCTGTGGAGACGGTCGGCAGCCGGCTTTCTGGTCTTCTATCCTCTGTTTCGCCTCTATTCCATCAGAACCATGCGCAAGGAAACCGAACCCGAGCAGCGCAAGGCCAACCGCGAGATCCGGCGGCAGATCAACAGCCTCGATCTGCTGCTCGGGCGAACGTTAATTGTGGATGCGGAAAAAGTGGGTGATCGAACAATGAGGGTCGTGCAGGCGTCGGAGGTGCAAAGCAGCGGGTCCACGAACCCATACGAACCAACGAACCAAGACGAACCATGACCCTTTTCGCACGCCTTGGTTCGTGTTGGTTCATGTTGGTTCATGGACAAGCTGCTTTACACATCCAGTTCCTCCACGTCCACCCAGCACCGTTTCTGCCAGGACTCCATCGCTTTCTCGGCCAGCTGCACTCCTTTCGCCCCCTCTCGCAAATCCCAGGGGAAAGGCGCATCGGTGACGACATGCTTCAGGAACAACTCCCATTGGGTCTTGAAAGCATTGTCGTAGGACTGGTATTCCGGGACCGGGGACCATGCGGCCTGGAAATTGATTGGGTTCTCGATGTCCGGGTTCCAGATGGGCCGCGGGGTGGCGGCATAGGACTGAGTCCAGCATTGACGGAGGCCGGCGACCGCGGATCCTTTGGTTCCGTCGACCTGTATGGTCAGGAGGTCATCCCGCCGCACACGGACCGCCCAGGAGGAATTGAAGTGAGCGATAATACCGTCTCCCAGCTCAAACGTGGCGTAGGCGGAGTCCTCTGCATCGACGTTGTAGGGCTTGCCTTGCTCGTCCCAACGCCTGTCGACGTGAACGGCGGCTACGCAGGAAACGGACTTGACCGGCGCGAAAAGATTGTCGAGCACGTAGCGCCAGTGGGCGAACATGTCCAGGATGATGCCCCCGCCCTCTTCCTTTCGGTAATTCCAGGAGGGGCGCTGAGCAGGAACCGTGTCTCCCTCGAACACCCAGTATCCGAATTCACCGCGTACCGAAATGATTTTCCCGAAAAAGCCCGTTTGCGCGACCGTCTTTAGCTTAAGCAGACCGGGGAGCCAGAGCTTGTCCTGCACGACGCCGTGCTTAACTCCCGCCTGTCGGGCTCGGCGATAGAGGCTGAAGGCCTCGTCGGTCGTCCCAGCCGTCGGTTTTTCACAGTAGATGTGCTTGCCGGCCTCGATCGCCTTGCAGACCGATTGAACCCGCAGATTCGTGGTTTGCGAATCGAAATAAACCGGGTAATGAGCGTCGGAAAGGGCCGAGTCGAGATCCGTGGTCCACCTTGTGACGCCCGTAGAGGCGCACAGTCTCTGCAACTTAGCCGCGTTGCGACCCACCAGCATGGGTTCGGGAACGATCACTTCCTCGTCCCCGATGCGGACACCGCCCTGTTTGATGATTGCGAGTATAGACCGGATGAGGTGCTGGTTGGTTCCCATCCTCCCGGTCACCCCGTTCATGATGATTCCGACTTTATGCGTCTTAGTGCTTGCCATCGTCTGGTCCTTTGCTGTTCTACTTTCTACTGTTCAGGTTTCCTGGTGCACTGGGGATAGGCGCCTTCGGGAAGAGGGGGCGCTTCGATACCCGCCCGGGGGAGAGAGCCATCCAGCTCCTGCCGCCAGTGGGCGACGTCTCCCGCCGGTCCGTAGCAGTACATCATCTTCATCGGTTCGGATCCGGTATTGGTGAGCTGGTGGAAAACGCCCGGCGGGATGTAGACAGCCTGTCCGGCTCTCACGGTCTGGCGCTCTTCGCCGAGACACATCTCGCCGTTTCCCTGCCAAATGAAGTACACCTCCTCCTGTTCCTGATTGTGCCATGGAACCTGCCCGCCATGCGGCTCAAGTGTCACGAGGCCGATACTGAAGTTTCTGGCCTGGACTGGTGAGGCGCCGCCGACCAGGTTCTGGGTGCGGCGACGCGCGGGATAAGTCCTGCCTGGGATTTCAGCCAAATCCGCAATGATCATCATTCCTCCAAAATGAGGAATTCTACAAAGAAACTGAGAGACAGACAAATTGGCAACAACTCGCGGAAGTAACCCCTCACTCTTGGTTGTTGTGCCGCCTTTAGGCGGCCTTTAGGCGGGCTTTTTCGAACCGCAGTTGCCCATTGAGAGCGGTTACGTGTCAACGAGGGCCTCTGGGATTCCCGGTCGATGGAGTTCATGCAGCAGCCGCCGCTGGAAACGATTCGCTGGCTGCGGGTCATTGGTGACACGATCTTCGCGCTCGGAGCAGTGGCTTTGGGGATCTTCGTCGTAGGGCTGAAGACGGGCTGGTCGGTGAAACCGGAAGTCGATCTTTCTGTGGAGCGCTATCCGCGGATTCAAGAGGAGCGGGCTTGAGAACCGGGAAATTTATCCCTCATCATGCAAAACTTTAAATTAAGGTGTATCAGAGCGATGCGAGTTTTGCTTTTCAGAACCGGGAATGTTTACCGGTTTGCCTGCCAACCGGGTGGTGAACGGCGAAGGCAGGACAGGCATTAGAGCGGCCCGACCATTTGGCACATCTCTTGCCTTCAGTATCAGCGTCGGTCGTTCCTTTCTTCCCCCCGGCTGCCGGGAGCCAATCGGGGCTCCCGGTAGCCTTAAATGTAATAGAGCGGCGCCGGCCTTTTTACATAGACGACACAGCCGCAAGCGCAACGTCTCTTTTTGTGCGGAATGTGTCGGCCGAGCCGTCTGGAGCGAGAGGGTTCAGCCGGCTTGGTCCGGCCCGGTCCTCACTCGACGCGTTGCGCTTGCGGCTGTGTCGACTGCAGGCTTTCACGCTCGTCGATCGGTAAAGCCCAAACCCCACGGGGGTACCCCCTCAGTATACAGATGAATCAACAGGAACCGCTGCTGTGTGGCTGTATCACGCTGAAAGCGTG
>JBHGBF010000095.1:0-17977 GCA_041946865.1 Acidobacteriota bacterium | reverse complement strand
GCATGATGAACTCCAAAAGCGCCTGCCGCTTCGCTCGCAGAAAACTGAGCGGTTACGTGTTTGTAGCGGATACCGACCCGGCGCAACCAGCCAGACAGAGCCGCAAGCGCAGCGCTTTCCAGCGGGGCGCGTCGGGTGTATGCCGTTTACGGGTTTATCGATCGAAACGGGACGAACCCGACGCGCTCCGCAAAAGACGCTGCGCTTGCGGCTCTGTCTCAGAGGCGTTTACACGCCAATCAATCCCAGCAAAGTATTTACTGCGGTGTTGTCGCTGTTGCATTTTCCCGGGGCTCTGGTAGACTGCATTGCGGATTCAGGCATGCACGAACTGGATGCTTTTGTAAAGCTGAAAGGCAGTTTTTGAGATGAATCGTGAGGCGGTCAGGGCCAAGCCGGCGGCGGCTCTTGTGGTAGGTGGCGGCATCAGCGGAATGCGGGCGGCGTTGGACCTGGCGGACGCAGGGCTTAAGGCGTACCTGGTTGAGCAGACCGCCTGCCTGGGCGGCCGGGTGGCACAGCTCGGTTTCATGTTCCCCCAGCATGACTGTGTTCTGTGCCGCGGAACCTCGGATCACGGCTACGGCTGTACTCGTCCTTCGATCTCTCCCGCTTACATCCAGCACAACCAGCATCCCAACATCGAAATCCTTACATACACGCGCGTGGTGGACGTCCAAGGCCAGGCGGGTGATTTCACCGTTTGCTTGCGTCAGGAGCCGCGCTTCGTGGATCCGGCCAGGTGCACGAGCTGCGGGCTGTGCTCGGAGGTGTGCCCGATTGAGCTGCCCGACTCTTATCAGCTGGGAATGAGCACGCGCAAGGCAATTTTCAAAGTGTCGGCGCGCGCCATCCCGGATTCCTACTCGGTTGATCGGGGCCCGTATTGCGACGGCTGCGGCAAATGCGTGCAGGTCTGTCCCACCAAGGCAATCGACTTGCATCAGCAGCCTCGCCTGATGAACGTGGAGGTCGGGGCTATCATCCTCGCGCTCGGATTTGACCTTTTTGACGCCACCGTCTTGGAGGAGCTCGGATACGGGCGCTATCCCGACGTTATGTCCGCGATGCAATACGAGCGCCTGGCCAGTCGATCGGGGCCTACCGAGGGCGCGATCCGCAGGCGCTCCAACGGACAGCCGCCTAAATCCATCGCCTGGCTGCAATGCATCGGCTCTCGCGATCAACAGAATACGTACTGCTCGTCTATCTGCTGCATGTACGCGACCAAGGAAGCGATTCTCGCCAAGCAGCGACTGGGTCACGATATCAAATGCAGCATCTTCCTGATGGACGAGCGGGCCTTCAACAAGGAATACAACAAATACAGCGCCCGCGCGCGCGAGAGACACGGTATTGAATACCAGCGTTGTCGCGTTTCCGCCGTCCGGGAGGATCCGGAGACGAAGGAGCTGATTCTGCGCTTCGCCGACGTCTCCGGCCAGGTCAGGGAAGAGCGGTTTGAGCTGGTTGTTCTGGCAACCGGGCTGCAACCTCCCGAAACCGCCCGCCATTTGTCGGAGGTGCTCGACATTGAGCTGAACGCGCACGGCTTCTGCCAGACGGACAAGTTTGCCCCGTTGCAGACCACCCGGCCCGGCGTTTTTGTATGCGGCGCCTTTTCGTCCCCCAAGGAAATCGTCGAGACGGTCATTGACGCCAGCGGCGCGGCTGCCGAAGTCATGCGTTTCCTGAACGAACGCCTGCATACTCATGCCTTCACGCGCGCCTGGCCGTTCCTGGCCGTCGATGGCTTCCCTCCTGAAAAAGACGTGCGCGGCCAGCCGCCCCGCACCGGGGTTGTCATCTGTTCCTGCGGGGGAACAATCGGGAAGAGCGTGCATCTGGAGGAGGTGCGCGCCAGGAGCAGCCAGCTGCCAGGCGTTGCAAGCACGGACGTAGTTGATTTCGCCTGCTTCCGGGACGGCTTGGACCGGATCGGACAGCGGATCGAGGAGGCTTCCCTGAACCGCGTTGTGGTAGCCGCCTGCAGCGCCCGGACGCACGAAGCTGTCTTTCAGCGGACACTGCTCCAGGCCGGACTGAATCCATACTTGCTCGAGACAGTCAATCTGCGCGAGCAATGCGCTCAGGTTCACGCCGATCAGCCGCAACTGGCCACCCGAAAGGCAACCGAGCTGGTCCGGACGGCCGTCGGCCGGGTTGCGGTCGCGCAGCCGATCAGCCGGGAAAAAAGCCGATGTCTTCCCGCTGCCTTGGTCATCGGCGGAGGTGTGGCAGGTATGACCGCCGCGCTGGCGATTGCGGACAGCGGGTACGAGGTGCACCTCGTTGAGCGCGCGGAACGACTGGGCGGAAATCTGCTCGACCTTTATTACGTGGCGGAGGGCTACAACCCGCAGCGCCTGCTGCGTGATCTGATCAACCGGGTGCGTGGCCACCAGAACATCACCACACACACCCGGGCCGAAGTCGTGGCCCATTCGGGGCATATCGGAAACTTCCGGACACAAGTGGCAACCAGGCGTCAGGACGGGTCGACGGATAAGTTCTCGGTACAACACGGGGTCATCGTGCTCGCGACCGGGGCGCGGGAAACCCGGGACCATCCGCTCCTCAAGCTTCCCGGAGTGATTACCCAGCGCCAGCTCGAGGAAAAAGTCATTCACAGCCCGGAGGAGATTGCTGCTTTAAAAAACGTCGTGATGATTCAGTGCATACGCCAGGAAGGGATGGCGGAATACTGTTCGCGGATCTGCTGCACGAACACCATGAAGAACGCGATCCGCCTCAAGTTGTTCAATCCCTCCTGCAACGTCACGATCCTGCACAAGAACATCATCACCTACGGTTTCCGCGAGGAGTTTTACACGGAAGCCCGCCGCCACGGAGTGGTGTTTGTACGCTACTCGGATGACCGGCTGCCGCGGGTGGTTTCAGAGGGAAACCAGCTGAGAGTCCGCGTCCAGGACCAGGCGCTCGGGCGCGAGCTGGTCCTGTCGGCCGATCTCGTTCCGCTCAGCATGGCCATCGCTCCGCCGGCGGACACGGCAGACCTGGCCCGGATGTTGCGAATCCCGCTTTCCAGTGAGGGTTTCTTTGAGGAAGCACAACTGAAACTGCGCCCCATGGATTTCATGCGCGACGGAATCTTTCTCGCCGGCATGGCACACTACCCCAAGTTTCTGGAGGAGAGCATCAGCCACGCTTTAGCTGCGGCCGGCCGGGCCTTGAGCGTGCTTTCCCAGGAAACGCTGTACCTGGGTGGAGTCGTGGCCCAAGTGGATCCGGCAAAATGCGTCGGCTGCCTGACCTGTACCCGCACTTGTCCCTTCGGCATTCCGCAGGTGATTGAGCAGGAAGGCCGTACGGGCGTGGGCGGGCTGGGCGGAGCCGCGTTCATTGATTCGGCGCTATGCCAGGGATGCGGCACCTGTACGGGAGAGTGTCCCGCCAATGCGATTCAGCTCCAGAACTTTTCGGACACGCAAATGATGCTCACGAGCATCAAGGGCCTGGGCGCCTGGCAGTAAAGACTGGTTTATGAGAAGTCAATCGGTTCACCCCTCTTTTGAGCCCGAAATTACGGCCTTCTACTGCGGCTACTGCGGCTACATGGCGGCCGACACGGCCGGCGCCTTGAGAGTCCAGTATCCGGCCAACGTCAAGTTCGTTCGCCTTCCCTGTACCGGGAAGACCGACATCAGGTATCTGCTGGCGGCTTTCGAGCAAGGTGCAGACGGCGTTTACCTGGTCGCCTGCCCGCTCGGAAACTGCCACCATGTGCGCGGTAACGAGCGCGGGCTGGCCAGGGTGAACCGAGCCAAGAAGCTCCTCGACGAGATCGGCATCGGGGGAAATCGGTTGGACATGTTTTTCGTCTCGGGAAGCCAGGCTCACGCTTTCGCCGACGCCGCGCGGGCGATGACCGCACGGATCAGGGAACTGGGACCCAGCCCGCTGAAACTGAAGGAGGTCGAGCTCCGAAGAGCAGCACAGGCAGCGAGAGAGGAAGAACAGGAAGGGTTTCGAGGGAGAAGAGCAACGAAATAGGTTCAGGGGTTCAAAGGTTCAAAGGTTCAAAGGTTCAGGGGGTCAGGGGTTCAGGGGTTCAGGGGTTCAGGGGTTCAAAGGTTCAGGGGTCTTGGTCGGATCCGACCGATCGGTCCGACCCGTCCGATCAACCTTTCAACCGCTCAAACCTTTGAACCCTTGAACCCTTCTCGGGAGGCCGTAGTTGGGAAGTATCACCAACTCCATCGCTGAAACTGCACGTTCCGCCACCGTTCCAGTCGGCGCTGTCATGGTCGTCGGAGGGGGAATCGCGGGCATGCAGGCGTCGCTCGATCTGGCTGAGCAGGGATTCAGGGTTTACCTTGTCGAAGCTAAATCGGCGATCGGCGGAAAAATGGCGCAGCTGGACAAGACGTTCCCGACGAATGACTGCGCCATGTGCACGATCTCACCTAAGCTGGTCGAAACCGGCCGTCACCCCAATATCGAGATCCTGACCGATACCACCGTCGAGGAATTGACCGGCCGAGCGGGCGACTTTACGGTCGGCGTCTTGCGCCGGCCCCGCTACATCGATCCTGCCAGGTGCACGGCTTGCGGTGATTGCGCGGGCGTCTGTCCGGTGATTGTGCCCGACCGCTTCAACGAAGGGTTGGCAAAGCGTCGCGCCGCCTACAAACTTTACCCTCAAGCCGTTCCCAATGCTTATGCGATCGACAAGCGGGGAATCGCGCCTTGCCGGGATGCCTGTCCAGCCGGCCAGCGAGCCCAAGGGTACATTGCGCTGATCCGCGAGGGGCGCTGGGACGACGCCTTGCGCGTGATCAAGATGGACAATCCCTTTCCGGGGATTTGCGGGCGGATCTGCAATCACCGGTGCGAGACGGCCTGTAATCGGGGACAGGTTGATGAGCCGATCAACATTCACGCGTTAAAGCGCCTGGTTACCGAGAAGGTGTATTCCCGGCCGCGTCCGGCGGTTGAACCGGCCAGGATCATATATCCCGACCAGCGGGTGGCGATCATCGGAGCAGGGCCCTGCGGCTTGACGGCGGCGCAGGATGTGATTCGGGCGGGTTATCCGGTCACGATTTTCGAGGCCATGCCGGTGGCCGGCGGCATGTTGCGCGTGGGCGTGCCTGAATTTCGCCTGCCGACATCGATCATCGAGCGCGAGGTGCAGGACATCATCGACCTCGGCATCGATCTTCGCCTGAATCACTGCGTGGAGAACCTGGACCAGGTCTTCGCTGAGGGGTTTATCGCCGTCCTGATTTCAGTCGGCGCGCATGAGGGCATTCGCCTGCCCATTCCCGGCTCAAACCTGGAGGGCGTCCTCATCAACACCCGCTTTTTGCGTGATGTCCGGCTCGGCAAGTACAGCCGGGCCCCAAACGGCGTGGTGAGGAATGACGGCGCACCAAAGCTGGGCCGCCGTGTGCTGGTTCTCGGCGGCGGGAACGTCGCGATCGACGTCGCCCGGACTGCGGTCCGACTCGGATGCGAGGTTTCGCTGGCTTGTCTGGAGAGCCGCGAAAAGATGCCGGCTCACACCTGGGAAGTCGAGGCGGCGCTCGAAGAGGGCGTGACTCTTTACACGGATCGGACATTCGAGCGCGTGACGGCAGATGAAAACCAGCATGCCAACGGCGTGGAGTGCATGAAGGTCGAGTCGTTCGCTTTTGACGAAACCGGGCGTCTCCAGGTCAGCAAGGCGCCGGGCTCGGCTCACGTCATCCCTTGTGACACAGTCATCTTCTCCGTCGGTCAGCGGGCCGGTTTGGCGTTCATTCCGGATGACGCCGGGGTGGGACTGACCGAACGGAAGGCCATCGCAATCAATCCCAACACTTTTGCCGCAACCCGTCCCGGAGTTTTCGCCGCTGGAGACAGTGTCTCGGGGACGGCCTTTGTGGTGGAGGCAGTCGCGAGCGGCCACAAGGCAGCCGCTTCCATTCTTCGCTATCTGCGGGGCGAAGAGCTCGAGCCTCCGGCTCGGCCGCCGCTCCCGGTAGTGAACCTGTCCGCACAGGAAATTTCCGAGCGAATCGCGCGGGGTGAGATCAAGCGCCATCCAAGAGTGCCGTTGCCTCAATTGCGGCTGGAGGAACGGCTCCGGACTTTCGCCGAAGTTGAGGGCGGGTATGACGAAGCCTCGGGCCAGGAGGAGGCGGCGCGTTGCCTGGCCTGCGGGATCTGTTCGGAATGCATGAGCTGCACTTTCGCGTGCGGCGCGAAAGCCATCGATCACGACCTGGCGCCGCGGTTCGAGGAGCTGAAGGTCGGCGCCGTCATTCTGGCGCCCGGTTACGAAGCCTATCACGCGGAGCTTTCCGAGGAATTCGGGTTCGGGCGCTATCCCAACGTCGTGACAGCCTTGCAGTTCGAAAGGTTGCTTTCGGCCAGCGGCCCGACGCTCGGGCATCTGCGGCGGCCTTCCGATCAGAAGCCGCCCGGACGCGTGGCTTTCCTGCAGTGCATTGGTTCGCGCGATGCCCGGCACGATTACTGTTCCGCGGTGTGCTGCATGTACGCGACCAAAGAGGCAACTATCGCGAAGGAACACGAGCCGGGGCTCGACGTCCACGTCTTCATGATGGACATGCGCGCTTTTTCCAAGGGCTATGCCGCATACTTCGAGAGGGCGCGCGAACGTTACGGCGTGCAATATCACCGCTGCCGGATCAGCGCGTTACGTGAAGATCCTGAAACCCACGACCTGGTGGTCAGCTACGGTGACGAGGCCGGCCAGATGCGTCGCGAGACCTTTGGCCTCGTCGTTCTTTCGGTCGGCATGGAGATATCAGATTCGGTTCGCGACTTGGGGAAGCGGCTGGGTGTCGAGCTGGACGAATACGGCTTCTGCCATACGGCGCTCTTCGACCCGCTGCAGACCAGCCGGCCGGGCATTTTTGCCGCCGGTCCGTTTCGGGCCCCCAAAGACATCCCGGAATCGGTGATCGAAGCAAGCGGCGCGGCCGCTGCGGCGGCCACCGGGCTCAGCAGTTCTCGATTCACGCTTACGACCTCCCGCGAATTCCCGCCTGAACGTGACGTGAGCCGGGAAGAGCCTCGAGTCGGCGTCTTCGTCTGCTCGTGCGGCTCAAACATCGGCGGTTTTGTCGATGTGCCGGCGGTGACCGACTACGCGCGCACGCTGCCCCGGGTGGGGCTGGCCGAATTCAATCTGTACACCTGTTCGCAAGACAGCATCCGTCACATTACCGAGCAGATGGGCAAGCACAACCTGAACCGACTGGTTGTCGCCAGCTGCACGCCGTTGACCCATCAGCCGCTCTTTCAGGACAGCATACGGGCTGCCGGGCTTAATCCTTACCTGTTTGAAATGGCGAACATCCGGAATCAGTGCTCCTGGGTCCACTCGCAGGAGCGCGAGAAGGCCACCGCCAAGGCCAAAGACCTGATCCGGATGGCCGTGGCGCGCGCCGGATCGCTCGAACCGCTGCACACGGTCGAAGTTCCGGTTAGACGTGCCGCGCTCGTGGTGGGCGGAGGGCCGGCTGGAATGACCGCCGCGTTGTCTCTGGCCAGACAAGGGTTCCCGGTTCACCTGGTCGAGCGAGAGGGCGAGCTAGGCGGAAACCTGCGCCGTATCTACACACCCTGCGACGGGCTCGACCCGCAACAGCTCCTCCGGCAGCTCGTCGGGGACGTCCAGGCCGGCAAGAACATCACGCTCTACCTTGGCAGCCGCGTGGTGACCTCGACCGGGTTTATGGGCGGATTTGCCTCAACGATTCGCAATGGCGCAGGCCAGGCTATTGAGGTCAACCACGGCGTCACCATCCTGGCAACTGGCGCTGCCGAGTATCGGGGGACAGAGTACGGGTACCTAAGCCACCCTCGGATCGTGACACAGCAGGAGCTCGAAAGTCTTCTGGCCGGCTGGGGGCGCAGGGATCCGGCCTGCGGCCGCGAGGCAGGCGAGGCCCCTGAGCCGGCAGCCGCTCCAGGAACCATCGCAATGATTCAATGCGTGGGCCCCGGAGAGCGCTTCTGCAGCCGGATTTGTTGCACCGTGGCGCTCAAGAATGCCCTGAAGGTGAAGGAACTGTTCCCCGAAGCGACGGTTGTGATCCTGTATCGCGATATCCGGACCTACGGGTTCAAAGAGAGGCTGTACACCGAGGCACGGCGGCGAGGCGTGATCTTCCTCCGGTACGACGTCGAACGGAAGCCCGAAGTGAGCCTGACGAAGGCCGGAGTGAAAGTCCAGGCGTGGGACACGGCCCTTCAGCGCCCTCTCGAGCTCCGGCCCGATTGGCTCGTTTTGTCCATGCCGGTCGTGCCGCATGAAAGCTCAAGGGAGCTGGCGGGGCTGTTTCGCGTGGCCAGGGATGCAGACGGGTTCTTCCTCGAGGCGCACGTCAAACTCCGCCCCGTAGACTTTGCGACTGACGGGATTTTCATGGCCGGCATGGCCCATTATCCGAAGCTGCTCGACGAGAGCATGATTCAAGCGCAAGCGGCGGCGGCACGAGCTGCCCGGGTCCTCAGCCGGGAGGCGCTGACTGCGGGGGGACGCGTTGCCAGCGTGGACGCTTCCCTTTGTACGGCTTGCCTGACGTGTGTGCGAATCTGTCCCTTTAACGTGCCACGCATCCAGCCCGACCTGATGGGCACCGGACAGATTCAGGGCGCGGCGCACATCGAGCCCTCGGTCTGCCGGGGCTGCGGTTCCTGCGCCGCCGAGTGCCCGGCCCGAGCCATTCAGCTGTCACATTACACAGACCTGCAAATGGCGGCCAAGGTGGAAGCGTTGTTTGAGAAGGAGGCCAGGGCATGAACAGGCGTCCTTACGCCCGCCGCTCGGTTCAGTGCCGAGTGAACACATATGGCAACCCGGAGGCTCACAAAGGATGAAGGATGAAGAAGACGAAGGCAGGAAAGGGGAAGGACATTCCGATTTGATCAACATCGTCGCCTTCTGCTGCGAGCACTGCGCCTATGCGGCCGCCGACCTGGCCGGCGGGCTTCGCCTGCAGTATCCGCCGGGAATCAGGATCATAATGGTGCCCTGCACTGGAAAAATCGACATGCTGTTACTCCTGCGGACGTTTGAAGAAGGCGCCGACGGGATCATGGTAGCCGGTTGACTGCCGGGCGATTGTCATTACCTGGAAGGTAATACGAATGCCAGGCGCCGGGTTGAACGCACGAAGGCGCAACTGAAGGAAATCGGGTTGGAGCCGGAGCGGCTGGAGATGTTTAACATGTCGGCCGCCATGGCTGCCAGCTTTGTCTCAAATGCCCAGGAGATGACGGAACGAATCAAGAGCCTGGGACCAAACCCTTTGAGGGGAACAATATGATTGTTGCCGAACAGAAAACGCTGGAGGAGATCAAGACGCTTCTGGGGGATGCCCGAAAGGTCCTGGTCCTCGGTTGTGGCACCTGTGTCACCGTCTGCTTTGCCGGAGGCGCACGGGAAGCCTCGGTTCTGGCCTGCTCGCTGCGCATGGCCGGCCAGCTCGACGGACACGCTCGAGAGGTCTCCGACGTCACCGTTCAAAGGCAGTGTGAATGGGAATACCTCGACACGGCCGCCGAACAGATCAAAAACGCGGATGTCGTGCTCTCGATCGCCTGCGGAGTGGGAGTCCAGGCCATTGCCGAACGCTTTCCGAATGCCTGGGTGATCCCCGGCCTCAACACCAAATTCATGGGGCTCCCCACGGAACAGGGAGTGTGGGCCGAGCGCTGCGCTGCCTGCGGGGACTGCGTCCTGGGAGTAACGGGCGGCGTCTGCCCGATCGCCCGCTGTTCCAAATCACTCCTGAACGGCCCGTGCGGGGGCTCGGAAGGCGGACACTGCGAAATCAATCCGGATGTCCCCTGCGGATGGCAGTTGATTTATGACCGGATGGAAAAACTGGGGAAGCTTGAGGCGCTGATGGATTTGCAGCCGCCTAAGAACTGGCAAAAATCCCGTGACGGCGGGCCGCGAAAAATCGTCCGGGAAGATCTGAGGCTGCATCACGAGGAATGACTATGAGCCTGGGAGCAACTGGAAGTCCTGAAACCAACCGACCTGGTCTGCTGGTCGGGTCGAATCTCGAAAAGGTGCTGCGCGCAGGTCACTTTGCCGTCACCGCGGAGCTTGGTCCGCCTCAGAGCGCTGATCATTCGGTGATACGGAACAAAGCCAGGTTTCTGCAGGGCTGCTGCGACGGGGTCAATCTGACCGACAATCAAACGGCCATCGTCCGCATGTCAAGCATCGCCTCAGGGGCCATCCTCGTCCAGGAAGGGCTGGAACCGATCATTCAGATGGTCTGCCGGGACCGAAACCGCCTGGCCATGCAAAGCGATCTGATGGGGGCCTACGCGCTGGGAATGCGCAACGTCTTGTGTCTGAGCGGCGATCATCAGACCTTCGGCAATCATCCCACCGCAAAAAACGTCTTTGACATCGACTCCATTCAGCTGGTGAACATGGTGAGCCGGATGCGCGACCAGAAAGTATTTCAGTGCGGGGAAGCAATCAAAGGCCAGGAACCGCGCTTCTTTGTGGGCGCCGCCGAGTCGCCCTTTGCCGCTCCGGTCGCTTTCCGTCCCTATCGACTCGGCAAGAAGGTAAGGGCCGGTGCGAATTTCATCCAGACCCAGCTGGTCTACGATCTCGAAGCTTTCGAAAAGTTCATGGAAACCGTCCGCAAGCTCGGACTTCACGAGCAAACCTACATCCTGGTCGGCGTTGGACCGCTCAAGAGCCCCGGCATGGCCAGGTACATGAAAGAGAGCGTGCCCGGCATCCTGGTCCCCGATCAGCTGATCGAGAGAATGAACCGGGCCGGCGCGCAATGGGCGGGCAAGAAGGCCGAGGAGTTGTCCAAGGAAGAAAAAAAGGCCCGCTCAGAAGCCTGGAAGGCAGAGGGAATCAAGATTTGCATCGAGCTGATTCAAAAAGTGCGAGCCGTCGAAGGCGTGGCGGGTGTTCACATCATGGCGATCGAATGGGAAGAAGCCGTCAGGCCGATCGTCGAGGGCGCGGGGCTGCTGCCAAGACCGACAACAAAGGATGAAGGATGAAGAACAAAGGATGAAGGATGAAGGATCGAGGGCTTATGGAACCAAAGCAAACACCGGCCGGCGAGCTTATCGGGATTAGCGGTCGATTAGCCCGGCGGGTCAGGGAAGAACTGGGACAGAACGTTTACCTCTGTTACCAGTGCGTCAAGTGCACGAGCGGCTGTCCCGTCGGGGAGTTTTTCGACTGGCAACCGCATCAGATCATGCGCGCCCTCCAGCTGGGTGAGGAGAGCATTGCTCTTCGCTCCGAGACCCCATGGCTCTGTGCCTCCTGTCAGACGTGCAGCACCCGTTGCCCGCAGGGTTTGAACATCACGGCAATCATGGAATTCCTGACTCGTGAGGCCCGGAGTCAAGGGATAAAAGCCGAGGTCCCCGAGGTGGCAGTCTTCAACCAGGCGTTCATGCGCCAGGTGCGTCTTTGGGGGCGCGCGTACGAGTTGGGCCTGATGGGAGAGCTGAAGCTCCGGACAGGCAAGTTGATGGATGACATGGATCTGGCGACCAAGATGCTTCGTCGCCACAAGCTTGCGTTCATGCCCAGCCCCACCCGGCGTCGCGGGAAGATCAAGCCGCAACCGCACCCGGCCGGCGCTGTCGCTTACTATCCCGGATGCTCGCTCCACTCCACGGCCGCTGAATTCGACGCCTCCGCGAGAGGAGTGTGCAAAGCCCTGGGCATAGCTCTCGTCGAACCTCGCAACTGGCTCTGCTGCGGAAGCACTGCCGCTCACCGGGCTGATCCGCTCGCGGCGCTGCAACTGCCTCTCCGGAATCTTCAGATCGTCGAGCAAAGCGGGTTCACCGAAGTCACGATGCCCTGCGCTTCGTGCTTCAACCGCCACAAGACCGTCCAGCACGAGATCCGCCAGTCGCCGCAAATCAGGGATCGGCTGGAAAAGGCGAACGGCGATCGCTACCAGGACACGGTCCAGGTGAGCAGCTTGCTTCAGACCATCCAGCGACATACCGGACCAGAAAAGCTGGCAGGGAAAGTCAAGCGCCCGTTGAAGGGCCTGCGTGTCGCCTGCTATTACGGCTGTCTGCTCACCCGGCCTCCGGAAGTCGTCCAGGCCAGTCATCACGAAAATCCGACCGAGATGGATCATTTGCTGCGGGCAACCGGGTTGGAAGTAAGGGACTGGTCCTACAAGACTTCCTGCTGCGGCGGTTCGCATTCGCTCACCCGCCCGGACATTGCGTTGAAGCTCAGCCGCGAGCTGATCGAGCAGGCGCGCAAGGCGGGCGCGGAAGCGATTGCGGTCGCCTGTCCGCTCTGTCATGCAAACCTGGACGCAAGGCAGTTCCAGATGAAACTGTCCGAGAGGACGCCGGTCTTTTACTTCACTCAGCTGCTCGCCCTTGCGCTCGGTCTGCCGGAGAAGGCCACCGCACTGCACAAGAACTTGACTGACCCACGGCCGTTTTTGAAGGGCAAGGGGCTGATGTGAATCCTTGGTATAATGGCGGCATGGAGGCTGAAAAGCCCGACCTCCGCTTTACGTATACGGATTACACTCACCTCCCTGAAGGCTTGTCGTATGAGCTCATCGATGGAGACTTCTACATGGTTCCCGCGCCCCGCCCGTTCCATCAGATTGTCGCCGCACGAGTCCTGAACGTACTTTCAAGGCATGTGCACAAGCACGATCTCGGAGAAGTGATTCCGGCTCCCTGCGACGTGAAGCTGTCTGAATACGACGTTGTCCAACCTGATATCCTGTTCATCGCGAAGAAACGATTGGCGATCATTGAACAGCTCTACGTCGCCGGCCCGCCGGATCTGATTGTCGAAGTACTTTCGGAATCGGACCCTTCCCGGGACACGGAGATCAAGCGCAAGCTTTATTCGCGGTACGGGGTCCGAGAATATTGGATCGTAGACCTGAAGGGCAGCGTCCAGATGCTGATTCGTGAGCAAGCCGAGCTTCGGCTAAGCCGGACCTTCCATGCCGAAGAAACTCTCGTCTCTCAATTGCTGCCCGACTTCCGCCTTGACCTTTCGGATGTTTTCCGTCCACTCTCCGCCTGAGTGCCTTAGTAATCCTCCTGCCTGTCTGGTCCTGAGCCCGAGCCGAGGATTTCGCCGACAAGGTAGAGAGAGCCGGTGATCACTACCGTTTCAACGCGCCGTCTCGCGATCTTTACTGCTTCAAAGGGACTGTCGATCCAGATTCCCTCAGGAAAGCGGCTGAGCAACTGCTCGCGGGTCGCAGCTCGCTTGCAGGACGGGCGGGTCAGGTAAATCGCATCGAAGCATTGCTCCAGACGACCCGGCGACGAGAAGAGGTGCTTGTCTGCCATTAAGGCGAATACCAGCGCGCGCGGTCTCCGGGTGTGCTCGCAGACGAAATCGACCAGTTTCGCCAGCGCTTCGTCGTTATGCGCGCCGTCCACGAAGACGGCCGGGTTGTCGCCGATCCTTTGAATCCTGCCGGGAATGAAGGCCCGATTGACACCTTCGATCAGGGCAGCGGGCGGGATCGGGTATCCCATCTCGGCAAGGATGCCGGCAGCACAGAGTGCCAGGACGGCGTTGCCGACCTGGTGCCGGCCCAAGAGGGCGGGCTCGAAGCTCTGATCTCGAAAGCTGAAGCGGTACCGGCCGTCTGTGCAGTCGGTTATCACCGCGCCCGCTTCGTTCGCGTAAGAGAGAACAACCTCCTGATCAGTCGCCTCCTGCTCCAGGATCGCTGCCACCTCGGGCCGCTGCGGGGCGCTGATCGCCGTTCCGTGCCGGTGGATAATCCCCGCTTTCTGGTACGCGATTTCCTCGAGCGATCGGCCAAGATACTGCTGGTGGTCGATCGAAACCGGCGTAATCACTGAAAGGACCGGTTCAACGATATTAGTGCTGTCGGTCCGTCCTCCCATGCCCGCCTCAACCACGGCGATGCCGACATGCGCTTCCGCGAAATGGAGAAGGGCGGCGGACGTCAGAGTCTCAAAGAAAGCAGGATGGCACGGGAGACTGAGCGTGCGGATTGCTTCTGCCGTTCTGGAGACGCAATTGGCAAACCCTTCACGGGTGACCTTCCGTCCGTCAACGGCTATTCGCTCGTCGGGGCTGACGAGGTGAGGCGAGGTATAAAGCCCCGTGTGAAGGCCGGCCGAAACCAGGATGGAGCTGAGAAACGTGGCCACGGAGCCTTTGCCGTTGGTGCCGGCGATCAGGACCGAGGGATACCGGCGCTGTGGCTGACCGAGAGCGTGCAAGATCGCACGCATGTTATCCAGGCCCGATTTGGCCACCGGGATAGCGCCGCCCAGGCTGTTAAGGTAGTCGATGCATTCGGCGTAGAGCATGGTCGTTCTGTAAAAACTACCGCTCCAACGCCTGCAGGATCGGCTTCACCCGCGCGGTCAGCTCGGGATCGGCTATGCTCGAGCCTGTGCGCACCGCCCGCCGGAGCAGAGCGCTCTCCGGAAGAGACCCCAGGAAGTCGATCCCGGGCAGGCCGGCGCGCAGCCAGTCAACTTCAGCGTCATCCTCCACCTTGTTGCCGATCGCATGGATCCGCCTGATGCCGATTTGTTTCGCCAGCCGTTCAATTCGCAGCGCGGTCTCCACCGAAGCCCGATCCGGATTCACAACGACCAACAGCGCGTCCACGCCTCGCGCGGTCGCTCGCCCCAGGTGCTCCAAACCGGCTTCGAAGTCAACAAAAATCCACTCCTGGCGCTCAAGCATGAGGTGTTGCAGCAGGCTTTTCAGGAAGGTGTTTTCCGGGCAGGCGCAACCGGAGCCCCCCTGGCGGACACCGCCTAGCACCAGGAGCCGCACCCCGTCCCGCTCAACCGCAAACTGCTCAGGGATGTCGTCAACTTTCGGATTCAGTCGAAAGAAGGAGTCCAGGGCGCCTAATCGTTCAAGCAGCAGGCTTTTCAGCTCGATCAAAGGGGTCGGGGTCTCGGGCAGGTTGAGGGCGAAAGCGAGATTGGGGTTCGGATCGGCGTCAATGACGTAGACCCTTCGATTGCCGTCCACGGCAGCGCGGGCCAGCAGCGCCGTCAAGGTGGTCTTGCCCACGCCTCCCTTCCCGGTCACGGCGATTTTCATTTGCTTGACGCCTCCACCTTGGCCGCCGCAATCACCTTCTGGCAAAGCAGGGAACCCAAATGCGCCAGCATTTCGAGGTGGTGGTAGTGAGATGCCGATTGATCGAACAGAATCTGCGCCGAGTCAGGGAATTCATCGCCGCCTGACCAGTAAACCAGGGCCAGGGGGATGCGAGGGAGAGCCAAGTAACGATAAGAGATGTCTCCGAGCGCCAGCGGTTCCCCCCCGGCCGCCTCGGCCGCCCGTTTCAAATCAGCCGGGCGGCCTCGAAAGGTGCGAGCCAGCAGGTTCCCGGAGTACCCCTGGTACGCCTGTTCGTAAAAACTGCCGTTCGGAAGCCCGCCGAGCGAGACCCAGGAATCAGCCGAAGGAGCTCCGTCGGCTATCAGCAGGTACTGGAGGATAAAGGCCTGATCCAGGTTTGAGCAGATCTCTCCGTTCGGCTTGGACACCTCCAAGTCGGGCCAGGAAACCGTGTAGGCCTCACCGAAGAAAGGGATTTCAAACCGGGAGTTGTCCTCAGTCAAGACGACTCCGGAATCAGCGGCCACTGTCGCCGGATCTCGTTGACGAAGCTTTTCACGTGCCTCGTTTATCTGGGGCTCCAGACTCTCGGTCCATTTCTGATTTGGTTTCATCTGCCGCAGATCCTCGCGAAAACGACCCGCGGATCTTCGCGGAAACAACCCGCGGATTCGCGCGGGTCAATCCGAGGATCTTCGCGCAGATCCGCGGGTTGTCTCTGCGCCGATCCGCGGTCAAACCGACACGGCCAGCGGTTTGTTCATCACCGGCTTCAATTTTAACTCGGCCCGTTTCCGGTCGAGATGATTAAGGATCGTCCCTGCCGCTTTAATCGGATCAGGCTCGAAGAAAAACCTGCCGCCCAGGATCCCCTCGACCTCGTCGGTAATGAACCTGGTGACGCCGGAGCTCCCCAGGACCGGGTGTGGTGTGCTGAAGTGGGTCAGGAGCCCGCTGGCCACGCAGTAAAACCCGATGGTGACCGCTTTCTCGGACATCCATTCGGGTGCCGAACCAGCGATGGGCAACTGCGAGAAGTCTTTGCCCAGCCCGCCTTCATCGACGATTGAAACCAGGGTCGTCAGGATGCGGGAATTGTCCACGCAGGCGCCGACGTGAAGTACCGGCGGGATGCCGACGGTTTCGCAGACTTCGCGCAGTCCTGCTCCCGCGTACTGGAACGCCGCTTCCGGCTGCAGCAGGCCCTGCTTGGCATCGCCGATCGCTGAGCAGCCGCTCGTAACGACAAGAACGTCATTTCTCAGCAGTTCCTTGGTCAAGGTGACGTGACCGTAATCGTGCGTGATATTGGGGTTGTTGCAGCCGACGACCCCCACCGCCCCGCGCAGCCGGCCGTCCATGACCGCGTCGTTAAGCGGGCGGAACGTGGACCGGTAGCGCCCTCCGAGAAACTGGAAGACCGTCTCGGTGGTGAAGCCGGCGATCAGCTCGGTTTCGTCTTCCGGGATGTTCACCTTCTTGAGGTTCCGATTCGGGAAGTTCTCCACCGCGCGAATGCAGATCTCTTTGGCGATCCGGAAGGCCTCTTCTTCGGAGAACTGGACATGCTCGACACCGGGCATCTTGGCCTTGGGAGAAGTTGTGACCAGTTTCGTGTGGAAGCAATTCGTGATACTGGCGAGCGCCGGCATGACGCACTGGACATCGACCACCATGAGGTCGACGGCGCCTGTAATCACGGCCAGTTCCTGCTGCAGGAAGTTCCCCGCGACGGGGACTCCGTGACGCATCAGGATCTCGTTGGCCGTGCAGCAGATGCCCGCGATATTGACGCCTTTCGCGCCCTTCTCCGCCGCCAGCTTGAGGACTTCCGGATCGCGGCTGGCGGCCACGATCATCTCCGACAGAGTCGGCTCATGCCCGTGGACCACGACGTTGACCTGGTCTTTCTTCAGCACGCCCAGGTTCACCTTCGCCCGGATCGGCTGCGGCTGGCGGAAAAGGATGTCCTGGAAATCGGTGGCGAGCATCGATCCACCCCAGCCGTCGGCCAGCGAGGCCCGAAAGCCCTGCATCAGGATATTCCGATAGTCGGTATCGACACCCATGTTGGTGCGGTGCATGACCTCGACGATCTCACGGTCAATGCCGCGCGGTATGATGCCGAGTTTCTGCCAGATGTTGCGCCTGGCCTCGGGAGCGCGTTTGATATAGTCGAGCGCGCCTTCCTGCCGGCCGAACATGGCCAATCCGCGCTCTCCCAGCTCACGGGCGATCTGCGCGTCGGAATGACCGTCGGAGGCAATCCCGAAGTCCTTGGCCACATTCCGCAGCTTTACGGGATCCTTGATCTGGTATCCCCCTTTGCCTTCAGACGCCAGGATCAGAGTGTGCGCCACGTCGCGGCCATGATCGGAGTGAGCGGCAGCCCCGGCTGCGACCATTCTCACCAGGTTGCGCGCCACGATGGTATCGGCATCAGCTCCACAGGTGCCGCGCCTGGGCTCTCTCCCGAACGGATCAATGCGGCAGGGTCCCATGTTGCAGATTCGGCAACAGACACCTAACTGGCCGAAGCCGCACTGAGGCTGCTGGGCTTCCCAACGGTCCCAGGCCGTTTCAAGACGCTCTTTTTCGGCGTGTTGCAGCATCTGCAAGGAAGCTTGATCCACGCTCTTCTCGTTCATGACCTTCTCCCTCCGTAGGGTTCAGAGGTTCAAGGTTCAGGGGTTCAAAGGTTCCTTCTCAACCTTGAAACCTTTGAACCTCTGAACCTTTGAACCTCTGAACCTTTGAACCTCTGAACCTCTGAACCCCTGAACCTTTGAACCTCTGAACCTCTGAACCTCTGAACCTCTGAACCTTTGAACCTCTGAACCTCTGAACCTCTGAACCTCTGAACCT
>JBHGBF010000094.1:0-17993 GCA_041946865.1 Acidobacteriota bacterium | reverse complement strand
CCGATCCTACGGACCAGATCCTACGGACCCCCCGAACCGAAAACTGAGGGGTTACCCAGGGAGCCGCAACGCTTTAAAACAGAGCCGCAAGCGGAGCGTTTTTTTCTGAAAGCGCGTCGGGTGCGTGCCTTCAGTACGAATCGATCTTGGTTCCGGCACGCACCCCACGCGCTTTCAGAAAAACCGTGTTACCATCACAGCCTCGGAAGGGGGTTTGGTGCTCAATCGAGGAAGACGACTGTTTGTGCCCTTGCTGGGGTTTCCGGCTCTGGTCCTGCTGTCTGCTCAAAACGCACCGGATCCGACGGACTTTTTCTCCCTGGAGAAGATCGACGCGCATCTGCATGCCCGATACAACGGAACGGAATTCCTGAATCAGGCCGCCGCAGATCGTTTCAAGGCGATTTTGATCGTTGTCGATCACGGCGATGTGCCGGACCAGCTGAAGTTCATCGAGCGGCAGAAGCAGTTGCACCCGGATCGTTTCCAGTTCGTGACATCGTTTCCGGTTGACTGTTGGGACGAACCGACTTGGGCACAAGAGACGCTCAAGCTATTGGACGAGTCCTTTAAAAAAGGCGCAGTCGGGGTAAAGGTCTGGAAGAACATCGGAATGGAGCTCCGCGACAAGAACGGCCGCTTTGTCATGATCGACGATCCCCGCTTCGACCCCGTTTTCAATTTCATCGAGCAGAAGGGGAAGACCCTGACGGGACATATCGGAGAGCCGCGCGACTGCTGGCTGCCTCTGGATCAAATGATGTCCGAAAGCAACCGCCGGTACTACAAGGGCCACCCCGAGTACCACATGTATCTGCACCCTGAATTCCCTTCGTATGAGGCACACATCACCGCCGTGGAGCACCTGCTGGAAAAGCACCCGAGACTGCGGTATGTGGGATGCCACGTGGCCAGTGTTGAGTGGAATCTGGAAAGACTGTCCAGGCTTCTTGATCGGTTTCCCAACATGGCGGTCGATCTGGCCGCCCGGGTCGACGACCTTCAGCTTCTCGATCGGGATTCGCTCAGACAGTTTTGCATCAAGTACCAGGACCGTCTCCTCTACGCGACCGACATAGAGATCGAAGAAGGCCAGAACCCGCAGACCGTGTGCGACCGGCTTCACACCCGGTGGACCGAGGAGTGGAAGTACTTTTCGTCCGGCCAAACGGTGGCCGTTGTGGGGACCGAGCAGAAGGTGCGCGGCCTGGCGCTCCCACCAGAAGTCCTGCGCAAGATCTATCAGACGAACGCGAAAAAGTGGTATCCGGGGATATAGAGCGCGGGGAAACGGGCAGGTGCAGCAGCGTGCGCCGGAAAGGCCCGCTTTCTTTTCACACAAGCCGCACACACAACTCTGCGACCTGGGGTCAGTTTACCCGCCTGTCACTTCGCCACCGCCAGCGGGCTGAAGATCACGTAAAGCGCGAGCGTGACCAGGATGCAGATGAGGCCCGCCAGTCTGGCGCCTTTTGAGCTCTCCAGATCCAGGCTGGTTGAGCTGTGGAACACAATCGCCTCCTTGAGCGGTTTCAGCGCGGTCATCACCATCATGACGGTGATGCACAGGGCGAATGTGATAGCCATCCGGTTCAGGAACTGGAGTGAAGGTGCGGCGAGCTTTAAGACCCCGTACGTCACGATGCTGGTCAGAAGCCCGGCCAGGCCGGCCGACCTGGGAGCGCGCCGGACGATGAAGCCTATGACGAAGACGGCCAGGATCCCCGGGGAGATGAAGCCCTGTGACTCCTGAATGATCGTAAAGATCGAGTTACTGATGTTCGGATTGCCGAGTTGAGGCGCCAGGAGAAAGGCGATGACGGCAAAGGCCACCACGCTGATTCGCCCCGCCAGGACAATCGTTCTCTGCCCCGCGTTCTTCACGGCGTACCGGTTGAAGATGTCCATCGTGAAGATGGTGGAGGCGGCATTCAGCATGGCTGCCAGCGAACTGACCACCGCTCCCAACAGGGCGGCCAGCACGAAGCCGAGCACTCCGACTCGACGCGGCAGAACCGAACCCAGAAGGAGCCCGAGCGCCGTGTCGTATTTGTAGGCGACCAGGGCCTCCGAGCTGGGGACAGCCCCGGCCGCGCGGGCGGCGGCTTCGGTTCGGGCATTGTAGGCTTTGATTTCCCGCGCCAACTCCGGATTGACGTGTTTCCAGGCGTGATCCTCTTTGGCGGAGAAGATCTGGTACTCGGCGATACGCAGCTCCTCGTAGGCCAGACGCTGCATGGGGAGGACGAGGGGACTTTTCAACTGAATCCGCGACAGCTCCTGGGCGGTGTCATAGAGCACGATAAGATAAGCTGGGCCGCTGTAAGCCTGAAGGTCCCGGGCCTGGCTGACTGGAACCACCTGGACCAGCCTGGTCTCGGGATTGGCCTTCAGGTACATTCCCATGGCCTTGCTGACATCCCCCTGCGCCTTGCTCTGCATGTTCTCGTAGAAAAGGTTGAAGGCGATGATTCCGGGAATAACCACGACAAACGGGATGAGCAGTTTCAGGAAGGCCGCAAAAACAATGCCTTTTTGCCCCTGCGCCAGGGATTTGGATCCCAGCGTCCTCTGGGTAATGTACTGATTGAGCCCCCAGTAGTAAAAATTGGGAATCCAGAGCCCAAGCAAGAGGGCCGTCCAGGGAAGCACGGTATCAGTCTTCGGCAGGAACATGTTCAGCCGGTTCGCATTCAGATCCAGGAACCGCTCGACTGCGCCTGTTCCCGGATCGAGGTTCCGGACGGCGACTTCACCCGTAGCGACATCGATGACACCCGCAGCTCGCTCGGCCAGGCCCAGGTGATGAAAGGCAAAGTACATGATGATAGCGCCGCCGACAATCAAGGCAGAGCCCTGTATCAAATCAGCCCACACACTGGCTTTCAGGCCGCCGGTGACCACATAGATCATGGCAATCAGCACGATGAAGAGGGAGCCGGTGTAAAGGCTCATCTCGAATCCCATGTCGCTGAAAAGGGTCCTCATGGTCAGGGCGCCGGAATACGTGACCGACCCGACGAGGAGGATATAGATCAGAACGGTGGCGGCAGCCATGATCAACCGTGCCCACTGGTCGTACCTGTACTCCAGGAACTCGGGCATGGTGTAGATGCCGGCGCGAAGGAAGTAAGGAAGGAAGGCAAAGCCGACGATCACGAGCGTGATGGCGGCCATCCACTCATAGCTGGCAATCGCCAGGCCGACGTGGCTGGCGGCGTTACCGCTCATCCCCACAAACTGTTCGGTCGAGATGTTCGCGGCGATCAGCGAGAAGCCGATCAGCCACCAGCTGAGACCGCGTCCCGCCAGAAAATAGTCCTGCGCGTCCTTTTCCGTCTTCGACCTGCTCTGCCAGAGGGCCAGGAAGAGAACTGCGGCAACGAACACAACGAAAACCACAGCATCAATAGCAGCCATTGTGCCTCCCTTTCGGGGTTTCAGTTTCCGACAGGTAAGCTGCCATATCGTAAGACCCCCGTCAAGGATTGACGATTGGCGATTAACAGTTGATGATTGGGGGCGCAGGGCGAGCCTCTCCTGCGGAGTGCAGGCAGGATTGTGAACTCCAGCCGCTCCCAGCTGGATATTGGCCCTGGTGACTGCCGGAGGGAAAATGCAGACGCATCATGGATCGCGACGGCGCATGTTGCAGGCGCTGAGTTTGGAGGAAACCGATCATGTCCCCTGCTGTTTCATGAGTTTCGCGGCGCTGCGCCGGAGGGTCGACGAGGATCTCTCCCGCCTGGTCGAGGCGGAGCTGGCCATGGGCATGGACTCGATGCTTTTCATCCCGTCGGCGCCGCGGGCGGAGCGCCCGGACCATCCTGATCTGCGGGGGCTGCCGGTTCGTTTCCATCCGGAAGTGAAGACCAAAGAACGGAGGGAGGCGGTCCAGGGCGACTCGGACATACTCCACAAGGAGTACGAAACGCCGGCGGGCAGGCTGACGACCAGTGTCCGGCTTTCCGAAGACTGGACACATGGCAATCACATTCCCTTCGTGGATGACTACCAGGTGCCGCGCGCGCTGAAACCGCTCGTGACCCGGCCGGACGACCTCTTGGCGCTCAGCTACCTGCTGATGCCGCCGGGCCCGGACGACGTGGCCCGTTTCCAGGCGGAGGCCGAGCGGGCGCGAGTTTTTGCGGCGGGACACGACGTCCTGATCACCGGCGGATGGGGCGTCGGGATGGACATGGCGAACTGGCTGTGCGGCATGCAGCAATTGATGGTGTTGACCATCGAGCAACCGGATTTCGTCGTCGAGCTTCTCGAAATGATCCATGCCTGGAACCGGCAGCGGATGGAGGTGGTTTTGTCGGCGCCGGTTGACCTTTATATCCGCCGGGCCTGGTACGAAGGCTGCGATTTCGTCACTCCGGGCTTCTTCCGACGCGCGATTTTGCCGGGATTGAAGGCGGAGGCTGAGCTGGCTCACACGCGGGGCGCGAGGTTCGGCTACATCTGTTCCAGCGGAACCGCGCCCCTTTTGGATTACTACCTGGAAGCGGGCATCGACGTTCTGATCGGCGTCGATCCGGTCCAGGGCACTCACACCGACCTCGCGCTGTTGAAAGAGAAACTGGGAGGACGAGTCTGCCTGTGGGGCGGGGTCTCCGGCGCTATCACCGTCGAGACGGGAACCGAGCAGGACGTGCGGGAGGCCGTTCGCCACGCCCTCAGAGTCCTGGGCCCGCGCGGATTCATCCTCTCACCCGTTGACAACATCACCGTCGACTCGCCCGTGACCTGGAAGAACGTGGAAGTGTTCATCGATGAGTGGAAGAAGGGGTAGCGGCATCGTTTTTGTGTTACCAATGAGACAACAGCGGAGGCAAGTATGAGTCATGCTCACCACAGACGACCGCCTGGTCTGTCACGTCGTGGGTTCCTGCAGACGGGCGCCGGACTGGCTGCCTGGGAAGCAGTCGCCCACGGCCAGCAGGGAAGTCCAAGTCCTGCAGGCGAATCGACGATGCTGCCGGGCGGGAAGCCGGTCCGGCTTTCAGAGCATCTCTATGCGTTCAAGGATACCTGCAATGTCTACCTGGTCCAGAACGGCGCCGAGGCCCTGCTGATCGATTTCGGCTCCGGACGCCTGCTCGATCTGGCGCCCAGCCTGGGTATCTCGAAAATCGCCTGGATCCTGCACACTCATCACCACCGGGAACAGGCCCAGGGCGACGGCAAGGCGGTGGCCGAGCGCATCCCGATCGCGGTACCCGCCCACGAGCGGCATTTGTTCGAGGAGGCCGAGAACTTCTGGCGCAACCGTCGGATCAATCACCTGTACTCCGTCCGCAATGACTTTAAGACTCTGACCCGGAATGTCCCTGCGGCGGCAGTTCTCCAAGACTACGAGACGTTTCGCTGGGGGCCTTACGAGTTCTTCGTGCTCCCGACACCTGGTCATACGGTCGGTTCGATCACCCTTGTCGGCAAGATCGACGGGAAGACGGTGGCCTTCTCGGGAGATCTGATCTTTGCACCGGGCAAGGTTCAGACGCTGCACGACCTTCAGTACAATTACGGCGGGATGGAGGGCGTCGACTTCTCGGTTTATTCGCTGACACGGCTGGCCGAAAGGAACCCCGATCTCGTCTGCCCGTCACACGGGGAGCCGATAAGCAACCCCATCCCCGGGATCAACGATCTGATTCGAAAGCTGTCCGATTGGTATGACTATTGGCGAGGCCCGACGATGATCGTCCGGAATCGCCCGATCGCGATTTCGCCTCACCTGGTGGCTCATCATTTGCCCGTCTCGTCATTTTATGCGGTCATCAGCGATAGCGGGAAGGCCATGTTCCTGGACTACGGCGCAGCCAGCAATACGACGTTCCGAGTCTTCAATGACTGGGCGGACGTCCACGACCGCATGCGCTTTCTGGAGCACAGTATTGACACTCTCAAATCCCAGTATGGATTAAAATCGATAGACCTGGTCATGCCCAGCCACATGCATGACGACCACATCAACGGCATTCCCCACCTGATCCGTCACTACGGGACGAAAGTCTGGTGTTACGAGAACATGAAGGACATTCTCGAAAACCCGCGCGGCCGGAATCTCGGCTGCATTCTCCCCGAGGCGATCAAAGTCGAGCGGACTTTCCGTGACCGGGAGAGCTTCCGTTGGGAGGAGTTCGAGTTTACGGTGGCCCACTCGCCGGGACACACCGAGTACCAGATGGCGTTGTTTGCGACCATCGACGGCGCCCGCGTGGCTTTCACCGGCGACGCTTTCTTTAATACCCCGGCCAATCCGGAAGACGGGCTTCGGCATAACTTGATCTATCGCAACGATGTTTACAGCGAGAGCCACATGAAATCGCTGCGCAATATCTTCGACTTTCAGCCGAACGTGATCGCTCCCGGACACGGCAGCCCGTTTCTTCTGAATCGCACAGATCTCGCGCGCTTCGAGAACCGGCTCAAACAACAGAAATCGCACTTTGAAGGGCTCATAGCCGATCCGGATGTCGATTTCGGATTGGATCCGTCGTGGGCGCACTTGTATCCCTACCAGCTGCTTCTTAAGCCGGGAGAGACCCGACCGGTGGAGCTGCGGATCCGCAACCATCGGAGCCGGCCGATGGTGATTGACTGCGCCCTGGCGCTACCTGACGGCTGGCGGTCGCAGCCGGCCCGCGCCCGCGTGTCCGTCCCGGCGAGGACAATGGGAAAGTCGGTTTTTCAGGTGAGCATCCCGGCCGGTTGGGTGGCGCCGCTGCCTCGAGTGGCGATAGCGGCCGACATCATGGCCGACGCCGAATATCTGGGCCAGATCGCCGAAGCGGTGGTGGATGTGGGTGAGTAAAGGCGAGCAGGTTTTCAGGAGCCGGCGGGTGGCTCTGTTCGCCTGGGTGGTCGCCACACGGATTCTGGCCTCAGACCCTCTCTCAGTCGACCAGATAGATCGTTCGAAGATACAGGGAGTCGCGGCCGTCGAAGCCCATGACTACATTTACGGCGGCTACTCCGGTGATTTTCCTTCCCCGCCGCACGCCGATCTCAATCCAAGAAAGGCGTTCATTGTCTACTGGCGCCACTTCCCGCACCGACTCGTTTTCTCTCATGAAGCAAGCTACTGTCCCTGGCTGGAAATGTCTTCGGGCGCCGCCGCCTGCTACCAGATGTTCGAGGGAAACGAGGGCTGGGCAGAGCTGTTCAACGAACAGGGCCGCAAGGAGCGGAACAGTTTCGTCGACATCATCGAGGCGGGACCGGCTCGGGTTTGGATCCGGTGGACGTACTTTGGAGTCAACATGGAATCAGGGCAGGCGGCCTACCGCGGCGTGGAGGACTTCTGGGCCTTCCCTAACGGGCTGGTGCTGCGCCGGCAGGTGATGCACTCCCTTATGCCCGGGAAACAGGTCGGTTATGCCCGTGAACCGATCGAGCAGATTGTGCTGTGCCCCGTCGGGAAGCTGTGGTTCGATGTCCTTAAGCGAGATCCGAAAACCGGTGAGAGCCGGTCATTTGTCGGGCTGGACGCGTTTTCCAATGTGAGGATCGACGTCCTGTGGAAGAAGATCGATTCGGGTTCGTTCACAGACAGGGTGCACGAGGGAGCAGCTCGGCGAATCGGTCCGGAGTGGCGCCGTTTGGATGACGCCGCCGGCGTCGTGGTCGTCACGCCGCTGACAGATGGCTCACCCTTCATCGCTTTCGGTGACGCTTCAGGGTTCCCGCACGAACTGACTCGTCTCAAGGAACACTCAGATCGGGGCACGGGGGGATGGGGTTGGGGGACGCTCTCCTGGAATCACTGGCCGATCGGTTGGCTCAACTCCCAGTCGCACGAGGTGGACGAAGGGTCCTTTCAGATCTACCCGAACCACTTCGCCCCGTCGGGAATGGACCTTTGGCAGATGCCCAATGAGCAAGTGGAGGGCAGAGAGTTCTACTCACTCATCGGCGTTGGCGGTGACGACATGGAAGCGATTCGGGCGCTCGTAAGACAGTGGCTGGGAGAAGGACCGGAAAAGGCACGGGATCCAGGGTCTGTGGCGAAGCTCAAAAGCCTGAGGTAACAGCGGGCGCGTTCAGCGGACAAGGTGGACGAGCGGACGATGTGGACAATCGAATGACAGTGGACTTTGATCACCTCGTCCGCCGTGGCGCTCTCACCGCAGCTGCTTCCAGAGGTAGGCGTACGCTAAAGCGCTCATATAGGCGCGCTGGCGGTTATTGGCCGCTCCTGCGTGCCCGCCCTCGGTGTTCTCATAAAAGTAGAACGGGTGTCCCTGTTCGAGCATGCGTGCCGCCATCTTCCGGGCATGGCCCGGGTGAACCCGGTCATCCCGAGTGGACGTAGTAAAGAGCACCTTCGGATACCTCTTGTCTTTGGCCAGATTGTGGTAGGGCGAGTAGGTCCGGATGTAGGCCCACATGTCCAGGTCGTCAGGGTCGCCGTACTCGGCCCGCCAGCTGGCCCCGGCGAGCAGCTTGCTGTAGCGCCTCATGTCGAGCAACGGCGCCTGGCAGACAACCGCGTTGAACAGATCGGGACGCATGGTGAACGCGGCACCCACCAGCAAGCCGCCGTTGCTCGCGCCTTCGATGCCAAGGTGTTGCGGGCTCGTGATCTTGCGAGCAATCAAATCCTGCGCGACCGCGGTGAAGTCTTCGTACGCTTTGCGCCGGTTCTTCTTGAGCGCCGCCTGATGCCAGCGGGGTCCGAACTCGCCCCCGCCGCGAATGTTGGCGACCGCGAACACCCCGCCTTTCTCCAGCCACCCGGCGCCGTCCAACGGCCGATAGCCGGGCCGGTTCGGAACCTCGAACCCGCCGTAGCCAGTCAGCAGGGTCGGGTTGAGCCCGTTCAGCTTCAGGTCGGTGCGGCGGACCAGGAAGTAGGGGATCCGGGTGCCGTCCGCAGACGTGGCCTGCAGCTGTTCGACCTTCAGTCCATCGGCCTTGAAAAACACCGGCATGGTCTTGACCGTCTGTGGTGGGCCGCCGCCACGGACGAGCTGCAGCGTGGTGGGAGTCAGGAAATCGGTGTAGGTCAGGAAATAGTCATTGGAAAGCGGGCTGGTCGCCGACACTCCCGCCGCTCCGATTCCGGGCACCGGGACTTCGGTTTGCGGCCATTCGCCGGCTTTGAAGCGAAACTCGTACACCCGGCTGGCAATGTTGTCCAGAATGCTGACCAGCAGGAGATCCTTAGTGGTCGAGAATGAAGCCAGCGAAGTGCGTCGAGTCGGCTGAAAGAGAATCCTGAAATTCCGCTTGCCCGACAGGAACCGTTCCAGATCGATGGCCAGAAGCGAACCCTGTTTGAAGGTTGTCCCTTCTGGCTTCCAGTCGCTCCGCAGCGAGATGAGCATCTGTTTCTTGAAGATATCGAAATCGCCCACATCGGCGGGCATGTCGAGTTTTATGAGGCGGCCCTCGCGAATCAGAAAGGCTTCCGAGCTGAAGAAGTCGGGCGAACGCGTCGCCACGTCGTACCGGCCTTCAGGGGTATGGATGCTCTGAACGCCGGCTGCCACGTCCTCGAGTTTTCCCTCGAAGACCGTGCCGGCCTGTTCGAGCGGTCTGCCGCGCTTCCACTCTTTGGCTATGCGCGGGTAACCCGACCTGGTGAGTGACCCTGGACCGAAGTCAGTGCCGACCCACAAGGTGTCCTGGTCCTTCCAGTTGACTCTGGACTTCGCTTCCGGGAGTCTGAAACCGTTCGGGACAAAACTTCTGGTCTCAGTGTCGAATTCACGCAGGACCACGGCATCTGCGCCGCCGCGGCTGAGCGAAATCATGCAATGCCGATACTCGGGATACAGGCAGGTGGCGCCTTTGTAGACCCAGTTCTCGTTCTCGGCCTCGGCAAGCGCGTCGATATCCAGGAGGGTCTGCCAATTCGGCTGGGGTTTCAAATAGTCGTCCAGCGTGGTGCGCCGCCAGATTCCCCGGACGTGCGCGGTGTCCTGCCAGAAGTTGTAGACATACTTCCCGCGCAGGCTGGGATAGGCAATCTTCTCGCGCGAATCCAGAATGCTCAGGAACCGGTCCACGCTCCCCTGAAACTCGGGCACCGCCTCCAGCTCCGCCACCGTGCGCTGGTTCTGCTCTTTGACCCAAGCCATCGCCTTCTCGCCCTGGACCTCTTCGAGCCAAATGTAGGGATCTTCTTCCTGTGAAGAAACCTGCGCGCCGACTGCCAGAGTCGATGCCCACCCGAGCAGCAAGACAGTGTGAAGTCTCATCATTCCTCCGGTCGGGTCATGGTATTTTCCAAGATTAAAGCGTGTCAAGGATCTCACTCACCGTAGCTGTGATGCAAACCTGTCATGGTCATGATCGGACCCGCATGATGAGAAATCCAGTGCACAAGACGAGGTCGACAAGCAGAGCGAGGGCGCCAAGGACCCGGGTTCCGGTCGGGACCCGTGAAAGCAGGCTCGGGATCCGAATACGCGAGAAGTGCAGCGCCAGCGAGGCGGAGATTGACAGGAGGCTGAACAGCTGCAGAAGAAGACCGAGAGCGATGGCGTACCTCAGAATCGCCTCAGAGAGGCCGGCGAATCCCATGACCAGAAACGGCACAAGCACCAACACCCGGACCCTCAGGATCAGAACATTCAACCCATTGAAATTCGCCAGAAAACCGCCAGCCAGAATCAAGGCATAAGCGACTCCGAAGACAAGAAGCCACGAGGTGGGAACGAGCGAGAGCCGGGCGAGAAGCAGGAGGATCAGCCACAACGAGGCCAGGTCGAAGAAGTTGTCCACGATCTGGCCGAAATCGTTCTTTCCCACCGTTTCGGCCAGCGCCCCGTCCAGGTTGTCGAGCAGGATATAGGCCAGCATGATCCATGCGAGCACGGAGTAGGAGACCGTTCCGCCGAGGAGGGACAACACCAGTGCCGCGACCCAGCCGGAGAAGCTGACCCAGTCGGGACGGATTCCCAGCCAGGCCAGGACGGATACCAGGGGCAGGAAGGGATAGCCGCGCCATCTTGTGTATTTCTTCTTCAGTTCGATTTCGAAGGAGCTGTAGACTCCGAACTCCGGCAGCCTCTCCTGTCTCAAACCTGATTCTCCCTGGTAGCGGTCCTAACGGACCTCTGAAGATTAACGCGTTTTCCGCAACAGAGCACTAAATCCGCGCGGAAGCGAGCATCTGCTGCATAATCGAGAGAACACGGTGAAAACGCAGATCCCGAGCCGAATGCACCTCGGTGCTTTCGGCTATCGCTTCCTGCACGCTGGCGCGGAATTCGTCGAGCGCAACCGTGTCCCGGCAGTCCATGACGACGGCCACTTCCGCACACTTGATCGACGACCGGTTAAAGTTGCCTGAACCCAGGTAAACCTGATGATCATCGACCAGCATGACTTTGGAGTGAATCATTTTGGGCGACAAAAAGATGCGCGCCCGGTGGTTCGTCTCCTCCAGGATCTGGCGGAGAATATGCAGGTTGAGGCTCGACTGGATGTTCGCGCTGGCCGAGGTCACGATCTCGACGGCAACACCCCGGCGTTGCGCGCTGATGATCTCACTCGTAATGACCTGGTCTCCGAAATAAGCCATTTCAATGATGACGTGATGGCGCGCCTTCCGGAGCAGCTGGATGATTTCCGTGCGGATGCCAGACTCGCCGGCATATCGGTCCCCGGGATGTAGAATCAGCTTGACCGTCCCGCCGTTCAGATCCGTGCTCACCGACTTCCCGTCGAGGAAAGCCTCGGCGAAAGCGCGGTTTCTGATCTCGATCATGTAATCGCGCCACTGTTTACCGTGGACATCGCCCCGAATCAGCTTCTCTTCGATATTCATGCCGCCTAGAATCAGCTTCTCACGGTCAAAAATATAGGCCTTGGAGTGATCCCAGAGCCGCTCCTGGTATTGTGAGGTCACCAGCGGATGGTTGAGCAGCCGATGGGTCTTCGCGGGCCGGGATCGCTGGATCAGGACCGCGTGCGGTACGGGGCGGAAGTAGAGCCTCTTCATCAACTGGGTGAGCAGCCAGACGTGCCAGGGCTGCCGGTGCGGAAAAAAGCTCATCCGGTTCTCTTCGGCCCTTTCATGAATGCTGCCGAGAAGGTCTTTTCGAATCCTGATCCTGACGCCCCGGTCCGCCGCGGCGGCCAACTCCTCGGCGATCCGCTCGCCGACAGAGTCGTTGCGCCAGATAAACATCCGGATTTCGATCTCTTCACGCGCCTCGCGTACCCTTTGGACGATTCTCTCGAAAGCGCGCGCCCCTCCAATCAAGGCTGTGAGGGAAGATTGATACTCGGCGGGTGCTGGAACGATCCCGGTCGCTGAGGGGATATTCAAACCGAACTCCTTTAGTACACACTTCTTCCGTAATCCCTTAAACCCATCTTTTCAACGGAGAGTATAGGGGGGCGTCGGGAAAACTGTCAAACCCCGGATTTGTCTGATACTGCACCTTTTCTAGGGTATGATTTAGCCAGACATCAGGCGAGGCACCACAGCGTGTCCGACCAGTCACAGAGAGGCACTATGAAGAAGAGACGCAGCACAGAACTCACCCTGACAGTTGCAGTAGGTTTGACCCTGATAGCCGGAGTGGCGTTGTCCCAGCAGACTGGCTCGCTGCCCAGGGCCTGCATCGACGGAACGGGTCCCGGATGGCAAGTGCTCGGCGAGGCGGATTTCACCAACGTCAACTGCAAGCCGGAGACCTGGACCTGGAAGGACGGGCTTCTTTCATGCACCGGCGAGCCGATTGGCGTGATGCGCACCAAAAGGCAGTACGCGAATTTCGAGCTGGTCGCCCAGTGGCGACACCTCCGTCCTGCCGGGAATTCGGGCATTTTCGCCTGGGCCACTGAGGAAGCTCTGACCAGCCTCGAGCCCGGGAAGCTCCCCAAAGGAGGCATCGAAGTCCAGATCCTGGACCACGCCTTCAAAGAGCAATACGAGAAACGTTCGGGCAAGAAGGCCGACTGGTTTACGACCAACGGTGACGTGTTTGCCGTGGGGACTTCGAAAATGAAGCCTTTCCCCCCGAAGTCCCCGGACGGATCGCGCAGTTTTCCCACCAAGAACCTGAGTAAAGGCGTCGGAGAGTGGAATCATTACTATGTTCGCGGCGTCAACGGCGAGATCCGTCTCTGGGTCAACGGGGAAGAGGTCTCGGGCGGATCCGGATGTGAGCCGCGTTCCGGGTACCTGTGCCTCGAATCCGAAGGCTCCCCGATAGAGTTCCGCGAGATTCGGGTGCGCGAGCTGCCGTAAGTAAAACCCCTTCGAAGCACTCCGGAACAAGGCAAACCCAAACAAACAGAGCCAGGAACGCGGCGCTTTCCATCCGGGCAACCCGGCTCTGTCTGCATCGACAGCCTGCCGTTGCCCTGCGCGCCGGTCAGGGCTGGTCAGGCCAGGTATTGACGATTGACGGTGGACGGTTGACGATTAAAGAGACCGGCGACCAACGGCCAGGCCAGACCCTGGGCGCTGCATCGTCTCAGGCGAAGCGACAATCGTGAGTCGCTTGAATGGCTTCATTCTATGAACACCCACGACCTCGATACTCCCGCCCTGGTAATTGACCTTGACAGAGTCGAGCGCAACCTGGCTCGCATGGCCGACTATTGCCGGCAGCACCATCTGAATTTGCGCCCGCACACCAAGACTCACAAAATGCCCGGACTGGCCAGAAAGCAGGTGGAGCTCGGCGCCTCGGGAATCACGGTGGCGAAGCTCGGAGAAGCTGAGATCATGGTCGAGGCGGGGCTGGATCATATACTGCTCGCTTACCCGGTCGTAGGGCAGCCGAAGGCCGACCGGCTCGCCGCGTTGTGCGAACGGGCCGACATGACTGTCGCGCTCGACTCGGCCGAGTCTGTCGATATCCTGGCGACATGCACCCGCGAGCAGGGCGTGAAAGCCGGGATACTGATCGAAGTCGACGTCGGATTCCACAGGTGCGGAGTTCAGGACGAGCAATCAGCCCTGCGTCTGGCCGGGCGTATCCTGAACTCTCCCTCTCTGGACTTCCGCGGCTTTCTTTTCTACCCGGGGAGCTACGTCACGCGCGAAGCGCATGAAAACCAGCTGGGTGAGGTCAACGCCTTCCTCGAGCGGCTCCTGGGGGCTTTCCTGAGACACGGAATCCCGGTCAAGGTGGTTAGCGGCGGCTCCACCCCGACGGCGCGCTTTTCTCACCGGTTCTCAGGTCTGACTGAAATCCGGCCCGGCACTTATGTCTTCAACGACCGGAACACCTGGCTTCACGGGGCGGCGCAACTGGATGACTGCGCCGCTGCTGTTCTCGTCACGGTTGTCAGCCGGGCAGTACCCGGCAAGGTGATCGTGGACGGGGGTTCCAAGACGTTCTCATCCGACCCCTGTCTGGCCGGGCATACCGGTTTCGGCCTTGTGAAGGAAGATCCCGACGCCGTGTTCGTTGCCATGAACGAAGAGCACGGCTACCTGGATATCAGTCGATCGGATCGCAAGTACGCGATCGGCGAAAAGCTGAGCATCGTCCCCAACCACATCTGCGCGACGGTGAACCTGCACGACGAGGTCTTCTTTTCAAGAGGCGTTGAGGTGGAGTCGGCCTGCCCTGTCGCCGCCCGCGGCAAAATCCGGTAGCGGCCTGGCTCGCTGCGGACCACAAGGGCCTTGTGCTCCAGGGTCAATCAGGTCGGAGCAGAACGTCCTGCTCTGCCATCGTGTCTTGCTGGGAGTCGCTTCCCAGGATTGACGTACGCTCAGGCCCAACAACCGCTTCCCCCAGAATTACAACTGGCATCGTCTCGCCCACCACAACTGGCCAGCCTTCCTTCTCTCCGATTGTGAGATGTGAGCCTCTGACCCCGGTCACGGCTCCGCCTTCGACGCCGTCTTTCTTTTTCGCGCCCAGGGGTGTAAGTTCTCCCCCCCCGTGGAACTTCAAACGTATCGCCTGCCGTTCTTGTCCGAGCGTGACCCGGCGATGAGCGCCGAGGGGGCGCTGGATCCGCTCGGCCTTTACTCGATTGCGGACGCGCTTGCGTTGAGGCTGGCGCCGGGGCTGCGGGAACGGCAGGCTGATCCGCGGTTTCTGACTGCGTACGCGGTGTCACTTGAACTGTGCAAGGAGTTCGGTGAGGAGACACTCGCCGCGGACGGCATCAGCGAGCCGTGGCAGGTTCTCGAGTGGTATCTGGTCGAGGGGTTAGTCAGGACACGACAGAACCGGCAGGAGACTCACGGCCTTCCAGGCAGCGACAAGGCTGAACAGGCCATTAAGGACGGAGTCCCGCTGTCGGCGGCTCGATATCTGAAGACGCCTCGCGTCTTCGGTTTTCACGGTGTCTATCGGCTGCTCGCTCGCGCTCCGCATCGAAGAAGGCGACAGGCTCGGCGAGACCGGCGATGAGCTGCTCGAGATTTGGTCGAAAGAGCTGCCACAGAGGTGACAGTCGGTTGGGGAGCGAATACCGGCGGCGTTCGCAAGCCGGCCGTCCAGGTTCTCCCTGTTTTCACCGGACCCGGGCGCCCTGTCTCAGCTTCAGGAGTTGTGGCCGGGCGGACCTCCTCCGGATCGAGCTCGGATACTAAGCCCCTTCTTCGATTCGCCGGAAGCGCCTAGCCGACCGGCCGAACGCATTTGGGAGATTCTCAAGAAGCGGGGAGCGGTGTCGGTCCATTTTGACGTTCGGGCAGACGAGGTGCCCGGCGCCGATTGCCTGTGCGTGAACTGGGCCGTGTCCGAAGTCTTTGAATTTTCGCGCACTTGAAGAGAAGTTTGGACACGTGCAGGGATGATTGGGATATGAGCGGCTGCGCGCCTACTGTTCGAGCGACGCATCCCGCCAAGCCCTGATTTTTCGAATGAACTCGGCGGTTGGCATCTCGTCGATGTCCCTCAGAGAGTAGCCCGCTCCTTCCAGCTGAAGTTGAACGCTGGTCAGGAAGTCGGTGAACCTGTACCAGATAACAGTGCCCGCCGGAAGATCGCAGCCAAGGGTAGTGCAAAGCCAGTTGCGAAGTTTGCGGATAAGCGTCTCCGGGTCGTTGTCGTGGGCCTCAATGTCATTGCCCGAGATGTCAGAGAGTGCCTTCTGATACCGGTATCGTTCGCGTTCAAGAACGAGAATCTGCTTGTGGCCGAGGTCCTCTCCGCCAAAGATGCGGCAGCCGAAATCGATGCCCAGTTCGAAAGGCATGTTGAATCTCGCTAAAGCGCCTTTGCGTGCTGCTTTCATCCTGGAAAGGTCGTGAATACTGAGTCGACAAGTTCTGATCAGATCGACGATCTTCTGCAATCTGATTTCAGCAGAGTCGGCGCGTTCGGAGGCAATTCGCGGCTCCAGCCCGCATTCTATGACGGTGAAGAGGATCGCTCGGAGCAACGGCTTGAAGTCTTGGTCAAAAGGGCAGTTGATGAAAACGCACTTCTCGAAGCCGGCTTCAGTCGACATGTTTGAGCGCTTTGGGGCAGCACTCGCTCTACGGCTTACGGTGCTTCTCTATAGTTCCGTCCTGCTTGTGAATAATCAATCTGCTCGAGTTTCTCCTGGCGAGGTCAGTCGCGCGTTCGACAGCATCTTTCTTAGAGTTATAGACACTGCTGGCTCGGTCGGCGCCTTCGCGCCTCACGGCCCATCCTCCCTTCCTTGGAACGACATGAATCCTCGTAGATGCTTTCAGCATTGCGTTCTCCTGAATCAGTATACAACGCAATTCAAGAGGGCTGGTCAGCGAGTTACCGGTGGTCGCAAGATGGAACCGTCTGCTCGAAATTGCCAGAGAGGCGACAGTCGGTTGGGGAGCGAATACCGGCGGCGCTCGCAAGCCGGCCGTCCAGGTTCTCCCTGTTTTCACCGCACCCGGGCGCAAAGATGCCCTGTCTCAGCTTCAGGAGTTGTGGCCGGGCGGACCTCCTCCGGATCGCGCTCGGATACTAAGCCCTTTTTTCGATCCGCCGGAAGGGCCTAGCCAACCGGCCGAACGCATTTGGGATGTCCTCAAGAAGCGGGGAGCGGTATCGGTCCAGTTTGACGTTCGGGCAGACGAGGATAGATAAAATCGGTGGGATAAAATCGGTGACACGCACGTAATTGAATAAAATCGGTGACACGCACGTAATTAGCTTGTAAATGGTTGATACTAGATAAAATCGGTGACACGCACGTAATTAGCTTGTAAATGGTTGATACTAAAGGTGATTAATCCAGTTCTGACACCAATTTCCTACAGCTGCCCCGCTGCGGTCGGCGCAGGGGGTGGGTAGAGGACCGGCGGAGCGGCGGGCGGGAAGTCCGCTCGGCTTCGGCGCGTCGCATAACCCGGGTATTCCGTGGAAATAGGGGGAAATAGGGGGACAGCTGTCCCCGAATTTACAGGCCCAGCAGGGAGCACCAGGCGGGCCCGGCTGGGACCTGTTCGGTCCCGGGAAAACCGGCCTGCCCCAGCATCCGTTCCAGCGGAATACGGGTCAGGTGAGGAAGGAAGAGGAACAGCCCCCCGAAAGAGGTGCGGACATCGCGGGGGCTCAGGTCGAGCAGCCGCACATCCGCGGCGGGCGCCGGCTCGACTCGCGGCCAGCCGGGCCGTTCCTCGTCAGCCCGTCGGGGCAGCCGGCTGAAGCCCTCCTCCTTCAGAATCTGAGCGATGGCGCCACCGCGCTCAGGCACCGGCCGCGTTCTTCCAGGGCGGCTGCAATGTCGTAGATGGATTGTTTGCGCATCGGACACCGCATTCTGTAGCCGATGGGCGGGAGACTCGGGGGGGAATAGGGGACAGAGTTCGTGGGGAACCTCTATACCCGTGTGAGTCGCCTGTGAAGGGATTGGACGTCGCGGTTGCCGATAGCCGGAGATGGCCAGGCACCGCCGGCGCAACCGGTGAGGAATTCGGTACCAGACCCAGGTTCCGTCGCTGTAATATCAACCACTTACGAGTGAATTACGTGCGTGTCACCGTTATTCTTCAATTACGTGCGTGTCACCGTTATTCTTTCTTTGACCAGCTTCGAGAAGTACCAGGTGGAACTTTCGGAGACATTGAACTGCCGGAC
>JBHGBF010000093.1:0-34155 GCA_041946865.1 Acidobacteriota bacterium | reverse complement strand
AGGCGCTCAACTGCGCGCCAACCCTGGGCTGTCTTGCCTGACGCCTTCGGCGTAAAGAACGTTCACACATCTGGTTATTTTCGCCGAAGTCCAGGGCCGCGTGCCCATAGAGGGGGGCTCACGGCTAGAATCGTGAAGGAGTTCGTAGACTTGCTGAAAACCATCCGCGAATGACCTGAAAAACCGAGAAGCTGACATCACGGGGTCACGGCTCAGATCATCGACCCTTGCGGGCTAAGACACTGATACCGAATTCTCGAGTCCGAAGCGGTTCAGAGCCGTACTGCCATACGGGCGAGTAGTTCGCCCGGATCCATTGCATCATCCCCAGACCAAAGCCTGGTTCCTGTCCGAAATTCCTAACCCCGAACTCAGTATTGTCGCGATGCACGAGCACTAAGAAGTCCGGCGGGGTGCGCTGGTAAGCTGCGAGTATCTTCGGTTCACCGTGCGCCTGAAACTCGGTCGGTGGAAGGACCGGGAAGGGGGTGGGATTAGCTCGGCGGGCGAGATAGTTGATGATCGTGGCCTCGGGCAGAGCCGCAACGGTGCGCGTTCTCGTAGTATTCTTTCGAAGCCAGCTCACGGTCTGACGAATGCCTTCACACGCGGACGCCAGCCGAGCATCGTACGTGACGATTCGATCTGCACCTTCCCCAACATCAAGATTCTTCATCTGATAGAAGCGATTGGAGAACATCAGGAGATCGAACGTCCCGATGGCCAGGAAAACGGTGATCAGCAGGCGGAAAACAACCGTATTGACGCCGAATTTGCGCGCCTCCCGGGGCACCATCCAGACAAGGCCATAAACGGCGAACACTACGGCCGGCATGGCGAGATAGAATCCGTAGTGCCAGATGCGGGTGTTCAATCCCATCTTCGTCAACAGAACAAGCGCGAACATTGACCACAGCAAAGGCAGAACGAGAGCTTCGCCTGCGGCAGAATGCTTGAGTATCCACCATTTGCCGGCGATGAACGCGCAACCAAGCAACATCAAAGGCGCCAAAGGCCGCCCGCACTGTATCCAGGGGAACAGGTCAACGGCCAGATAGATCAAGACCACAAGGAGCACTGCCAGCAGCGAGGTCCTTGTGATGCGGCGACCGATGAAGTACCGTGAACATAAGGCCAGGAAAGCCGTTATCAGGCAGAATCCAGCAAAATACTCGAGCGAGAGTACGAGGTTGTGCGAGGGACGGTCCAAGCCCAGACACCACTTGTAAAAGGCGTTTTGTGGCACGGACGTCGTCAGTAGGGGCACCCAGGCAGCCGCAACGGCCCGGAGCCCTCCGCGGAAATTCCATACGCACGTGTAATAGACCAGGAACGCAGCCAACGGCGCCGCGTGGCCGGCCAGTACTAAGGCGGTGGCTGTTACCCGGGCGCGAAAGCGCGAACCAGGGATCATCCAGTAAATCAGTATCGCAGCGACCAGAGCGGTCAAGAGAGCCAGGTAGAGATCCGGCTTAGTCAGGAAAACGGCCCCGGCGCAGGTCCCGGCCGCCAAGGCCCACAGCGATCGTCGACTCTTGATCCAACGATACAAACAGCCAAGGGACCCGACGGACAGCACGAGTCCGTGGAAGGTCTCATAAGAATACGGGCAAACATACGTGTAGTTGCTGATGCCAACGTACTGGGAGAAAGAGAATACACACAACGTGACCAGGCAAATCAGTGTCGCTGTCCACCGATCGGCCACCGAGAGGAAGAGCCGGTACAGCAGAACCACCAACAGAAGCACGAGGCAAAGGTTGAAAACTACCAGGGCGGTAAACGAAACACCGAACGCGCCAAAAACCGCCGCGTGAAGATATTGGCTAAGTGGACCTCCGGTCAGGTACATCAGGTCACGATGGAGGACTTTGCCGGAAGCCAGTTGCCAGGGGACGTAGAGCTGCATTCCAAAATCGAGGAGCACATCCGGCCATTTTCTCCAGGTCCACCACGTCAGCGCCACGAAGACCGAGAGGACGAGGACCAGCCCAAGCCAGTCGAGAACACTCCGACGTCGGCTGGAATCTCCCGGGGGACTCTTCGATGTACGGACTGTCGAGGGGACGGGGGGTTCTATTAAGCCAGATCCCGCTGAAGCGGAAGGATTTGATGGCATCGCGTGTTCCCGGCACTCCCTGACTGAGAGCGGCTTTCTTCCCCGCGCTTATGGTAGTCGACTCGGGTCAGCGGCGCAACAATGGTTGTCCGCTCGAAGATCGGGGGTAAACCGGCTGTCAGTCCCGAAGTGTTATCTTCAGGCCATGACTCGCCCCACTATCAGGTGGCGGCTGGAGGAGGGCTATTCGAGGTTTCTCGAGGGGTCCCAGGTCGAGGTCCATCTGGTCCAAAGCCACTTCAGCGCCGCTCTCGATCTCTTTCCGTTGAGCCTGGTCAGGCAGAAGAAACCGATTGAATTTCGATTCAGGCCTCGTGCCTCTGTTTCAGGAAGGTCGGCGGCAGGGCTGCGCTGGAGACTTTCGCCCGAAGGCGAAATCCGGGGCCTGCTGCTGTTTGCCGGGAATCCGTTTCTCGGCAACTTTCGCGTTCCGGCTGGCCATTTCGGCGTGCAGTGGGACATCGAAGCCAGAGCGGAAGGCTCGTTGAGCGGCGAACCGGGCGGCTGGCCTTTGCTTGGTTTACGGGCCGGTACCCGGTTGTACCAGTCCTGGGTCTGCCTCTTTTCAGAGCCCTTGTCGATTGCCGCCGGGCTGAAGGCCGCCTGGCAACGATACCGGGATCCGTTTAACCCGGCAGAAGTGCAACAGATGGCTGAGCGGGAAGTCGTGCGATGGCGTTGGGAAGGCCATGCTCAACTCGAGGCCGAGGTTTCGTGGGGGATCGGGGCGGTCCGGAGGATTCCGGGCTCAGTTCCTCTGGTGGATTTTCAGAAACAGCTCGCCGGAATGGCCGGCTTGAGCGCCTCCCTGGTCTTCCGGGAAGAGGGTCAGTTTGCGCTCCAATTGCGCAGGCATCGCGGACAATTGGTTTTTCATCTGTCCCGTGACCGGTCGCGCCGAACGACCGGCGGATTCTTTGTGGGCGTTCAGTTGAAAGAGCCGATCCGCTTCGATCATCTGGGTCTCAAGGAGCCCGAGCCATTGGAAGTGGTCTCCGAGGCGCTCGGCCAGCCGGTTGTGTCCCGCTTGAACCGGATTTGCGAGGAGGCCTTGACCCGGCGGTTGCGGGTCGGCCTGTCGGTTTCCCGGGCAGGGTGGAAGAACGAAAAGAGCATCCTACACGCCGTTTGGCGCGAGCCGAGCCTTTCCGAATTTGCCCCGACTTACTGTCGATTGCTCCAGGGACGTATCCCAAATCCGGCTCCCGGGCTGGAAGTGACTAGCAGGTTCGAGTTTGCCAGGGGCAAAAGCTTGTCGCTTGACCTGACTTTTCTCGACTGGCTGAAGCTCAGGGACATTCGGCAGCGCGAAAGCAAAAAGACCGTAACCGTCGGTCCGACGGGCGAAATAGTCCTGGAGGAGTGCGAGTCGCTCCAAAAAACGGCGTACCGTTGGGATGGGATTCAGTTTCTGAGTCTGGTCAGTCGGGAGACCACCAGTCGGGGAAGGGAAACAGCGTCGGCTTTCTGGAGCTGGGCAATCGAGGGCCGGCTGGGCCGGGAGCGCCTGCGATCGTTTCTAAGGATGGCCCTGCATAGCGGGATCATCCGCCAGTTTACCGTGCCGCCGAAATCGGTCTTTCCAGTCCGCGTCCAGTTGCTGCTGGGCACCAGATTTTCAAGGCCGGGTCTGGAGGAAGTCAAGCTCGCCGGCCAGCCGCAGAAATGGAAGGCGCTGGTGCGTGCCCTGGAACTGGCGGATCCCGACAAGTACACGGGCGCCTCGTTCTGGCGAGACTGGATCGACTATCCGGGCCTGCGATCCCTGATTGACCGAGACCCGGTTCAGGCCGATCTGGCCACAAGGTATCCAGTAGCCAACCGGACGGAAACAGAAAGGACCCTTGTGGTTCAGAGATACCGGGCGGTCAAGCGCTTCCTGGCTCTCTTAGAGCACTGGAAGAGAGAAGAAAACACTTATGTGCTGAAATCGTTCGATCTGGGCATCGACCTGCCCATCTTTGTTTTCTTTCACCTTCTTTGCCCGCCGGAGCTGAGATCATCAGCGGCGGTCTTGAGCGGGGACCTCGAGCAGACCTGGGGTGACGCGCATCTGTTTGAGGAAGGGGATTAAGCGAATCGGTTCTCCCCTACACCCCGTATTCGGCTGCCAGCGTGTACTTTTTCAGGACCTGTCCCAGCAGAAAACCGGCGCTTGCCGGAAAGAGCTCGCGTTTTGGCGAATCCGAGCGCATGTATGCCTGCCAGGTCTCCGAGACGAAGAGAATATCGTGTCCCCAACATATGTCACCGTCGTTCTTCAAGGCTTGGGCCAGCAGCGTCTGGAACAACTCTTGCCTGGCATGATCGTCCATCCCCAGAATGGCGTAGACGGCGGTGGCCGAAGCGTACGGGTCGCTATGGCTGATCACGCTCTTCAGGACCTCAAAGGGTTTGGTCGGGCATAGCACCTTAATGGTCTCGTCCAGCGCAGGGGCCTTCGCGTCGGCGTGGCATTCCCTGGCGGCCCGGTTTATGATCAGTCCCGCCAGGAGCACGGCCGAAGCCCGGTCCTCGGGCTCAAACCAGGTCAAACATTCCTGACAAAGAAAGGCACTGTGAAACGCGCGAACGGCGGGCAGCCATCGGTTACGAGCGGCGCAGGCCAGGGTCTGTGCCGCGGCCAGGAGCAAATGGTCGAAGACTTTCCTTTGTCCGGTCTCAGCGCTTGCCTGCAACCGGCCGAGAATCTCTAAAGCGTCTTGCTCGGCGCCAAAAACCAGTGTCTCAACCACGTCTTCTGGTGCGGCGGCGAGTCGACTCGACCTGGCGGTTCTGCGCGGTTCGGGTTGGAAGTGTTCGAGAGCGGCCGGCTCTTCGTCGGCGACGGCAAGGAGGTGAAGCGGCCCAACGAGAGCGCCGGCAGCGTACTTCAGGCCCAGCCTTTCCGCGACCAGCCACGACTGGGCCATGTAGTTGAACTTGTGTCCTCCAAAAGCCATGTCTTGCAGCGCCCGCATGAGCGTGCGCGCCCGAAACAAGTCGCGATCGGCCGCACTGCAAAAGAAGGTACGGAAGATTTCGAGCGCCGCCCGGAAATCGGAGCGGTAGATCTCGGCAAAGCGCCTCCAGCGTTCCTCCGCCGTTGCCTCGGAAGCGGTACCCAGAGGTTCGAGACTGATGGGAATTCTTCTCCTTTGCTTCCTTAGCGCCCAGAGCTGCTGCGCGTAAGGACGCCAGTGTTTGGATTCGGGGAGCAGTTTTTCAGTGAGGCCGGCGCAGGTGATGCCGTAGAAGCCGCGAGGATCACGATCGTAAAGAGGTTCGTGAAGCGTCGGGGCCACTCGGGAGACGAGATCAGCGAGCAAGGCGTCGGTGCTGGGATAGGCCTGCTGGAGAAGCCGGAATGCGGCCGTGAACTGTTTCGGGTCGGAAGAAGACAGAAGCGGCTCAAAATCCTGGGCCATGGATCTCCAACAATTCTAACGGGAACATGAAACCAGGTGTAGAGCGAAAGACAAGGATGAAGGATGAAGGATGAAGGATGGGGAGAAACAAGCATGAAGGGTGAGGAAACCAGGGCGAAGTAACTTGCCACCTCTTCGTCCTCCGCTTCATCCTTGCTTTCCTTTATCCTTTCATCCTTCATCCTTCATCCTTCATCCTTGTCTTTCCTGCTTATCGGCCTTTCATCCTGGAGACTTCGATGCCGCCGCCGGAGGTTCTGAGAACCAGCGCCGGGCCGCCGCCGTTAAGCGGCATCCGCAGGCTGTCCTTCTCCTTCTCGAGCGGGTTGGTAATGGGGAAGTCGGTCCGCACCCGGCCGCCGCTGGTCTTGGCGTCGAGCTCGACACCGATGTTATCGGCCAGCCGTACTTCGACGCTTCCGCCCGAAGTTTCCAGATGACAGTCGCCTTGGGGCTGTTCGGATATCGTAGCGGTAATGCCGCCCCCGGAAGTGGATGCCTTCAAGGTGCCCTGGACCTCGTCGATGCGGATGCCGCCGCCTGAGGTCTCCGCTCTGACTCGGCCCCTGGCGCGCGCAATGCTGATCGGTCCGCCGGAAGTCGAGGCAGTGACGTCGCCCTCCACGTCTCCGATCTCGATGCCGCCGCCGGATGTCTCGACGTCGGCATGGCCGGTGCAGCCTTGCAGCTCGATTCCGCCTCCGGAAGTCCGGCCGAAGACCGGTCCCTGAATCCGGCCGAAGTGGAGTCCGCCTCCTGACGTTCTCGCGCTGGCCTTGCCGTCAAGGTCGGTCACGGTAATTCCCCCGCCGGATGTTCTCAGATCCACGTTGAACTCCCTGGGAACAGTGATCAGGAATTGCAGGCGAATGTTCTGGTTCCGATTCCACCAGCCCCGGTTGGGGACCCTCGCACGCACATTGACAGTATTACCTGACTGGTCCATCTCAATGTTCACGTCCTTGAGAATTTCCGAGGCCCGCTCGGCATTTCGAGTGTTGGCTGATCGAACGATGTGGACATCCACGCGATTCGCGGCCGCGGTTCTGACTTCGATCGAGCCCAAATCCGAATCCACGTTCAGCTGACCGCCCGGACTGACCTCGAAAGTCCGGTCGACCGTGTCATCGGTGCCCTCCCAGGCAATCGACTCCATCCCGCAGGCTGTCAAGAGAGTCAACAGTCCAAGCCCAGACAACTTGCACACAAATCCTCTCATCCTTTTCTCCTCCGTCTGTTGATGAAGTACGGATTCCAGGAAAAGAAGGTTCGGCCTCAGGCGGCATTTATCCGTTTGCGCTTCGTTGCGTCATTCCCGGCCCTGTGTTAGTGTTCGCTGCCGGAGTCATGGAGGGATATGAAAGACTCTCGGCCTCCCATCGTCCGCTCTCTGGTGCTCGTAATCGTCGTTTGTGCGCTTTTGCTGACCTGCCTCAAAATCATCTCCTATGGTTACCTCCCCAGTGACGATGCCCTGCGCCACGCCGCAAAAGTGGTGTCAGGGAAGAGCTGGCAGGAGATCGTCGTCTTGCGGCCGGACATGATCACCGATCGCCACGAAGGCTGGCACGTCTTTTTAGGAGCGGTTCATCGGTTGACCGGCTGCCAACAGGAAGGCCTGGTCGTTGTTTCGGTTGTGCTGATGGCCCTGGTGTTTTTGCTGGCGCCGCTGCCCTGGCTGCGTCGGCCTGAGGTCTGGCCGTTGGTGTTGGTTTACGCAGCGGTGGCGGCTTCGCCGTCGGTCATTGGACGGATATTCCTCGGCCGGCCTTTTGTTTTCACCATGGCGGTCCTGATGACATTGCTTCTGGTCTGGCCGCGACTGAAGTCCCGGCGCCTTCCAATCCCGGAGCTGTCTCTGCTTCTCTTTCTGTTGACGATTTCGACCTGGTTTAACGGCATTCCTCACCTGTTTGTCCTGCCCCTCATCGCGTTCGCTTTGGCCCGGGAATGGTTGGTGCTGGTCCGGTCGGCAGTCGTCATGGCCCTTGGGGCTGCGATCGGCGCTTCTCTGACAGGATCCCCGCTTCGGTTTATTGTGGAAGGGTTGCTTCTCTCATCCCGCGCCTTTGCAGACGCTCCACTTCAGAACATGGTAGTGGCTGAGTTTCAAGCGTACGGGGGAGAAGGCGCGTTCCTGCTCGCCATCCTGTTTTTGTTACTGTGGCGCAGCGTTCGAGGCGAATGGAGTCGCGAAGCGCTGCTTCGTGACCCGGTCTTCCTGCTGATGGGCCTGGGTTGGGTGCTCGGTTTTTCGGTGATGCGCTTCTGGACGGATTGGGGGCTGGTCGCAGCCTTGGCCTGGTTGGCGCGCGAGCTGAACGACGTGGCCGAGCGCCGGGTTCCAGCTTTGACGAATCAACGGCTGGCGCTTGCCCTGGCGGGAGGACTGGTCTTCTATCTCAACTTTTCGAGCGACCTGGAAGGCCGGTGGACGAAACCTCTGACCAGGCGTTACCTCTCGCAGGCCGATCCGGTGCAGAAGGACTGGCTTCCGGATCCGGGGGGGATCGTCTATAGCGATGTCAATCAGGTCTTCTATGATACCTTTTACAGCAATCCGCGGGGCGAATGGCGTTATCTGGTAGGTTTCGAGCCGACCCTGATGCCGCCGGAGGATCTGAAAATCCTGCGCAGGATTCAATGGAACCCGGGCGCCTACTCGGCATTGCAGCCGTGGGTGGAGAAGATGAGGCCCGCCGATCGCCTGATGCTCTTCAATAGCGGAGGCGCACCGCAGATTGCGGGCCTCGAATGGGCCAGTTTTACCCGGGATTTATGGATCGGTCGCCTGCCGAGAACCACGCAGGTGAAGGCGCCGGCCGCGGGCAAGTGATCAGGGCGCCTGCTCCCAGGGGATACGCAGGTTTAATTGCGCGAGTTTCTCCTCGAATTCCATGCGCTCGCGATGTCGTTTAAGTCGGCCGTCCTCGTAGTTGAGCCAGGCGAACTGCCGGGCCAGAGCACACGCTTTCTCGCGCTCGCCCTCTCCCATTGCCGCCAGAATCTGGAGCTCCAGTCGAGAGAACGACATCGAATGCACGCTGTAGTCGAGGAAAGCCTCCCAGGTGATCGGGCACCATTTGCTGACGATTTGGGTCCCGATGACCTGTGCGTACGATCGGATCTCGAACTGGGCGGCCACATCCATTCGCAGCTTGAGGAAGTGCAGCAGATTGTGGAGGTCTGTCTTCCAGTAGGCCTCCGTGTAGGTCGACAGGGGAAGGTCTTTGCGGGCCTGTTCCCGGGCCACGCCTGCCTCCAGCCTCTCACGGTACACAGCCCTGGCGGCTTCCTGCAGCTCAAATTCTCTTCGAGACAGCTCCCGGCCTTTTTCCACATCCAGGAAGCCCTCACTTCCCTGGCGATTGGAAGCTGCCTGCTGGCGCCACTCCGCCGGGTCGGTTCGCTGTGAGGCGTCAATGGCGACCGAGTACCGGGTCGAGTACTCATTGATATTCGCTGTCCGGTGCCGGATCCATTGGCGCCAGGCATCCATCGGGGCCCGGACGTGCAGCTTGATCTCGCACATCTCGAAGGGCGTGGTATGGCGATGCCGCATCAGGTAGCGAATCAGCCCTCGATCCTCGTGGGTGTGTTTCGTGCCGGCGCCGTACGAAACCCGAGCGGCCTGGACGATCGATTCGTCCGAGCCGAGATAGTCGATGACGCGCACGAAGCCGTCATCCAGGACTTTCAGGGGGTGCCCGAGAATCGCGTCCAGCTCCGGCACAGAGACTCTGGATAGTTGTCTTGTTTGCTGGTCCATCCGTCCTCCGCTTTATTCACTGGATTGAAATTCAATAATCAAGTTATAACATTCGTATATGACGAAGGCTTCAATCCTGATTCCGCTGGTCTGTGCTCTGTGGCTGGTATACGGGGCGTCTGCGCGGGCGGGGCAGGCGGCCGAGTCCCGCCTGGAGAGCACTCTTGAGATCGTCTCTATCGAAGACGGGCAGAGGATGGCGGTCTATCGGGCCAACGACCATTTTGAAGCGCCCAACTGGTCGCGCGATGGAGAGTCTTTGCTGTTCAACAGCAAGGGACGGCTCTACACCATCCCGGTCACGGGCGGACAGCCGGTTCTGCTCGATACCGGGAACGCGAATCGGTGCAACAACGATCACGGTTACTCGCCGGACGGGAAGTTTCTGGCGATCAGTCAGTCTCCTGAAAGAGTCTCGTTGATCTATGTGCTCCCCGCGACCGGCGGCTTTCCCCGTCAGGTCACCCCGAAAGGCCCGTCATACTGGCACGGTTGGTCCCCGGACGGTTCCACGCTCGCTTACTGCGCCGAGCGAAACGGTGAGTTCGACGTCTACACGATCCCTGTTGAGGGAGGAGAAGAACGGCGATTGACTACTGCTCCGGGCCTCGATGACGGGCCGGAATTCTCCCCTGACGGCCAGTACATCTACTTCAATTCGGAGCGAACCGGGTTCATGCAGATCTGGCGTATGCGGCCCGACGGAAGCGACCAGGAACAGGTGACGAACGACGGCTATGCCGACTGGTTTGCCCATCCATCGCCCGATGGCAAATGGCTCGTCATGCTTTCCTATGACAGGGATGTCAAGGGCCATCCGCCCAACAAGAACGTCAGGTTGCGGATCATGCCGGCCAACGGCGGGGCACCAAAGGTGCTTGCGGAGCTGTTTGGCGGGCAGGGAACCATCAACGTCCCCTCCTGGTCGCCTGACAGCAAGCGCCTCGCGTTTGTGAGTTACCGGCTGCTCGACCGATAAGGGTCGAGAATTCTCTCGGCCGGCCGTGATACGCTACCGGCGACCGGGGGATGAACAAACGGTTCGGTATCTCGATAGCCCTTATTGTTCTTAACCTCATCGTCTTTTGGGGTCTCTGGGATCATCCCTTCACCCGCTTTGACGACGATATCTACGTCTACGACAACCCGTTCGTTGCTCAAGGATTCTCATGGGAGGCCATGAAGCAGGCTCTCGTAGGGATGGAGATCGGGCAGTGGCACCCGATCACCTGGATGTCCCACATCCTTGACAGCAGGGTCTATGGTATGAGCCCCGGGGGGCATCACACCTCCAGCCTGCAGATTCACATCGTGAATTGCCTGCTGCTCTTCTGGCTCCTGTACCTGCTGACGGGAGCAACCTGGCCTGGCGCCGTTGCCGCGGCTCTTTTCGCCATTCATCCGCTTCATGTTGAACCGGTGGTCTGGGTGGCGAGCCGGAAAGACGTTCTCAGTACCTTGTTCTGGCTGCTGACCGTTTTGGCCTATTGGCACTACGTTCGAAAGCCCGGGCTGAAGAGATATCTGCTGGTGGCGCTTCTCATGATTGCCGGACTGTGTACAAAACCGATGATCATGACCCTTCCCGCTACCCTTTTGATCCTGGACTTCTGGCCGCTCGAGCGGATCGATTGGGCCCGGCTGCTGTCCGAGCGGGAGAACCGTGCCCGACTTGGATGGCTGGTTCTGGAAAAAGTGCCGTTACTGCTCATCTGCCTTGGCTTTCTCGTTATTTACTTCAGGGCTGTGCGCGCCGGGAACATTTTGACCTCCTTGGACGCGCTGCCGCTCAGCACCCGGCTCGCCTACGTTCCGATCAACTACGCCGCCTACCTGGTTCAGACCCTTTACCCGGCCGGCATGATTCCGATTTATCCCCATCCTGGGCCGGCGATTTCCTGGCTTCAATGCTCCGGCGCAATCCTGCTGGTCGGTGTGATCACGTGGCTGGCCGTTCGCTCGATCGGGTCCCGGCCTTATCTGGCTGCGGGATGGGCGTGGTTCCTGGTCACGTTGTTCCCGGTGATTGGGATCGTGCATTTTGCCGCCCACGTGCGGGCGGATCGCTATGCGTATGTCCCGCACGTGGGACTGTTCGTCATGCTTGTCTGGGGAATGTCTGCTCTTCTCGGGCGGTTGCGGCTGAGGTTGTGGCGAGGGGCGGTTGCGGCGGCCGCCTGCGCCGTGTTTGTCGTCTGGACAGGGATCGCCCGGAATCAGGTCGGTTACTGGCGATCAGACCTGCTGTTGACCGGACACATCCTGCGCGTCTGTCCGAATCATGCGAGCGCCGAAAACAACCGGGGCCTGGCGCTGGTTGCAGAAAGAAGACTGGAAGAAGCCCTGCCTCACTTTGAGAGATCCGTGAGAATCCAGCCAACCAATGTCGCCGCAATCGTGAATTACGGTGCGACGTTGAAGTCTCTGGGGCGTTACGCTCAAGCCATAAAGGTCTACTCGGAGGGGCTCCGTTTGAGCCCGAAAGAGGCGGCCTTGCACGCCAATCTCGGGAATTGTCTGGTTGCCGTCCGGGCTTACCAGCAAGCCTGTGACCACTTCAGGACTGCCTTGGCGCTCAATCCCCGCATGTTCATTGTTTATTACAATCTGGGCCGGCTTTACGAGATTCAGGGGAAGTGGGAGGAAGCCCGGGAATCGTACACCAGGCTTGCAGAACGTGCTCCCGAATGGGCGGCGCTGGGCAAAGAGGGTATCAGCCGAGTGGCCGCGGCCCAGTTGGCCCAGGCTCAGCAGAAGCGCTGACTTTCAATCCTGTTTCAGGCGCGTTGCAGAGATGTCCGCAGCCGGCGCATCCGCAACAGGGTCTTGAGAAAAGCGAAGCCGAACTTCACCAGGCGGATGTGCGAACGCCCGGAACCGCGAACCATGAAGTGGAAGGGGACCTCTGTGATCCGGCGCCCCTGAACATGCAGCCGGATCAAGGTTTCTTCGAGGAAATCGAAATCGCGTGCCTCGACCTGAAGCCCATCAAGCACGTCCCGGCGGTACATGCGGAAGCCGCTCGACACGTCATGAACGCTCAGAGACAGGACCCAACGGTACGTCCGGTTCAAGATACGACTGAGTAAGCGCCGTGTCCACGCGACGTCGGCCACGCCACCCGGAATGTAGCGTGACGCGACAACCAGATCCGCGTCCCGGCGCACTTCCCAGAAGGCCTTGAGAAACACGGGGCGATGTGACAGGTCGGCATCCATGGTCACGACATAACGGCCCGTCGTGCCGGCAAACCCGTCGAGCAACGCGCCCCCGTATCCCCGCCGGCTCTGTCTGATGACCTTGACGCCGCATCGGTTTGCCGTTCGGACTGTTCCGTCCGCTGAACCGCCATCGACGACCACGATTTCATAACGGACAGCCAGCTCGCCAAGCATCTGTTTCAAGGCGGGCAACAGAAGCTCCAGGTTCTCTTCTTCGTCAACCGCTGGAATTATGACCGAGAGGTCCGGTGGCAAGCCGTTTGAAACTTCCGCGCAGTCATCGCTCATGCTCGTTTTTCTGTCCGAGTGTTTCCGGGAAAAACCTTCACTGGATTTTCCGCATTCTCTGGTAATTATCCACGGCGACGGCGAGGATAATTACCAAACCGATCACGATCTGCTGGACAAAAGGAGAGATCCCCAGCAGGTTGCTGCCATTGCTCAGGATACCCATGATGAACGATCCGACGATGGTCCCGGCGATCGATCCTTCGCCCCCGCTCAGGCTCCCGCCGCCGATGACAACCGCAGCAATCACGCGCAGCTCGTAGCCTTCACCGGCCGTGGGTTGGCCGGTAATCAGGCGCGCCGCCTCGATCATGCCGGCCAGCCCGGCCAGCCCGCCCAGAAGCAGGAAACAGATGGTCCGGTAGCGACTGACGCGGATGCCGCTGTAAAGGGCGGCGTCAGGATTGCTGCCGATCGCGAACGCGTACCGGCCCATTCTGGTCTTGCGGAGCACCACCGTGAACAGAAGCGCGACCAGAGCCAGGATTACGACCGGGACGGGGACGATCGCCAGGATTTCCCCCTCGGCAAGCCATCCGAAACTGCGCGGCAGATCGACGACCGGGATCCCGTTCGTGACGTAAAGAGCCAGTCCCCGGTAGATGCCGAGGGTCCCGAGCGTCACGATGAAGGACGGAAGATTCAAGGCCGACGTCGTGAAGCCGTTCACCCATCCGCCCGCCACGCCGGCGGCCATGCTGACTAGCAGGGCCGTGGCGATCGACATCCAGCCGGGGGTGTCTGCAGCGGAAAGGGACGCCAGGACCATGGTGCCGAATATTGCGCTCAGGGCCATCAGCGAGCCGACCGACAGGTCGATTGCCCCGGCAACGATCACGAAAGTCATGCCGATGGCCATGATAGTGATCACACTGGACTGCCGGAGTATGGCGGCCAGGTTCTGAGGGCTGAGGAAATTCGGCGCCGTGAGCGCGAAGACAACGAAGAGCAGGAACAGGCTCCAGTAGGGAAGGAATTTATATAGTGTCTTCATGTTGAGTTCTGGCCCCTAGCCCAGCGCGGCGTAGCGTAACACCTTTTCCCGCGTCACGTCGCCGTCCTCCAGAACCGTCACCAGCCGTCCTTCCCGAAAGACGGCAATGCGGTCGCACAGTCCTTCCAGTTCCCTGAGATCGGACGAGATCAGGAACAAGCCGTAACCTTCGCCGGCAAGCCGATCAAACCAGCGATACAGCTCGATCCGCGCTCCCATGTCTATGCCCCGGGTCGGCTCGTCCAGGATCAGCAAGCGCGGCCGGGTGAGCATCCAGCGAGCCAGGATGCACTTCTGCTGGTTGCCTCCGCTGAGCCTGGAGATCAGCTGCCGGGTGCCTTCACAGTGGACCTTGAACCGTTTGAGCATGTCTTGGACCGAGCCGGCTTCGGCCGAGCTTGACAGCAGCAGGTTTCGTTCGTAGTCGGGCAGTGAAACAAGGCTGACGTTTTCGAGGACGCTCAGATGCGGGAATATGCCGGTTCGCTTCCGATCTTCGCTGACAAAGGCAAACCCGAGGGCCAACGCCTCTACAGGGCTCTCGAGTCGCACCGGATTGCCGTCAAACCAGATTTCTCCCGTGTAATCGGGGTGCAGGCCAAAGAGGACTTCAGCCAGCTCGGACCGCCGCGAACCCACAAATCCGCCGAGGCCCAGTATTTCCCCTTCATGCAGGTCCAGCGTGACGTCCCGCAGATATCCCGCGAGGGAGACCTGGCGAAGGCGGAGCAAAGCGCGTCCCCGCACTCGCTGCTTCGGGGGAAAGACGCTCGCTGCGCTTTGCCCGATCATCAGCCCCAGAATTTCGGCCAGGTTGGTGGCGCCGGCGGGGGTCGAGTGAACGCAGACGCCGTCCCGCAAGACCGTCACCCAGTCGGCCAGGCCCTCCAGCTCTTCCAGGCGATGAGTGATGAAGATGAGAGACAGCCCGCGTTCCTTCACCTGGCGCATCATCCGGTAAAGCCTCTCGCTCTCGCGGTCTGAAAAGTAGGCGGTCGGCTCATCGAGGATCAGAACCTTCTGAGCGCGCACCAGCGAACGCAGGATCTCCACCTGCTGCTTCTGCGATGGACTGAGGTGAGCCACGCGTTCTTCCGGCGTGAAATCCAGGTTGTATTCCTCTATCAGATTCCGGGTCCTCGATCGGCACTCGTCGTCACGAATCAACCCCCAGTTCGTCTGTTCGATTCCCAGGAAGACGTTTTCGCTGACGCTCAGATGAGGGGCAATACTCAGCTCCTGCGGAATCAGGCTGATTCCGGCCTGCTGCGCCTCGGCCGGCTCTCGCCACTGAACCTCGTGGCCCTCCAACTGGAGCGATCCCGAGTCCGGCGTGTACAATCCGGCGAGGATCTTCATGAGCGTGGATTTTCCCGCGCCGTTCTCCCCGATCAAGGCGTGGATCTGCCCGGCATCAAAAGAGAGAGTGATGTTTTTGAGGACGGGATTGCCGCCGAAGCTTTTGCTGATGCCCTGGGCGCGAAGGAGCATGACGGTTCAGGGGACTGCGGTTATTACTTCAGGTATTTCTCCAAGGGTGGGTTGACCAGGCGCTGAATCTCCGGTGTGTTCAAGTTCTCGCGCGTCACGAGGTAGACCTTGGTGGCGATACGGCGCTCGGGAGTCTTGCCCCGCAGCTTGTCAGTCAAGGTCCGAACGGCCTCGTACCCGATCATAAACGGGTCCTGATGCACCAGCGAGTCCAGCACTCCCGCCTGCAGATCTTCAACAAGCGTAGGTGAGGAATCGAAGCCGACCACCACGACGCGGCCGGTCCTCTTCAGCGCTTTGACGGCCTGAACGGCCCCTACCGTGCTGGACTCATTCGACGCGAAGATGCCGTCAAGGTCCGGGTGCGCGTTGAGAATGTCTTCGGCGACGGCCAGGGATCGGGCTTGATCTCCCATCCCGTACTGAAAAGCGACGAGCCGGAGGCCCGGGTGCTTGGATTTCAGAGTCTCCTGGAATCCCTTCTCGCGCTCGGTGGTTGACACGCTTCCCGCCACCACTCCGAGGAGCGCTACCTTTCCTTTCCCTTTGAGCTTCTCAGCCAGCCGGTCGGCGCCCAGCACACCGCCTTGATAGTTATCAGTCGAAACATAAGAGAGGTACTTGTCGGTCTCGATACCGCTGTCGAAAATCGTGACCGGTATGGACTGCCGCATAGCCTTTTCGACCACGGGAGCAAGCGCCTTGCCGTGATTCGGAGCCAAGGCAATGGCGTCAACGCCGCGATTGACGAAATCCTCGACAATGTTGATCTGCGGAGCAAAATCGGTTTCCGAAGCCGGGCCGTTCCACAGGACGTCGACTTTCAAGTCCTGAGATGCGGCTGCCGCGCCCGCATGGCGGTTACGGTTCGAAAAAGCCCGCCTAAAGGCGGCACTACAAACAAGACTGAGGCATTGCACACAGAGCCGCGAGCCGCGCGTCTCTTGCGGAGCGCGTCGGGTTTCGAACATTCACCACCCGGCAAAGGATAGAGGAGAAGCGGCCGGCTGGCCGAGTCCCAGACCCTTGAAAATAGCAGTGATCATCAGCCAATCCTCCCTCCTTCGCGCTCATCCGTTGCTCCCAACCGTTTGTCCACAAGATCGGCCGTATTGTAAAATCTGGCGGATGGTCGAGCGCCGTAAGACCGTAACAGTAAGAGTCGGGCGTGTCTTAGTGGGATCGGACCACCCGATCGTGGTCCAGTCCATGACCAATACGGATACCGCGGACCCTGACGCGACTGCCCGGCAGGTCGGGGAACTGGTTGAGGCGGGCTCCGAGCTGGTGCGGATAACGGTCAACACCGAGGCGGCGGCCCGGGCGGTTCCCGAGATCAGCAAACGACTGGCCGACCAGGGTATCACTGTCCCGATCATCGGAGACTTCCATTACAACGGCCACATTCTGCTCAAGCGTTACCCGGAATGCGCCCGGTTGCTCGCCAAGTACCGGATCAACCCGGGCAACGTCGGCATGGGCAAGCACCGCGACCAGAACTTCCGGCAAATGATCGACGTGGCTTCGGAGAACGAAAAACCGATCCGGATCGGCGTCAACTGGGGCTCTCTGGACCAATATCTGCTGGCCCGAATGATGGATGAAAACTCGGCGTCGGCCGAGCCTAAGGACGCCAACGAGGTCGTCATGGACGCGATGGTCCGAAGCGCCCTGGAATCCGCCTCGCTGGCCGAGGAATTCGGCCTGGCTCACGACCGGATCATCCTTAGCGCCAAAGTCTCCTCGGCGCCCGATCTCATCAGTGTCTACCGAGCGCTAGCGGCCCAGAGTGATTATCCGCTGCATCTCGGCTTGACCGAGGCAGGTATGGGCAGCCGCGGAATCGTGGCGAGCACTGCGGGCATGGCGGTCTTGTTGAATGAAGGCGTGGGAGACACCGTCCGTGTCAGCCTGACGCCGCGGCCGGGCGGAAACCGGGCTGAAGAGGTGGTGGTCGCCCAGCAGATCCTGCAGTCGCTAGGGCTGAGGAGCTTTGCCCCGCAGGTGAGCGCCTGCCCGGGTTGTGGAAGGACCACGAGCGTCTATTTTCAGGAACTGGCCGAGCGGATTCAGCGGCATCTGTCAGAAGTCAGGTCGTCCTGGTTGACGTTGTATCCAGGCGTTGAAGAGCTTCGGGTGGCGGTGATGGGGTGCATTGTGAACGGTCCGGGTGAGTCTAAACATGCCGACATCGGGATCTCGCTGCCGGGCACAGGCGAAGACCCGAAGGCCCCGGTCTACGTCGACGGCCGTCACTTCACGACACTGAAAGGCCCTCGTATTGCCGAGGATTTCATCCAAATCCTCGAGGATTACGTAAAACAGAGGTATAGCGCGAAATGATGATGAAGTGCCAGAGAGCTGCTGACACGCTTCAGATGAGTAAGGAGAGACCTACACGATGATCCAAGTTGAACATTTGACCAAGCGATTCGGCTTGGCTGCTGCCGTCGAAGACGTGAGTTTCGAAGTGCAGAAAGGCGAAATCTTGGGCTTTCTCGGCCCAAACGGCGCCGGAAAGACGACCACCATGCGGGTTTTGGCCGGTTTCTTTCCTCCGACTGACGGCCGGGCCGTGGTGGCCGGCTACGACGTGTTCGAGCAGCCGCTGGAGGCCAAGAAGAGAGTGGGCTATATGCCCGAACAGCCGCCGCTATACACGGAGATGTCGGTCGACGCCTACCTGCGCTTCGTAGCTCGCATTAAAGGGTTGCCGGGCGAGAACCTGGAGTCGAGGCTGGACGAAGTGAAAGAGTTGTGCGGCCTGCATGCGACCGGGTCCCGTCTGATCAAGCACTTGTCGAAGGGCTTCAAACAGCGTGTGGGCCTGGCTCAGGCGCTGATCCATGACCCGGAGGTCCTGATCCTGGACGAGCCGACGGTCGGGCTCGATCCCAAGCAGATCATCGAGGTGCGCGAGTTGATCAAACGCCTGGGCGGGATGCACACCATCATCCTCTCGACCCACATCCTCCCGGAGGTCAGCATGACCTGCCAGCGAGTGGTCATTATTAACAAGGGCCGCATCGTGGCCGTCGATACTCCGGAAAACCTGACGACGCAGTTGCGGGGCGGGGAGCGGATCGAGCTCGAAGTTCGGGGTCCGGTTGACATGCTTCCGGGGGCACTCGGGACCATTCCTAACATCAAGAATGTGCTCGTCGGCACGCCGCAGAGCCAGGATGGCCATCACCGCATCTCGGTCGACGTCGAAGGAAAGGAAGACGTCAGGCATCTGATCGCGCGAAAAGTCCTCGACTCCGGCTTTGAACTCTACGGCCTGAAATCCCAAACCATGACCCTGGAGGAAATCTTCCTGCAGCTGACCACCGAAGAGGAGGCGGCATGAGAAACTACCTGGCCCTGGTCCGCAAGGAGCTCCATAACCTGTTTGTGAGCCCGATCGCTTACGTTGTGCTTGCCGTTTTCTTTGCGGTCGCCGGTTACTTCTTCTACATCATTCTTACGAGCATCATGCAGCGCGTCATGGAAATGAGCCTGAGCGCCCAGCAGTTCGGATCACCTCCTCAGCCGGTCGATGTCCCGTCCGTGGTCATGCGTAACTTCTTCGGCGTGCTCAGCACGATCCTGCTTTTCCTTATTCCGATGATCACGATGGGCGTGCTGGCCGAGGAAAAGAAACGGGGCACGATCGAGCTGCTTTTGACCTCTCCCATAACCAACACTCAGCTGATCCTGGGCAAGTTCTCGGCAGTCGTGCTGTTTCTGGCCGTAATGCTGGTCCCGACCGTTGTTAACTCGATTCTACTTTACTTCTTTGCCGATCCGGCGCCCAAACTGACTCCCTTTCTTATCGGGTACCTGGGCGCTTTCCTGCTCGGCGGGTCGCTGCTGGCGGTGGGCCTGTTCATCTCGTCGCTGACCGAGAACCAGATTGTGGCCGCGGTCGCGACTTTCGGTGTCTTCATCGTCCTTTGGGTTTTGGACGCCATGGCGGATCCCGCTTCCAGCGTCCGCAACGAGTTAATCCGGTATTTGTCGGTGCTGAACCATTACGAGGACTTCTCGAGAGGGATCTTCGACACGCAACACCTTGTCTTTTATCTGTCGTTTATCTTTCTTGGCCTGTTTTTGACGTCGCTCTCATTGAATTCCCCCAAATGGAGGCAGTAACGTGACCAGAAAGATTATTGATAACCTCCTGTATGTCGGCTTCGCCGGTCTTTTTGGCGGCTACATTTATTACTCAGTCAGCAATCAGTGGGACTGGCGCGCCCAGGTCGCCGTCTACGCCGGCGCGGCGCTTGTGATCGCTTACGTGGCCTTCAATTTTGGACGCGTCCGGACGGCACTGTCCGGCCGGACAGGGAAGTATGGGACGACCGCGTTCACCGTGGCGATCCTGGTCATCGGAATCCTGGTCCTGCTCAATTTTCTGAACTTCCGGCACCACAAGCGCATTGATCTGAGCGCGAACAAGCAGTTCGAGCTGTCCGATCAGACCCAGAAAGTCCTCAAGAATCTCCAGCAGCCGATCCAGATCATCGGCTTTTACCAGGACGAACAGGGCGCCACGCAGTTCCAGAGCCTGATGAAGGAGTACCGCTACGTCTCCTCCAAGGTGGAGACAAGGGTAGTCGATCCGCAGAAGGACCCGGGGAGCGTCCAACAGTACAACGTGCAGCGCAACGGTCAAGTCGTCCTCGTGAACGGGCCTAAGATCGAGACCATCGATCAGGCGGACGAGGAGAAACTGACGAACGCCATCATCAAAATCACCCGCAAAGGCGAAAAAACGGTCTACTTTCTGACCGGTCACGGCGAGAAAGGAATCAGCGACACCGGCCCGCGGGGATTTTCCGCGGTCAAGGACGCCGTGACCAAGCAGAACTATGTGGTCAAGGAGTACAACCTCGCGCAGGAAAACAAGGTGCCCGATGACGCGACCGTCCTCGTGGCGGCCGGGCCTAAGATCGATTTCTTCCCAAACGAGGTCGACCTGCTCAAGAAGTACATGGAAGGCGGCGGCAAATTCCTGCTGCTGGTGGATCCCGACTCCGAGTTCAAGATGCCCGACTTCCTGGCTACGTATGGAGTCAGCCTCACCGGCAAGACGGTTATTGATGCCAGCGGAGTGGGTCAGGTTTTCGGCCTGGGGTTCACCGTCCCCCTGGTCGCCAGCTATGGCGAGCATCCGATCACCAAAGAGCTCAACAACGTGATGAGCTTTTTCCCGATGGCTGAGAACATCAAGCAGGTCTCGAGCTCGGGTGGTTATCAGACCTCGCGTCTGTTCTCGACCTCGTCGCGCAGCTGGGCTGAGGCCATGCTCGAGTCCGGTAAGGTGCCAGAGTTTGACGAGAAGCAGGACGAAAGGGGGCCTCTTGATCTCGGCGTGGCGGCCAGCAAGTCGGTGTCGAGCACGGGAACGGCCGACAACGCCGGCAAACAGCAGAGCAAGGAGTCGAGGATGGTCATCATCGGTGACTCCGATTTTGCCTCGAACGGATACGCGCGGGGCGCAGCCAACCTGGATGTGATGTTGAACTCGGTGAGCTGGCTGGCCGAAGATGCGGATCTCATCGCGGTACGGCCCAAAGAGCCTGAGAATCGAATGGTGAATCTCAGCTTTCAGCAGTCAAAGCTGATTTTCTGGGGGACCGTCATTCTGCTGCCATTAGCGACCCTGTTCGCGGGTATCGGCGTCTGGTGGCGACGCCGTTAGGCCAGTCAATCTTCGAGTTTCGTTTTTAAGCCAAAGGACTATGAAGAAGATTCTGATTCTCCTCGTAGTTTTTGCCGGACTCTTAGCGTTTGTTTATTTCTACGAGATCCAGGGCGAGAAGGCCCGGGAGGAGGCGAAGGAAAGAGAAGAAAAGCTCATCAGCCTCGAGCGTGACAAGATCAATGAGATTGAGATCGCGCGAAAAGGCAGTGAGCCGGTTCTCCTCAAGAAAACCGGAAACGATTGGTCCGTGCACAAGCCTATCGAGACTCCCGCTGACACATCCACTGTCGACTCGCTCCTCAGTGCGGCTACCAGCGCGAGGATCGACCGGAAACTGGAGAAGGCCGCCAAGGATGCCTCCAAGTACGGATTGAGCGATCCGCGCGTGCGGGTCGTGCTCAAGGGTGAGAAAGAACAGCGGACTCTGCTTTTCGGTTCCGACGATTTTACCGGCAATCAAGTGTACGTCCAGTTCCAGGGAAGCCCCGATGTCTACCTGACTTCCGATTACCTCTTCAACTCGGCTGACAAGGAGCTGAAGGATTGGAGGAATCGCAAGGTCCTCGCCTTCGATCGTGACCAGGTCCAGAATATTGAAATTACCCGGGCCTCAGAGCCGATCAAACTGAAGAAGCAAGGTGAGAAATGGTTGCTGGAACAGCCCCTCCAGGAAACCGCGGACGAAGGCACGGTCAGCAGTCTTCTCTCCACGCTCGAGTCGGCCGAAGCCCAGAAGTTTGTCGCCGAACAGCCGGACGATCTGAAGCCCTACGGCCTGCAGGAACCGGTTGTCACGGTCAGGATCCGGGAGCAGGGGAAGGACGGCTGGAAAGCCCTGGAGTTGGGCAAAAAGGAAGACGATACTTACCTGGCCCGCACCACTGATCGCACGCCGGTTTTTACCGTAAAGACCGAGGTTTATGACAAGCTGAACCAGAAGCTGTGGGAATTTCGGGACAAGAGTGTGGTCGATGTGGAACAGGACCGAGTGGCCGACCTTACCTTCCTGATATCGGGCACTCAGATCGTCGTGAAGCGCCAGGACGATGGCAAATGGATCGTCCAGGCGCCGGATTCCCTGAAGGGCAAAGAAGCCTTTACTTACAAGTTCTGGTATCCTCTGACTGACATCAAGTATCAGTCGATAGAGGATCGGCCGGCGGGCGCCCCCGGGTCAGCGAAGTCGGAAATCAAGGTTACGGTGAAGCTGAAAGACGGAAGTCAGAGAAATTATGAATTCTCTCAGCAGGGCGACAAGTACCTCGCCCGGAAGGTCGAAGCCAGGCGGGTGGGCACGATAAGCAAGGAATCGTTTGAAGCGCTGAAGCTCAAGCCCGAAGACCTGGTATGATCGGTAGACCAGTGAACTAGTACTAGTTGGACGACGTGGACGAAGTTGGCTTGTACCTGTCCGCTTTGTCCCGACTGTCCAGCGTGTCCATTACGTCCGCCAAGCCCTTCTATGAACATCGGAATCACCTGTTACCCGACCTACGGCGGCAGTGGGGTGGTGGCGACCGAGTTGGGGCAAGCGCTCGCCCGCCTTGACCATACGGTTCACTTCATCAGTTCGGCCCTGCCCATGCGGCTTATGGAATTAGGCGAAAAGGTCTTCTTCCATGAAGTTGAAGTGATGAATTATCCGCTCTTTGACTACGTTCCTTATGACCTCGCTCTGGCCACGAAAATGGTCGAAGTGGCGCGCCTCTGGAAGCTCGATCTCCTGCACGTGCATTACGCCATCCCCCACTCGATAAGCGGTTACCTCGCCCGGGAAATCGTGCGGCCTCAGCGCCTGCCGGTCGTGACCACTCTGCACGGTACCGACATCACGCTGGTCGGCCGCGACCACTCGTTCTTACCGGTCACACAGTTCGGCATTCAGCAAAGCGACGGTGTGACCGCCGTCAGCCAGTTCTTGAAAGACGCGACCCTGTCGGAGTTCTGCGGGATTTGCGATATCCGGGTCATTCCGAACTTTGTCGATACCACGAAGGTCCGGCGCTTTTACTCAGAAGAGATCCGCGAGCGCTTTGCCCCGAATGGCGAGAGAATTCTTGTGCATCTCTCCAATTTTCGCCCGGTCAAACGGGTTGCCGACGTCATCAAGGTGTTTCATCGGGTGCAGAAGCACGTACCGGCCGTCCTTCTGATGATCGGCGACGGTCCGGAGAGATCCAACGCCCAGTACCTGGTCAGCCAGATGGGCATTTCCAACCGGGTCTTCTTCGTCGGGATGCTGGGGATGGTCGAGAGTCACCTCTCAGTTTGCGACCTGATGCTGCTCCCCAGCGAAACCGAGAGTTTCGGTTTGGCCGCCCTTGAAGCCATGGCTTGCGAGGTGCCGGTTGTGGCGTCGCGAGTCGGCGGATTGCCTGAACTGATCGAGGACGGGAAGTCAGGCTGCCTGCGGCCGCTCGGAGACCTCGATGGCATGGCTTCAGCCGCGCTTCACATCCTCGATGATGCGAACCTTCCCCACTTCCGGCAGGAAGCGCGCCGTCGGGCGGTTGAGCAATATTCGTCCGCAAAAGTGATTCCCCGGTACGAGGCGTACTATCGAGAGGTCATTGAGCGAAGCGGCTGACCTGGAGTTTATACATGGCCCCGTTACCCTTTTCCGCCTGTGGTTTCAGAGCCGCAAGCACAGCGTTTTTTGCGGCTCTGTAACGCGTTCTAGCCCCCGCTGCGGTTGGCTGCGGGGTTACCGTTAGGCGGTTTCGAAATGCGTATAAAGTGCGAAGCGGCTGACGCCGCACCGGACGACCCGACTATGAAAAAGACGCGCCTGTTACTCATTCCCGTCTTCATGATCACGGGTTTTTCCCAGCCGGCCCCGTATCTCGACCCTGATCTCCCCGTGGAGCAGAGGGCCAAGGACCTGGTGTCCAGAATGACGCTGCCTTACGAGGACTATTCGATGAAGGGCCGGACCTGCAGGTACATGCAAGAAGAGCCGCTTTATCCCTTCGGTTTCGGACTTACCTATACCTCTTTCGCACACTCCGGTCTTCAGTTAAGCAAGAACCCGGTTCGGAAAGGGGAGAGCGTGGAAGTCTCAGCCGTCGTCAAGAACAACGGCAAGATGGCGGCTGAGGAAGTGGTCCAATGCTACGTGACCGATGTGGAAGCCTCCATTGCCACTCCTGCCCACCAGCTGAGGGGCTTTAAGCGGATTCGGCTGGGTCCGGGAGAGAGCCAGACGGTCGCGTTCACGATTTCCGCCGAGGCAATGGAGCCGTTGAACAATGACGGCCAGCGGGTGCTGGAATCCGGCGATTTTCGAGTCACAATCGCGGGCGCTGTCCCTATCAAGAGATCTCAGGACCTGGGCGCCACCGTACCGGTGTCGGCGGTGTTCACGGTGAACTGAGGAACACGCCCGATTATCAGCTATGTTCCTCTCTCTGGTTATCGCGCTTGCGCGACCCCGGCTGCGGTGGGTGTACCTGGCGCTCGCGGTGGCGCTCGGTGTGGTCGTGGTCGGCTTTGTCGACCTCACGCCGGAGGTCGGCGCGGATTTCTTCTTCTCGACGGACGACCCCAAACTCCAGGCGGACGCGAAGATCGACAGGATGTTCGTCTCTGGGCCGCAGATCATAGTCGCCGCGGAATCCGCCAATACCCGGTCAGCGGCCTACGCGCAGCAGGTCGGCCGACTCTCGGCCGCGCTCGCAAAAGTCAAAGGGATTTCGCAGGTCCGATCGATCACCAGCGGCCCGAGCAAGCCCGAAGAAGCTTGGAAGAGTCCTTTGTGGAGCCGTCTGCTGCTTGCGCCCGAAGACAAGGCCACCAACCTGATTATCGAGCTGAACACCGACGATTATGATGAGGTGGTGCCTCGGGTTGAATCCGTCGTACGCCGGCATCGTGCCCGGGGGTTCAATCTGGCGATTTCGGGTGTTCCTTTCGTCTCCGAGCAAATCAGCCGAAACCTGCTTCGGGATCTGAAGACGTTCGGCCTTGCCGCACTGGTCCTCTTTTCAGTCCTGATCATTGTTGTCTTTCGTTCATTACAGGTCCTGCTTGGCGCCCTTAGTGCCTGTGCCATCGCGGCTTTCCTCACGCTGCTGGCAGGCCCGATCACGGGGAGGGAACCGGGCCTTCTGACACCCAACGTCTCCACGATCATCTTCGTCCTGACCCTCTCTCACATCATGTTTCTCGCTGCGAACTGGACGAATGCCGCCCGGCAGGAAGCAGAAGAGAGCGGCAACGAGAGCCGAGTCCTGAGAAGCGCGATTCAGTGGACAGTTCCGGGCTCCTTCTGGTCGATGGCGGCCAATCTTCTGGGCTTCCTGACCCTTCTCCTGGTCGCTGCCAAACCGATTCGCCAGTTCGGAGTCTCGTGTTCAATCGGCGCCGTCATCGCGTTTGCGACGGCTTACCTGGTTTTCCCCTCGTTCCTGCGCGCGGTGTCTGTTCATCATTTTGAGCGGTGGCCGGGCTTGGAGCGGCTGTCAGGCGTTCTCGGCTCCGGACGTCATACCTGGGCGCTGATTGCCGGCGCAGTCTTGGGCCTGGTTGCCATCCCGGGTCTCTGGCGGCTCAACACCGACCCCAGCCTTCTTGAGTATTTCAAGCCGGGGACTGCGCTTCGGACCGGGCTGGAGCGAATCGATCGAACAGGTGGCAGTGTCCCGCTGAAGATCGCGGTCGCGGACGCCGAAGGCGGCCTGCTCAATACCGATGAAGCCTACAAGAAATTGTGGGAGCTGCAGCAGAAGCTCGAGCAGGATCCCGACGTCGGGGCAGTCATCTCCTTGCCGGTGCTTCTGGCTGAAGCGCGACGCCCGGTTTTCTCTTTTCTGTTTTCTTTAGAAGGCCTCCTCGAACAGATGGAGAAGCCCCAGTATGGCCGGATCGCCGACTCGTTCGTCACTCGTGACCGGCGTGTCTGCCTGTTCTTTCTCCGCATGAAAGAGTCGGGAAGGGAGCTCGGACGGGAACAGATCGTCCAGCGCTTGGATTCCATGGTCCGGCGCCAGGGTTTCGTCCCCATCCTGATCGGAGGTCTCTACCGCCTGCAAGGCGAGCTGTCGCATCTCATCGCGCGCAGTCTTCTCGAAGGCCTGGTCTTCCTCTTTATTCTCTTTTCCCTGATTTCGTTCGTCATTTCGCGAAACTCGAGAGTGAGCCTGGCGATGATCGCGTGCTTCTCACTGATCCCACTTCTGGTCCTGGGCATAATCGGCTACTTGCGGATGTCAGTGGATCTGATCTCGGCTCCGGCGGCAAACGTGGCGCTGGGAATCGGCATTGACGGGATGTTTCACTTCGTGGTTCAGGCGAGGAGAATCTCGAAAGGCCTGTTCGGAGACTGGAGCTTGTGGCAGAAGGCCAGGGAACTGGTGTGGCGGCCGGTGACCGCTTCGACCCTCATCATCTCACTGGGATTCGGGCTGTTCGGCTTTTCGCAGTTTCCGCCGACTCAGCGGTTTGGTCTTGCCGTAGTTGGCGGGATGTTCGTTTCGGCGATCGTAGTCCTGCTGATCTTCCCGAGGGTAGCGGCTTTCTTTTCCAGTCACCGCGAGGCCAGCGGATCACACGGATAGCACGAAGGGCTCGAACGGGACCGTGTTATCCGTGTGGTGTGGGCCTACAGTTGCGTCAGCAGATTGCAGATCTGGTCGATGGCGCGCCTGGCCGAGTCGGAGCTGTAAGAGTGGTTGTTGTTCAGTATCGAGAACGAGACGATCTTGCCGGAATTGGCCCGGACATATCCGCCCAGAGTCGTCACGCTTTGCAGGCTTCCGGTCTTGGCAAAGACCCGCAGGAAGCCGGGACCGTGAACCATTCGTCCCCGGAGCGTCCCGTCGAGCCCCGATATCGCCAGGGTATCCATGAAGTCCGAGAAGTAGGGCTTGGACGCGACATGAGCCAGCAACATGGTCTCGGACCGGGGAGTGATGAGGTTGTAGCGGGACAAGCCGGATCCATCGTGCAGGCGGGCACTCGCGGGAGTGATGCCGGCCTCGGCCAGAAACTCGTACACGACCTCAAGCCCGGCCTGGTCAGAGCCGATCCCTTTTACCTGTGCCCCCAGAGCCCGGAGGAGGATCTCGGCGTAGAGGTTCTGGCTCTTCTTGTTGGTATGGCTGATGATGTCAAGCAGCGGGGGCGATTCGTGCGCGTAGATCAGATGCGCAGGCGGCCGCCCCAACCCATCGCCGGCGTGGCGGGCGCGTGCGACCCCTTTGACTCTGATGCCGGACTTGATCAGGCGTTCACGAAGCAGCCGGGCCGTGTACAGCGCAGGATCCTTGACCAGGAAGCTCTGGCTGGTGCCTCCGCCTCTGAGCGGGACCTGGCCTCTCAGGCTCACGTTGTCCGTCCCCGGGGTCCGGTACCACCTCACCGAGGTGCGCCCCCTGCGAACCGTTCTGGTTTTATTGGTGATATTCAGGAGTGATTCTGACGGATAGACCGAGGCACTCGCTGGCAGTCCCACCCTGCGGCTAGGCCGCAGGCTTAGGGTGATCAGATTGTTGTTGAAGGAAAGCGCAGAAATCGGCGCCCCGTAATCCCGCACGAGATCCGAAGGCATCCATCCATCGCCATAAGGGGCGAATGTGAAATAGGAATCGTCGCCGATGACGTCTCCTTCGATTTCCGTGATGCCGAATTCGCGAACCTTCTGCGCCATCGTGTCGAAATGGGCAAACTGACTGGGGATGGTGCGAATCGAACCGCCCAGATCGGGGTCGCCCTGCCCGAACAGCACCAGGTTCCCGGTCAGGCGGTGGGCCGGGCCCAGGCTCCCTTCATACGCAACTTGAGTGGTAAAACGAAAGTCCGGGCCTAAGCGGTCAAGCGCTGTCGAGGTGGTAAAGAGCTTAAGATTGCTGGCCGGAGGGAAAAGCCTGTCGCTGTTATGAACAAAGATGGGCGAATCATCCTCGAGCGCGCGAACGTCCAGTCCCCATTCCGCCCGGCGATAGGCCGGTTTGTTGATGATCGCCTGGATCTTGCGTCCGATTTCGGCATAGGGCCCCCCCGGGTCAAACGCGACGGGCGGCTCGGGCTTCGCTTCAACCGGTTCGGCCGGCTGCGGCGGCGGACTGGGCAGTTCGACGTCCGCCTGACGATTGAGAAATCCTGGCTCTACCGTCGGAACTGGTTCACCGGCGCGGCTTTCTTCCCCTCGAGCTGTGGAGGTCAGAAAACTGGTCGGCCAGAGGAGAGCGAGCGCCAGAAGGAGGATGCAGAGGCAGAGGAGGTAATGGCTGTATCTGTTCTTCATCACCGCTTTTTTGTAAGACCCAAATTTCTCCAGTATTGTAATGTTTTTTGCTGCGATTACAACTGAGCTTTGTTGACAAAAGCAGAAAAACCAGGCCGGAACCCGCCTAACTTGATTCCATTCTCCCGCTCCGTCACAATGAGAGAGGTCCAGTATTCGGGATTGCCGTAAAGGTCTAGCTTATCTCTTAACAATAATTATAAACATGTCCGGTCTTTGGACTTCAACCGGACTGAACTGCCCAGGAGCAAGATCTTATCCACAATGAGCCGGAGGTTCGCCGACTAATTTGCCGGAAAAGGCAAGTCGAAAGCGCCGCGGCGCCTTGTGGATGAACATTGACAAGACCATGAGTGTGACTTTCGAACCTGAAAAAGAGGAATCCTTGGTTCAAACCAAAGAAGAGCCGAGTGCTGAGGCGGTCGAAGTACCCTCAAACGAGGTTGCCGAAACCGAGGAGCAGGCCCAGGAAACGCGGGAATGGATTGATTCGCTCGATTATGTGCTCGAGGCGGAGGGCCCGGAGCGCGTCCGGGACCTTCTGGAACGGCTACAGATTCATGCCCGGCGACAGGATGTTGACTTACCTTTTACAGCCAACACTCCGTACATTAATACCATTTCGCCCGACAAGCAGCCTCCCTATCCGGGGAGTCGCGAGATCGAGCGACGCATCAAGAGTCTGGTGCGCTGGAACGCCATGGCCATGGTCGTCCGCGCCAACCGGCTCGAAAGCGGCATAGGCGGCCATATTTCCACTTTCGCCTCGGCCGCGACCCTTTACGAGGTCGCCTTCAATCACTTCTTACGAGGCAGGACGGAGGATCATCCCGGAGATATTGTTTATTTTCAGGGGCACGCTTCTCCGGGCATCTATGCCCGAGCTTTTTTGGAAGGCAGGATCTCAGCGGAACAGCTGGCCAATTTCCGGCGCGAAACAGGCGGCGGAGGGCTCTCGTCCTATCCCCACCCCTGGCTCATGCCGGATTTCTGGCAATTCCCGACGGTGTCCATGGGACTGGGGCCGATCATGGCCATCTACCAGGCGCGTTTCAACCGGTACCTCGAGGACCGCGGACTGAGAGAACGTTCCGATGCAAAAGTGTGGGCTTTCCTGGGGGATGGAGAAACCGACGAGCCGGAGACGCTCGGCGCCATCACTCTGGCTGCTCGGGAACAGCTGGACAACCTCATTTTCGTCATCAACTGCAACCTGCAGCGGCTGGACGGCCCGGTTCGGGGGAACGGCAACATCATCCAGGAGCTGGAAGCCGTTTTCCGGGGCGCCGGCTGGAACGTGATCAAGGTCATCTGGGGCAGTGCGTGGGATCCGCTGTTGGCCAAGGACCACGACGGAATCCTGGTCAGGCGGATGGGTGAAGTCGTCGACGGACAGTACCAGAAGTACACTGTCGAGAGCGGGGCCTATTTCCGCGAGCATTTCTTCGGCGTGGATCCTCGCTTGCGGGCGATGGTGGAACACTACTCCGACGAGCAGTTGGAGAAGCTCAACCGCGGCGGCCACGATCCCGAGAAAGTGTATACCGCCTACAAGGCCGCCGTCTCCCATACTGGGGCCCCGACCGTCATCCTGGCGAAGACCATCAAAGGATATGGGCTCGGCGAGGCTGGCGAGGGCAAGAATGTCACCCATCAACAGAAGAAACTGAACGAGGAAGAGTTGCGGGAATTCCGGACCCGCTTCGGCATACCGATCTCCGACGAAGAGGTGGCGGAAGCCCCGTTCTACCGGCCTCCGGAAGATAGCGTAGAGATCCGGTACATGCGCGAACGGCGTGAGAAACTGGGCGGGTACATCCCCAGTCGGCAGGTGAAATCCTCCCCTGTGAAGATTCCCTCGGAGAAGCTTTTCGAAGAATTCTACGCGGGGACCGAAGGGCGCGAAGTATCCACCACCATGGCTTACGTACGTCTTCTGTCCAAACTGCTGCGGGACCGGGATATCGGCAAGTTCATAGTCCCGATTATCCCCGACGAAGCGCGGACTTTCGGCATGGAGAGCCTGTTCCGTGAACGAGGGATTTACTCCCACGTGGGACAGCTCTACGCCCCCGTGGATGCCGAGACGCTGCTTTATTACAAGGAAGCACGGGACGGCCAGATACTCGAGGAGGGCATCACCGAGGCCGGCTCCATGTCGTCGTTTATTGCCGCCGGGACGGCCTACTCGACGCATGGCATCAATACCATTCCCTTCTTCACCTACTACTCGATGTTCGGTTTCCAGAGAGTGGGTGACCTGATCTGGGCAGCCGGAGACATGCGTTGCCGGGGATTCCTGGTGGGAGGAACAGCCGGCCGGACTACCCTTGCCGGCGAGGGGTTGCAGCACCAGGACGGACACAGTCACCTTCTGGCGTACCCTTTCCCCACCATCCGGGCCTACGACCCCGCCTTTGCCTTTGAACTGGCCGTGATCGTGGCCGACGGGCTGAAACGCATGTACGAAGACCAGGAAAGTGTCTTCTACTACATCACCGTCATGAATGAGAACTACGCTCAGCCGCCCATGCCGCCGGGGGTCAAAGAAGGCATTCTGCGCGGCATGTACAAGTTCCGTGCCTCGCAGCTCGAAAAGCCCAAGGCCCGTGCCCAGCTTTTCGGAAGCGGTGCAATCCTGAACGAAGTCCTCAAAGCGGGAGACACCCTGGAGGAGAAGTACCAGGTTGCCTGCGACGTCTGGAGCATCACCAGCTACAAACAACTGATGCGTGACGGCCTGGAAGTCGACCGATGGAATGTGCTTCATCCCAACGAGAAGCCGAGGGTTCCGTACGTCACCCAGGTCCTTGAAGACACCGAAGGCGTGTTTGTCGCCGCTTCGGATTACGTTAAAACGCTGCCCTATTCGATCAGCCGCTGGTTTCCTCGGCCTTTGGTCGCCCTCGGCACGGATGGCTTCGGACGCAGTGATTCGCGAGCCGGCTTGCGGCATTTCTTCGAGGTCGACTGGCGGCACGTGGCGTTCGCCACGATTTCAGCGCTGGTGAAGGAAAAGAAACTCCCGGGGGAGGCGGCCAAACAAGCTGCCCGGGAGATGGAAATAGACCCGGATAAACCGAATCCGGTGCTACGGTGAATCGCAACTGGCACCCGGCAACGCCAACCGGCCACTGATAACGGGTAACGGGTAAACGGGTGACGGGTAACGGGTAACGGGTAACGGGTAACAGGTGACGGGTAACGGGTAACGGGTGACGGGTGACGGGTGACGGGTAACGGGTAACGGGTAACGGGTGACAGGTAACAGGTAACAGGTAACGCGTAACAGGTAACAGGTAACTGGTAACGGGTAACTGGTAACTGGTAACTGGTAACTGGTAACTGGTAACAGGCATGCCAACTGAACTCAAGCTTCCCAATCTTGGAGAGAATGTTCATTCAGGCAACGTGGTCAAAGTGCTCGTCTCGGAAGGCGAGGTGATTGACGAGCAGCAGCCTATCCTGGAGATCGAAACCGACAAGGCGGCTGTCGAGGTGCCTTCCCCGCAAGCCGGCAAGGTCCTGAAGATTCTGGTCAAAGAGGGCCAGACAATCGATGTGGGCGCCCCTGTGATCACCTTGGAGGAGCGCACCGACGGGAAAGCGGCCGCGGCTGAGAAACCCGCCGCCGGAGTTAGAGTTCAAACTTCTCCGGCCAGGGCGGAGGCGCGCGCTGCGGTCAAGGAACCTCCTCGGAAGGCGCCGGAACCGCCGAAACGTAAGGTCGCGGAAGAGCCGGCGCGACCCCGAGTGGCGGTGCCGGCGGCTGAACGGGGGAAGGCGGCGCTGGTGGCAGCTGCTCCTTCTGTGCGCCGTTTTGCCCGAGAGATCGGTGTAGACATCGGCCAGGTCAAAGGCACGGGTCCGTCCGGGAGGATCTCAATTGAGGATGTGAAAAATGCCGCTCGCGCCCGGGTGGCAGTCTTGCCGGCCGGGCCTTCGGCAGCCCCCGCCCCGACTTTGCCCGATTTCAGCCGCTGGGGCGAGGTGCACCGCGAGCCGTTTACCAGCGTCAGGCGGGCGACGGCCCGGCAGATGACGGCTGCCTGGTCGGCAATCCCCCACGTCACACAGTTCGACAAAGCGGATGTGACGGAGCTCGAAGAGATGCGCCGACAGTACGCTGACAAGGCCCAGAAAGCGGGAGGCAAGCTCACCGTTACTGCCATTCTCTTGAAAGTCGTCGCCTCTGCCCTTCGAGTCTTTCCCAAATTCAACGCAAGTCTCGACATGGAGAAGGGCGAGATCGTTTACAAGCAGTACTTCCATGTGGGCGTTGCCGTCGACACTCCAAAGGGACTTCTCGTTCCCGTGATCCGGGACGTGGAGCGTAAGAACGTCATCGAGCTGTCGGTAGAACTGGCCTTGATTTCGGAAAAGGCCCGCGCCGGCAAGCTGACACTGGAGGAGATGCAGGGGGGCAGCTTTACTGTGAGCAACCTTGGCGGCATAGGCGGGACAGGGTTTGCGCCCATCGTCAATCTGCCCGAAGTTGCAGTCCTGGGCGTATCTCGAGCTTCGGTCGAACCGGTCTTCATTGACGGCAGCTTTCAGCCCCGGAAGATGCTGCCGCTCTCGCTGTCCTATGATCATCGCCTGATCGACGGGGCCGATGGAGCGCGCTTCCTGCGCTGGGTGGCGGAAGCGCTGGAACAACCCTTCCTCATGCTGCTCGAAGGCTGAAAAAAGGAGCCGGCAGCCATCGGCGTCCGGCTGGTTTCCAGAAAGGAGGCCCATCCAGACCGATGCGGGGTTATTCGTAGCGGAGTGCCTCGATCACATCCGTATGTGCCGCCCGGCGCGCCAGGTGACGACGATGTTTCCTGAGCTGTCGCAAATCTGACGCGGGAGAAGGGACTGAACAAGATGCCCGATTCTCATTTGGCGGAAGTTATCCTTCCCAACCACTGCGAGTAGATCCGCGCTGCCGCCTACCGCCGATAGGTGCAATGACCCGGACCTGCTTGTTGGGGAATTCGTTCACAACCATGCGGACGGCAGGGGCAAGATCCGAGTCTCGGCCGATCAAGAGGGCTCTGTCATACGAGTCTTGAAAAGCGCCGAGCAGTAGGTGCAGAGCGATGTTGACGTCGGTTTCTTTTTCCTCGTGGTGAACTACTTCCCGTTGGCAGTTAGGGCAGATTGACGTCTTAGACTTGAAATTCCCGAGAATTGCGGTGACACCTACATGGTTGAGTGCGGCGACGTATGCTTGGTGCCCTTGCTGCAAAAGCGGCACAAGATTGAGCATAACAGGCCGCGATTGATCGTTGTCTCCTCGAGCGGCTGGCCAAACGAAACGTGAAGACCACTTATAGCGAGGGCGATTCGGTCCAAAAGAGCCATGTGGACGTCTTGCTGGCCAATCAGGTCATCCGTGAATTTGCAGGTGACGTAGATCCGGAGGTGACCAAGTTGCTGCCCCACAAGCCGGAGGCGAGCGAGTAGCGCGGCCATAACGTCGTCGAAGCGAACAGCTCGAGATGCGAGCCGGCGCCATGCCCGGCTCGCATCTGCCGACGCAAGTTGGTCGGCCGGTGCATCGCCTGTTTCGCTGGATTGTGCTCGTGGGCAGCCCGTCGTTGCAGCGGAGCGGCCTGGCACGGCGATCAGGACGACCGAGAGCTGAAAACAGGACTCGCGGCTCGGGGTCGCTGCTCATCTGGCCGCCCGCTGAACTCTGGGTCGCTAGGCGGAGAATCGAGAAACGTTTTTTCAGCTCTTGCCAGAGATAGCGCACTGTTGACCACCCCTAACCCCACAGCAGCACAGCAGTTGCCGATCACGTCTGATCACCGAGAGGGCGAGGCCATTTGGCGGCTACGGTAACAAAGGTTCCAGAACACTCATCGTGACCCAGTCCCAGGCCAGGCGGGGCGTGTTTTCGGCAGACCCTGGTCGCCGAGAGGCTCCGTCTGTGCGGTAATGGCG
>JBHGBF010000092.1:0-18051 GCA_041946865.1 Acidobacteriota bacterium | reverse complement strand
GACTTGCCGCTATATTTGTCCGAAACTGGGGGTATTTTGTACAAAAATTAGGTAGCTAGGTGTCGACAACCTCCTCGCGAGCGTCTCGTCGCTGAACCAGCAGAGCCTGCGCTTTCACGAGGCGGCCGGCTTTGAGCGTTGCGGATGCTTCCGTGCCGTCGGACGAAAGTTCGACCGTGACTTCGACATTGTCTGGTTTCAAAAGAGGATCTGATTAGCGCACGAGGCGACCAGCCGCAAGAGCCTGCCAGCCGGCGTTACTGTCCAAGTGTACCGAGCCCTTTGCGCAACAGCTCCACGATCATGTCCGCGTCCAATTGAGCCTCGGTCAGCCGGATCGCGGTCACTCGACTCATCAGGATTCCTCCGACGGCGTAATAGAGCATGGAAACGAGCTGTTCGACCGGAATCTCACGCACTTCTCCGGCCTCGATCCCCTTTTCGAAAACGGCACGCAAGAGGTCGGATTCGCGCTGGAAGGCAGTCTTGAGCTGTTTCGCCCACTCTTCCCTTCCTGTCAGACTCCCGACAAACTCGGACAAGTAGATGCGAAGAAAATGTTTGTTCGTTTCTCCGAACTCCAACCGCGCCGCGATGAACGCCTTGATCTTGTCCCAGGTGGTGTGCGCTTCGTCGATCCTGCGAACTGTCACTTCATGAAGTCTCTCGACGTTTTCCCGAAACGCTTCCAGGTATATTTCCTCTTTCGACTTGAAGTACAGGTAGAGAGTTCCTTTGGCTACTCCCGCTTCCTGAGCAATCTCGTCCACGAGCGTGGACCGGTACCCCCGGGCAGAGAAAACAGAAACTGCCGCTTTCAAGATCTTCTCGCGTTTGGAGGACGGTTCCGCCTGCATGTCGGAGCTCGATGTCATCTTGACTGACTGGTCAGTCATAGCATCCATGCTAGCGCTCACCCCCGCCGCTGTCAACCCGATTCTCGATCCGATTCTGGTCCCTCGCCTCTTGTTGGGTGGTTTCTTCGCTCTCATAGTTCTCAGGCGCCTCCGCCCAGGACTTTGTACAAATTGACCAGGTTCGTGACGCGAGCCAATCGCACCCCGAGCAGGCCCTGCTGAGCGGTGTAAAGCGAACGCTGGGCCACCAGAACGCTCAGATAACTGTCGACCCCAGCTTCGTAGCGCGCCTGCGAAAGCCGATAGGTCTCCTCCAGGGCCTTGACCAGCGACTCCTGCGCCCTTTGCTGTTCCACGAGCCGTGAGCGCAGAGCAAGCGCGTCACTCACCTCGCGGAAGGCCGATTGGATGGCCCTTTCATAGTTCGCCACAGCGAGATCGCGGTCCACTTCCGCTACCCGGTAATTGGCGTGGCGCGCGCCGTAATCGAAAATCGGCAGCACCACTTGCGGGACAAACCTCCACGCCCCGGCCCCCGGCTCGAACAGGTCCGAGAGGTGACCGCTGGTTATGCCGCCCGCTCCGGTGAGCGAAATTCGCGGAAAGAAGGTGGCGCGAGCCGCCCCGATGTTCGCGTACGCTGCCCTGAGCTGATGTTCCGCCAGAAGAATGTCCGGCCGTCTAAGCAGCACCTCAGAGGGCAGGCCAGCCGAAATTTCCTTCAGAGCCGCCACCGAGCCGAGATCGGCGGGGAGCAGATCGGCGGGAACAGGAGCGCCCACCAGGAGATTCAAGGAGTTTTCGTCCAGTGCCACCTGACCGGTGTATCGAGCAATATCGACACGAGCGGCCTCCACCTGGGTCTCAGCCTGCCGAAGCTCAAGATCGTTTGCGACCCCGAGATCGCGCGACCTGAGAATCAACTCGTAAGCCTGGCGCTGTGCGTCGAACGTCGATTGTGCCAGCCTCAGATTCTCCCGGTCGGCAGCGAGCGCCAGATAGGTACTGGTAACGGCGCCGACCAAAGATATGTGAGCGGCCGCCAGTGCCTGCTGCGTGGCCAGGTATTGTTCGAGCGCCCCGGCCGTCAGGCTTCGGACTCGCCCGAACAAGTCCAATTCCCAGGACGTCACGCCGAGGCTGACGTCGTACTGTGTGATGGTATTGGCCTGTCCGTTTGACGACAGGCTTTCAGGAATCCTGTAGAACTGGCCCTGGGCCCCCGCGCTGACAGTGGGATAGCGCTCGACCCGCTGAATTCTGTAGAGGTTCTCGACTCTCTCGACGTTCAGCGCGGCCGCCCGGAGGTCGCGGTTGTTCGCCAAGGCCATTTCGATGACGGATTGAAGGCGCCTGTCGGTAAAAAACTCGCGCCAATCGACCTGGTCGACGGCGGGGTCGCCGGCCCCGTCAGGGGCGCTTTCCGGCCATGCCGCGGGAACCGGAGGTTCAGGGCGGTTGTATGTCTGCGGGCGCGGGCATCCTGTCAGCAAGAGAGCCATCCCGACGAGAAAGAATCTGCGACACATATTACTGTCCCTCCGGCTGCCTTGCCGCCTGGGCCGTCGGCTCGATTCGACGGGCTTTCTTTTCCCCGAAGATGCGCACCACGACCACGTAAAACAGCGGGATGAAGAAGATTGCCAGGAACGTGGCCGTAATCATCCCGCCGAGGACACTCGTCCCGATGGCCATCTGCGCTCCGGCGCCCGCCCCCGTTGCTATCGCCAGCGGGAGCACGCCGAAACCGAAGGCCAGCGAGGTCATGACGATCGGGCGCAGCCGGAGTTTGGCGGCCGCCACAGTGGCCTCGATCAGGGCCATCCCCTCCTGCATGTGACCCTGGGCGAACTGAACGATCAGGATCGCGTTCTTGGTCGTGAGGCCGAGCACGGTGAGAAGACCGATCTGGAAGTAAACGTCATTCGGAAGATTTCGCCACGATGAGGCGAGCAGGCCTCCGACGACCCCGAGCGGCAAGGCCAGCAAAACCGAGATCGGAACACTCCAGCTCTCGTAAAGCGCAGCGAGAACCAGAAAGATTGCTATGACCGAGAAGGCATAAAGCAGTCCCGCCTGAGATTCGGACATCCGCTGCTGATACGACAGGCCGGTCCACTGGTAGCCCACATCGCGCGGCAGCCTGGCCACGATCTCTTCCATCGCCCGCATCGCCTCACCGGTGCTGTGCCCGGGGCTCGGCTCTCCCTGGATGTTCATCGCCGGGAAGGCATTGAAGCGCTCCAGGCGGGGCGAGCCGTAGATCCAACGTCCGGATGAAAGGGCCGACAAGGGAACGAGCCCAGCCTTGTTGTTGCGGACATAAAGCCGATCGAGATCGCTGGGGAGCATCCGAAAGGGGGCGTCGTTTTGCGCGTAAACGCGCTTCACCCGGCCGCCCTGGACGAAATTGCCTATGTAAGCGCTGCCAAAGGCGGTCGCGAGGTAGCTCTGGACCGCGCTGACCGGAACACCGAGCGCGCCGGCCCTCTCCCAGTCGATGTCTACCTTGTACTGAGGGACGTCCTCCATGCCGTTCGGCCTGACACGGGCCAGCCGTGGGTCCTGCGCAGCCATTCCGAGCAGCTGGTTACGTGCCGCGGTAAGTCCTTCATGACCGAGGTCACCCCGGTCCTGCAGCATGAAGTCAAAACCCGTGGCGATACCGAGCTCGGTGACCGCCGGCGGAGGGAAGGTGTAAATCACTCCCTCACGTATCCGCGAGAGCGTCATCATGGCCCTCCCCGCGACGTCCTTCGCCCGCAGGCCCGGCCGGTCGCGCAGATCCCAGTCTCTTAACTTGACAAACATCATGGCCTGGTTCTGGCCTCGCCCGGAAAAACCTGCGCCAACGACAGCCATGCACGACTCGACCGCGTCCTTCTGGTCGACCAGGAAGTGATGTTCAGCTCGTCTGACGACCGCCTCGGTCTGCTCGAGAGTCGAACCAACCGGGAGCTGGACCATGGTCATCAGAACTCCCTGGTCTTCGTCTGGGAGATAGCCGGTCGGCATCCGCATGTAAAGGTATCCCATCCCCAGTACGATCCCGATAAACAGGACGAGGAACACCAGCCTGGCTCGAAGAATGAACCGGACAGCGCCGGTATATCCCCCGCGCATGCGGTAAAAGACGCGGTCGAACCACAGGAAAAACGGGCGGAAAAGTCGAAAACCGGTCTCGGCTGCCTCGTGCCCCTTCGCTACCGGTTTCAACAGCGAGGCGCAAAGCACGGGCGTCAGGATCAAAGCCACCACGACCGACAGAAGCATTGAGGCGATAACCGTAACGGAGAACTGCCGGTAGATGACCCCGGTCGACCCCGGGAAGAACACCATCGGCCCGAACACTGCCGAGAGAACGAGGCCGATGCCCACCAGCGCGCTCTGGATCTCATCCATCGACTTGCGGGTCGCTTCCCACGGCGCAAGCCCTTCCTCGCTCATGACCCGCTCCACGTTTTCGACCACCACGATGGCATCGTCGACGAGCAGGCCGATCGCGAGCACCATGGCAAACATCGTCAGCATGTTAATCGAGTAGCCGAGCACTCCGAGAACGGCAAAGGTCCCCAGAATCACGACGGGTACCGCGATGGTAGGAACCAGCGTGGCCCGCAGGTTGCCCAAAAACAGGTACATGACCAGAAAGACCAAAACCACGGCTTCGATCAGGGTCTTAAAGACCTCGTCGATCGCCACCCGGATGAAGGGGGTGGTATCGAACGGATAGATGACCTTCATTCCGGGTGGAAAGTACCTCGACAGCTCCTCCATCTTGGCTTTGACTGCGTCCGCGGTGTCGAGCGCGTTGGCGCCCGCCTCCTGGCGAATGGCCAGACCGGAAGACGGTTTCCCGTTGTGGAACATCTTGATGTCGGCCAATTCGGTTCCAAGCTCAGTTCGGCCGACATCCCTCACCCGGACCACGGACCCGTCCTGGTCGTGGCGAAGCGGGACATTGGCGAACTCTTCCGGAGTCACAAGGAGCGACTGAACCAGGATGGAGGCGTTGAGCCGCTGACCCGGCACGGCCGGAGCGCCACCAAGCTGACCGGCCGAGACCTCGACGTTGTAGGCCCTGACCGCCGCCACCACGTCGTCGGCAGTCATCCCGTATTTGGTGAGCTTGTCGGGGTCAAGCCAGACGCGCATGGAGTAGCCGGTTCCAAAGATCTCGACCTCGCCGACTCCGGGCACCCGGGCAATCACCGATTCGATCTTGGACACGGCGTAATCCATCAGGTCGACCATGTCCATGCTCCCGTCCTCGGACGTGAGGCCCACAATGATCAGGTAGTTTCGGGTCGACTTCGTGACAGACAAGCCGTGGCGCTGTACCACGTCCGGCAGGGTTGGAATGGCCAGCTGGAGCTTGTTCTGGACCTTAGACCAGGCCGTGTCGGGATCCGTGCCCGGGGCAAAAGTGAGTTCAACCGAGGCGCTCCCGGAGGAATCACTGGTTGAGTACATGTAAAGCATCTTGTCCAAACCGGTCATTTTCTGCTCGATCATCTGGACAACACTGTCCTCGACGGTCTTCGCCGACGCGCCCGGATAGGAGGCGGCGATTCTGATCGACGGCGGGGCGATCGGCGGGTACTGCGAGACCGGGAGGAAATAGATCGCGAGGCCCCCACCCAGCATCATCGCGATCGCGATGACCCAGGCGAAGACCGGGCGGTCAAGGAAGAACCTAGACATGTCTCCCCTCCCTCTTGTTCTCGGAAATGACCTTCCCCGCCGCACCAGTCGGCGAACCGCCCTTCGGCTGGGACGGCGCGACGAAAGGAACGCACTTCACCGGAACTCCCGGTCGCACGCGCTGCAGCCCGTCCACGATCACTCTCTCTCCGGCCGCCAGCCCGGCGGTCACGAGCCATTTGTCGCCGATCGCACGGTCCACAGTCAGCACCCTTTGCTCGACCCTTTCATCCTTTCCCACAACCAGAGCAACGGGATTACCTTTCAGATCGCGCGTCACGCCCTGCTGGGGCACAAGCAGAGCCTGCTCATTCACCCCCTCCTCGACCAGCGCCCGCACGAACATCCCAGGGAGCAGCAGGTTATGCGGGTTTGGGAAAACCATGCGCACCCGGACCGACCCCGTCGCCGGGTCTACCGTCACGTCGTGGAACTGCAGCGTACCCTTCAGGGGATACGGTGTCCCGTCTTCCAGAAACAACTGCACCTTGTTCTGCGTCGGCCCGTTCCGCTTGATTACCCCGCTTTGCAGCCGGCGCCGTAACGAAAGGAGATCGGCACTGGCCTGAGTGACGTCGACATAAATGGGGTCCAACTGCTGAACCACTGCCAGCGGCGTCGGCTGGTACGCGGCCGCGAGCGCCCCGACGGTGATGTTAGATACTCCGATCCGGCCGGATATGGGCGATATGATCGGCGTGTAGGAGAGGTTGATGCGGGCGGTCTCGACGGCCGCACGGGCGGATTCCACCACGCGCTTTCGGGTTTCGATATTGGCTTCGGCCTGGCGCAGAGCGGCCGCCGCATCGTCATAATCCTGCTGGCCGACCGCTCGGATGGCGACCAGCCCTCTGAAGCGCTCCTCTCTCGCCCGTATGGCGGGGAGGTTCGCCTGGGCCGTGATAAGGTCCGCTTCGGCTGTCGCTACGGCGGCTTTGGCCTGGTTGTAGGCGGCCTGGTACGGGGCGGGGTCAATCCGGTAGAGGAGCTGGCCCGCCTTCACAAAGGCCCCTTCCTCGAATTCCCGGCTTTGGATCAGGCCGTTGACCTGCGGGCGAATTTCAGCGACCAGGTAGGCGCACGTCCGCCCCGGCAACTGCGTGGTCAACAGGGTCCGTTCGGGCTGAATAGTGACCACACCGACCTCCGCCGGGCCCATCGCGGGAGGCGGAGCAGTGGCCGACTTGCAGCCGGAAACAAGTAAGCCCATCAGAAGCGGAAGAACCGAAGCGGAACATGTCAATTTCCCAAGCGACATGGAAGCGACTCCTCTATTGGACTGGGGGCCAGTCAGTCAGCGAACCCAAAGAATAGAACACACCCCGGCGCCCTCAGCGCAGTCCACGATCTGTTAGTGGTCCAATATGGAGAAACAGACCCTGACTGACTGGTCAGTCGGAGAGTCTACGAAAAGGATGACAAGGCAGTCAATCCTTTTTTGTCACCCCGACGTAACCATCTCGCGGCGGCCCAAATCCAGAGCGGGTTTTACGCCTTCAGGCCGGATCAAGCCCCGCCTCGACACGCCCCGGACGAGCAGGGCGCGCGTTCTGTCGACGGATCAGGGACAAAGCGTGCGCCTTGACAAAGCTTGTTTTCTTGCGTAATCTTACAAGAAGTAAAGCAAATGATAGACAAGAAGACCCAGGCAAGATGCGAGGCGCGAGCCGCTATCATCAAGGCTATGGCTCATCCGACCAGGCTCTTCATGGTTGAAGAGCTGTCACGGGGGGAGCGTTGTGTCTGCGAGCTGGCGGAGATGGTTGGCGCGGATCTTTCCACGGTTTCGCGGCATCTCTCAATGTTGAAGCAAGCGGGTGTCGTCTCGGACTCGAAACGGGGCACACAGGTGTTCTACACATTAAGGATGCCATGCGTCCTCAAAATGTTCGCCTGCGTCGACCCTATCCTCAAGACCCGGGCTCGCGAGCAACTCGACATGCTGGCCTGAGATCGATCCTGGAACGCAGAGCCCGGATCCGGACCTCCTCCCGCCGGAACCAGATAACTGCACGTTTCTCCGCCCTCGCTCCTGGTCGGACATTCGTTCATCTTTTCAGCGCCGGCGAGAGCTGACTCGCTATGAGCCTCTCCCCCGCGTCACCTCTGTGGCTTGCCCCTTTTCCCCGGAGCACGACGATCCCCAGGAGAATCGGCATTGACACCTGGTTGCAGCCTTGGTTAAACTGCCAAATGGTAAAACGATCTTATGCTCGAGGTCACGGTCGACAAGTTCATTTTCCGCGTAGAGGAGGACCGGTTTTACAGCCAGGAAGGCATCTGGATCGCCGTGGAGGGAGGCTATGGCAGGTTGGGGCTGACCGACTTTGCTCAACTGGTGAATGGGGATCTGGCCTTCGCGAGGGTTAAGCCGGTTGGAACTGAGATCAAGAGCGGAGAGGCCTTTGCGGACATAGAGACGGTTAAAGCGATTCTGGAGCTCTCCTCGCCGGTGACGGGCCGGATCCTGGAAGTCAACCCCGAACTCGAAGCCTCTCCGGAACTGATCAACCAGGCCCCTTACGGCAAGGGATGGCTCGTGGTCATGGAATTGGAACGGTGGGAGGAGGAGAAGGGCGACCTCCTCGATGCGCCGCGCTATCTGGCACTGGTCAAGCAACAGGCCGAAACGGAGATGAAGAAATGAAGCCAAAGGCCGTGATTATTCCCTGCAGCGGCATCGGCAAGACGCTCGGAAGCGTCGCCCGGGAAAGTGCTTTTCGAGTCACGGAAGACCTTTGCCCGCAGACAAGCCGGCTCATGCCTCTTTCACTCCTGGTGCTCGGCGAAGATGAAACTCGTAGCACGCTGGCGAGCACCCCGGTCATCGCGATCGACGGCTGCACGAAGTCGTGTGCCGCCAAGGTCGCTGCTGAGCGGGGCGGAACGGTGAGGCATGCTCTTCAGGTGTCGGACGTATTCAAGCGCCACCGCGGGCTGAAACCCGAGGGTGTTGCCGAGCTTAACCAGGCCGGTCAGCAACTGGCTCAGGCGCTGGCTGAGGAAGTAGCGGCTCTGATGGATCGAATGGATGGGGAGATGAGAAATGCCTGACTTACCGATGAAGAAAGTCGGGCTCATCTCCTGCTCCGGAGAGGAAATGCCGGAAGGCACGATTTCCCGCCTGGCCACCCGTCGAGTGCTGGAGACTTTGCAGCCGGAGCGCACTGTGACTATCTGTCTTCCGCTGTTTCTGGCCGGCGGTGAAGGGGAACGGGCTTTTGCCCGTCGTTACCCCACAATTGCGATCGACGGTTGTGCGAAACGCTGCGCCGCACGCGGGACCGAGATGTACAGCGGGAAACCGGCAGCGAGCCTTGTTGTTTCCGACTTGTCGCCCGATGGCAGCCTCGACTTGGGAACGGCACACCGGCTTTCCGACCGGGGGCGCGAGTTGATGGAGGCGACTGCCGTCGCCACAAGCCAGTTGGTTGACCGGCTGCTCGGAACCAGACGCCTCACGGAGCTCAAGAGAGAAGCGCCTTCTCCCTCCCCCACAAGACAGGTTGTCACTTGCTCGTGTGGCTCCGGAATTCCCATAAAAAGGCTGGCGATCGCCGGACGGGAGACGGAGGTGGCTGCCCTTGCCGTCATTTACCAGTCGTGGCGCAAGGCCGGAAAGGCGCCGGAACAGGGAATCTCTTCCGAGATGCTGAAGACGCTGAAGATCTACAACTCTATTCCGGCCAGTGAAGAGGAGGACTGGAAGCAGGCGATCGGTCTCGACTACGCCCGGTTCTGCGCGGAGAACCAGTAATGTCACGCACTGCGACGTATCACGCGACCGTCACCTGGACCGGTGAGCATCGGGGCCGTCTCCGCCTCGGGAGTGGTCCTGAAATGGATTTCTCCGCGCCGCCCGACGCTCACGGACTCGAGGGCGTCCTGACTCCCGAGGATGCTTTTGTGGCGGCCGTCAACACCTGCGTCATGATGATGTTCATTTGGAGCGCCGAGCGCTTCAAGCTTGATCTCGTGTCCTACGAGTGCCGGGCTGACGGGACCAAGCTGATCCAACTGGACCGGACGGAGATTTTCACCGACGTCGTGCTGCGTCCCAGGATTGTGGTGCGGTGCGATCAAGAGCACAAGGAGATCACGGAAAAGCGGATCAGCAGGGCCCTGGAGACGGCGCAAAAATACAGCCTGGTCGCCAACTCCATCAAATCGCGGATTGCGGTCGAGCCGGACGTCAAGCTGTTGCCCAAGGAATCCCGAGTGGAGGCCCCCGGTGAGTGAAATTCCCCGGTGGCCCTCGGGGTCGCTCTGTGGCTTGGCATTCTGACGTTGGTCAGCTCCTGCCCTCTAACCACGAACATGGGTGAACGATTCAATACAGGAGGACACATGAAGATTCAGGTTGTCGGCCCCGGGTGCTCCCGGAATGTGCGGTAAGTTGTTGTCACAACTAAACTTCAGTCTGGGTTATGCATGTCTGTGAATGGAGGTTTAGAATGTAGGCAAATGAGTTGGGTTTCCCGACGGCAAGCATCCTCTATTCACAGGAGGACGAGGACTCCTTCGACCTGTGGTCTCGTCGAGAACTCCCGTTTTACCGAGTCTCGAAATGAACGTAGAACGCTGGAAGCGCATCAGTGAGATTTTTCAGCAAGCCCTCAGTCAGCCGAGTGTAGACAGAGAGCGTTTCGTCCACTAGGCCTGCGCGGGCGATGAGGACTTGCGGCAAGAAGTGACATCGCTCCTTAAGCACGACCGGCGGGCAGAGAGTTACCTGAAGACACCTGTCGCCAACTTGCTCGGAGTGGACCGAACCGGTTCTTTCAAAGACTGGGTCGGTCATTCCTTGCTTCATTACCGAATCGTCGAGCGGATCGGCGAGGGCGGAATGGGCGTGGTCTATCGAGCGCACGACGCCAGGCTGGGGCGCGATGTTGCTATCAAAGTCCTGCCTGACAAATTCGCCGGAGATCCGGAGTGGGTGGCGAGATTCGCTCGTGAAGCCCGGCTCCTCGCCTCGCTCAACCATCCCGGCATCGCCGCGATTCACGGATTCGAGGAGGTCGAGAACCAGGCATTTCTGGTTCTCGAGCTGGTCGAGGGGAAGACGCTCACCGACAGGCTGAAGAAGGGGCCGTTGCCTCTGGAGAAAGCGCTCGGCGTCTGCCACAAGATCGCCGAGGCGCTCGAAGCCGCCCATGAGGTCGGCGTCATCCACCGGGATCTGAAACCCTCCAACATCCAGCTCGGCCGGGAAGGACACGTCAAGATCCTGGATTTCGGTTTAGCCAAGGCGCTCTTCGAACAAGCGTCCGAATCGGCGGATCTCGGGCTTTCGACCCCGGAAGCCGGAGCACCGCTTCGGGGATTGTGCTGGGAACTGCGGGCTACATGAGCCCGGAACAGGCGCGCGGCGAACGTGTCGACAAACGGACGGACATCTGGGCGTTCGGCTGCGTCTTGTATGAATGCTTGACGGCCAGGCAGGCCTTTGGGCGGATGAACTGGTTCGAGGAACTGAAGCGCCTGGCCCCCGCCAGGGGAGCTCGGTGATTCGGGTTGATTTTGATCGCACTGGGCGATCCGAGATCTGCAAGATGCGAGCAGAGGGGTGGCGAACCGACCGTGTGTGTAAGCTGCGGCTCTTGTTTCTATGACTTCCGCTGTCGCGTCGTCACATTCTTCCCGCGAGTTGGTTTCAGGGTTCGGGTTTCCAAGTGGTGGAATGGGTTTGTAACGTGAACGGATCGTAGAGGCGTCCGTGCTGGGAGTCCTCGGAAAGCAGGGTCGACAAATCCGAAGTACTCCGCATAGGCCCCACATATGGGAATCGAACCATCCCAGCTGATAGGTTGCCATTCCTCGCAAAGCCAGGCGTATCAGGGCTTCGTTGGGATACAGGATCTCAAACTGAAACAACAACTCCTCCGCCTCCCGACGTGCCTCCTCGGGAGTGAGGAGTGAACTGCCGGAGGGCAGGGGGAGTGTAACGACATGTCCTTACTCTACCAAGGACAGAATCTACGCAACCGTGCAGGCATCAGAAGGGGCTCTGGCGCGCTTCAAAAGAGCCGCAAGCGCAGCGTTTTTTGCGGAGCGCGTTCGATGCGTGCCTAAATCGCAACCTGGCCTAGTTTTGGGCACGCATCGAACGCGCTCCGCAAAAAACGCTGCGCTTGCGGCTCTTTTGGATCTCGGTACCCCGCACGTACTGGACAAGAGTGCCGTGAGCGGAGAGTTTGTTGGTCCGCACAAACAGGCGCTCACGGCACTGCGATCCGCACTGTTGGCGACCCGGCTGTCAAACACTCTCAGCCTGAAGTCTGAATCCGGTCGCCGTTATTCGCAGTCAAGCTCATCGTCTGTATCCTCTTCATCGACTGGCCGCAAAAAGTGTTTGAAGGCCCATCCGGCGACCCTCCTGCCCTGCTGAACTCCCAACTTGTCAGCAGTACGGAAGTGAATGCCCTCGTAGACACGGGCATCAACCACTTCCTCGGCTGCATCCCAGAAGCGGTTGAACGTGCGCGTCTTCTGGACGGCTGAGGGGCTGGTCGTAGTCACTGAGAAGGTAATGCCTCGCCCTGCGAAAAAGAGAGCCAGTGCCTGCGTAACGGCGCCGGTAAGGGCACTGGCCCCAGAGGTGTAGTCGGGATAATTCGGGTTGTTGTATAGAGGCTGCCAGCCAGGGTCCCCGATTGTTCGCTCATTCCCGTCGTTTTCTCCCTCCTGGATAGCGGTCAGGGGTCGCCAGAAGAGGTAATGCACCTTCGCATCCCAAGCTGTGATCCCAGCATCGGCCATCGACATGGTGACCAAGGCGAACAGGCGGGCGCTGTCGCCTATGCTGTCGACGTGCGCTTCAGCGATCTCCCTGACAGTTTCGTTCCAGACAAAAACGTAGGCGGTTGCCCAGAAATGGGCGAGCTCGGTTTGCTCATCGGTGCGGGTACTGTTGGACAACGCCCCTAGCTCTTTCACTTCGTTGTAGTCTTTCGTGTAGCGGCCTGAAGTGAGATCGGGCGGCAAAAGAGGTCGGAATTGTGAGGGGCTGGTCAGGGTGAAGGGGGTTACAGTGGCCAGCCAGGGCGCCGCAAACGGGCTGAGGCCCGGCGGTGGGCCGGGGAGGAAGGATGGAGTCGGACGCCAGACGCCGGGTTCGGTTCCGCCCGTAAGCGGCGGCGAGTCGGTCGGGAAACTGCCGTCGTCCGCCCGCAAGGCGATGATCCCGGCTGCCGCCTCCTGACCTACTGCTATCCCGGGGTCGTCTGAGGCCAGGCCGTTGTCAATCAGATAGGCTTCGTAAATCATGTCGATCGACGCCGCCTGATTCGGGAAACGGTTTACGAGCACGTCATGCGCGGCTTTTGCCGCCGCTGCAGCCGGAGACCCTGAAGCTCCCGGGATCTCGGTGTGATACGGTTTGAACCGCCCGTCAATCGCCGCTACGGCATCGTAGATCGCGGCATGCACCACCGCGATGTCGAGGACGTTCGACGGCCCTGGACGAGGCGGGTCTGCCGCCACGATGACGTCCAGCGCGATAGCATTCCAGTCCACGACAGTGTCGGCGTAAGCAAGTCCAGTCAAACCCGCATACGCGAAAACGATCAAGACCGCAAAGCGAATTCGTTCTGTCATTGAAGTCCGTCCTTTCTTGGTTGTGCTCACTCGGTTTTCCGGTCGGAAGGTCCCAAACGGGGTTGAGCTCTAAAGGAATTCGGAAACGGAACGGTGGCTTAGGCCTGAACTGGGGAGTGTCTCAAGGGGGTGGAAAAACACCTTTCCGATCAGATGAAAGACACTTGCTGGTAGAACTCTACTCTTGATCCCCGATTCTGTCAAAGAGGCTGCCTGCCCGTTTCGCCGACCATGGTTGTTGTGGAGGAGCAGAGTATTTGCTGCCTCCACAGCTCTATCCGGGAACCGAATTGCGGAACTATCACACAATTCGTGGCACCCCCGTAATTCCCTCATCGAAAGCCCGAGGGTCCATCAGGAACTTAATCTTCTGAGTCCAAATCCCAAGTTGGCACTGCTGGAATCTGAGTGCGGACAGCCGGAGGAGCCGGCCTTCCTCTCTGTCCGGTTGCAGACGTCTTAACAGTCGGGTCTAGGCTGATGGCAGCTTCGATCGCCCGTTCAGCCTCGGCTGTCCTTCCTTGCGCGCGCAAAGCGCGACCCCGGTTCCAGTGGGCCAGGGCCCAGCGGGGGTTGATTTTAATGGTCTTCTCAAAATCTGCCACCGCGCCCTCGACGTCTCCCTTCGCCTGTTTGGTAAGAGCCCGGATGTGGTAGGCTTCAGCGGATCGATCTCAAGGGCTCGGTTGCAGTCGACGATGGCCCCATCCAAGTCTCTTTTCGCCCTGCGCGCCAAGGCCCGATTGCTATAGGCGGAAGCGTATCGGCGATTCAGGTCAATGGCTTTACTGAAGTCCGACATGGCGCCCCCCAGGTCTCCCATCATTTGTCGAGCCGTGCCGCGATTGTTGTACGCAACTGCGAGGCGAGGATCCAAAGCAATGGCTCTGTTGTAATCGGTCATAGCCCGCTTTAAGTGCCTGTTACCGCTTCGAAAGTGGAATTGCCCCGCCTCGTGCCTTCAGTCCGGGGCTGCCCGAACGAAGCGGAAATGGAGACTAACACGATGAGCAGACGAGTAAATCTCTTCATATCAACCTCCCGAAAATCGAACCCATTCAAGGAAACTGACCTCCGAGCTCGGTCATTGCTCGAAGCAAACTGGCCGCTTTCACGGACGCGCCACCTTCTTTGTCACATCGCAGCACTTTTCGATTCTTCCGGCCTCGCTTATTAGCGCGACAGACTCGGGCGAAATTGATCACGTGATCCGGTCAGCAGGTATAATCAGTCCGAGTCGATCGGATCCCCGAGAGGTTTAGAATTGGGGTATCCGAGAAAAGAAAGAGTGCCGAGGGACGGAATCGAACCGCCGACAGGCGGGTTTTCTGACAGAACGCCCGGGTTTAACAACCTCCTCGTTTTAAGTAAGTTATTGTTGAGAAGAGATTTGGCTTTCCAGGCCTGGACAGGATTTTTGCAGGAATTAGCAGGTTTTTCCGCCGTTTTCTCACACGGACTCTCACATGCTCCTTTCCCCGGACGGTCCTTCCCGGACCGCCAGGTTTCGGATGCGGGGTTCGGTTTCTTGATCGAGGGTGGGGGACGCACCCTACTGTTCCGACAAAGATGCGTTTGCTGGACCCCGAGGCGGAGGAATAGCAGAGGTGCTGACCAACCGGCTCGAGACCGCTGAAAGCGCCGCCAAGTCAGGGGTTTGGATGCTTCTCCGCGAAAACGCGCATCCTGACTCTCACACAGAGTCTCACACACCGGGTAACCGAGGGATATGGAAAGATTCTCGTAACTCGTTGAAACTAAAGAGTGCCGAGGGACGGAATCGAACCGCCGACACGCGGATTTTCAGTCCGCTGCTCTACCGACTGAGCTACCTCGGCACGCGGGAGATTGTATTCTAGCGGGAAAGGCCACCCAGAGCAAGGTCAAGGTCAAGCAAGCAAGCAATCAAGCAAGGCCGAGCCAGCGATTCGACAACCCGTGGTCGAGAGCATCTGGAAGTGACAATGGGTGTGAGCTGAGAATTTTTGCCTGTTGGCTTTCAAAGACCGCTTCCTGCAGCCCGGCAATGACGCGAAATCTCAGGTCTTTGCAGACCTCGCCCATCTCACGCAAGAAATTGAAGTCGAGGATTATTTCCTGGTCTTTTCCTGTTCGAGATAGTCGAGCAATTCGTCCACGATTAAGAGAAGATCGTCGTCCGGGTGCCGCTGATGGACGAACTCGCCTCCAAACCGCCACCGCCCACGGCGCCACCGCCGCCCATTGCGCACGAGCGTTCCGGCCGCCTGCAAATCCAGTGGCCACAGCGACAGATGCCAGTTTGAGAAAATCGCGCTTGTTGATCTTAACCATAAATGAGGCCTCCAGGCCTGCCTGATTCCTGCCGGTCGAAGCTCAACATACGAATCAGAAATAATCAGAATGGTCGGTACTAAAAACAGAAGAGACCGGCTGAGAAAGCCGGCCTCCTAATCTCAATCAACTCGTGCTCGACGATGTTGGCAGTGCCAGACGAATTGACCAGAATTAGCGAAAGTCGCTTGATGCGAGTCACCTCACCCGGGTAGGCAATCACGGTATCCTTGAACCCGGTTTCCCAAGCTTCAGGGAAGGCGTGCAACGCCAGAGACGTCAAAAGGCTGGACCGGTTCGCCAGTGTTAGGATCGAGCACCAGAGACTGGCGGTCCACTACCTCAAGCGTAACCTCGTGGACGTGAATCGGATGAGTGCGGTACCTGACTACGCTAAGGCTGAGACCATCGTGCCGGCAGGCGAACCGGTTGTCCGGGACCTGTTCGCCGCCAAGGACGCACTTTATGTCCAGCTGATGGAAGGGGGTATTGGACGCGTCCTGCGTTTTCCATTCGACGGTCACGGGAGAGCACAGGAGATTCGAGTGCCCTTTGCGGGGAGCGTTGCTTTATCCGGCGCACATCCCCAGATCGAAGGCATCCTGCTCACCCTTACATCCTGGACCAAGGCCCCGCGGATTTGCGAGTATCAGCCCGGGTTTGACGCGCTGAGAGATACTAAACTACAACCACTGGGCAAGTACGACGATCCTGCAGACCTGGTTTCAAACGAAGTGAAAGTCAAAAGCCATGACGGGGTCCTGGTCCCACTGTCGATCGTTCACAAGAAGGGCATCAAGCTCGACGGCAAGAACCCGGCTCTTCTCCAGGGCTATGGCGCTTATGGTATCTCCAGCGATCCTTACTTTAATGTCCGTTCTCTGGCCTGGCTGGAAAAGGGCGGCATTCTGGCTATCGCCCATGTTCGCGGAGGAGGCGAATACGGCGAAGAATGGCACATGGCCGGCTTCAAGAAAACAAAGCCCAATACCTGGAAGGATTTCATTGCCTGCGCGGAGTACCTGATCCAGAACAAATACACGTCTCCTCAGTACCTGGCGGGTACCGGCGGCAGCGCCGGGGGAATCTTGATCGGTCGAGCCTTGACCGAACGGCCTGATCTTTTCGCAGCCGCTATCCCAACTGTCGGCTGCCTGGACATGCTCAGGGCCGAGACCACTTCAAACGGTGTCCCGAACATTCCGGAATTCGGGACTGTGAAAGACCCGGAGGAATTCAAGGCGCTCTACGAGATGAGCACGCTATGCCATGTGAAAGACAAGGAGGCGTATCCGACCGTCTTGTTTACGCACGGCATGAATGACCCGCGGGTGGACCCGTGGCATTCAGCGAAGGCCGCAGCCAGCCTCCAGGCCGCCAGCACCAGTGGGAAGCCGATCTTGCTGCGACTGAATTATGAAACGGGGCATGGGATCGGGACGACGAAGCGGCAGGCTCAGGAAGAATATGCCGACATGCTCTCTTTCATCTTGTGGTAAACCGGGGTGAAAGGATTCCAGATAAGAGAGGGATCGGCGAAACCCGGCGAAAAACCGAGCAGCTAGCCATCGCCAGCCGCCATCGATGCTGGCGGTCCCTGGGGGTTCTCTTGCATATTTCTGGAAAAGGGGATCGAGCGCAAAGAGACGACCCCGGTGGGCGTCTTTCCTCCCAACCGGCTGGGAATCTTCGATATGGCCGGAAACGCCTGGGAATGGCGTACGGACGCTGGAGGCCTTTACCGTGCAGACAAGCAGATCAATCCGTGCAACCAGCAGGGTCCAAACCACATCATTCGGGGCGGCACTTACCAGTCCGACGCCAGGGCCCGCCGAGCAGCCGCCAGGCTGGATTGGTGGCCCTTTGCCAAATGCGCCGCCTCCGGCTTCCGCGTGGCGCTCACAGCACCTCATCGAAGCCTTGGATCTACGAATGGGATACCACGAGCCGCAAGCTACGGCCACTCTTCGGCCAGGATGAGAAGGTCGAGTACAGAATCTGCTACTCCGCCAAACCCGGCGAACTCCTTGTTCAAACCAACAAACTCGGGGGAATTCCGCCGCCTTTACCGTTGGACCGCACAGAGTGGGTTGCAGCCGGCCGACGTGCTTGCGAAGCTGTCGCCCGCAAACTACCTTGATCGGCTGACGGATCCGCTACTGCTGATCCAGGGAGTCGACGACCCCCGTGTCCCTGTGAGGGAGGCGGTCCAGATGCAGCAGGCGCTGGAGGCCCGAAAGGCGCCGTCGCAGCTGATCCTGATCGAAGGCGAAGGCCAAGATCAGCTCTGGCGATCATGACCGGCCATGCTCTGCATTTCCTGGAACGGAACCTGAAGGATACAGCCAAAAAACGGACGAGCACCAGCTGACAGCGGAGTGGGGTCAGAGCCTCACAACTCATGGCAGAAACCACATAAGGTAAGACTTCCGGAATTCCCCGCCCCGCTGAGAGCCAAGTGCTATCACCCCATCGAACAGAGCCGCAAGCGGAGCGCGTCGGTGCGTATCACCTGATCGAACAGAGCCGCACCCATTCGAAGTTCGGTTGTCAAGAGAAAGATTTCTCCCTACGCAAT
>JBHGBF010000091.1:0-18216 GCA_041946865.1 Acidobacteriota bacterium | reverse complement strand
GGCCTCTCTCCTCGTTGCTGCCACACTCCCAACAAAAAACTGAGGGGTTACCTCTGGCAGCTGTCTCATACTTGCGGTATGGCACCCCACTGGTGATAATTACCCTTTTGCTGCAATCGAGTGAGGAGGAGAAAGTCGTGCTGATCATTGGAGAGAGAATCAATGCCACGCGCAAGCGCGTTGGCCAGGCCACTGTGGACAGAGACGTGCAGCTCATCAAGGAAGAGGCCAGAAAGCAGGTAGAGGCGGGGGCAGACTTTCTGGATGTGAACGGAGGAATACCGGGCCGTGAGCCTGAGTATCTGCCCTGGCTCGTAAAAGTTGTTCAGGAGGAGGTCGATGTTCCCCTTTGCCTGGACAGCGCCGACCCGGAGGCCTTAAAGCTCGCTCTGCCTTTGTGTCGGAAACGTGCCATGATCAACTCCATAACGGATGAGCCGGAAAGGAAGCAGGCGCTTATCCCGCTGATCAAGGAATACCAGACACGGGTCGTTGCCCTTTGCATGTCCGCCTCCGGTCCCCCCTGTACGGCCGAGGACCGGATCTCCACCGCCCTCCGCCTGGTGGAATATCTCACCGGTCAGGGAGTCCCGGAAGACGACATTTACGTCGATTCCTGCATTCTACCGCTCAGCGTGGACGCCTCGCACTGCACCGGGATGTTGGAGGCGGTCGGAGAACTGACCCGCCAGTTCCCAAATGTGCACCGGAGCTGCGGTGTCAGCAACGTCTCACACGGCCTTCCGCTGCGCAAGTTGATTAACGAGGTCTTCCTGGGAATGTTGATCAGCCGCGGGCTGGATGCCGCCATCCTCGATCCAACTGATCCGCACCTGATGGCCGTCGTGAAAGCGGCAGAGGCGCTGACAGGCAGGGATGAATTCTGCGCCGAGTACCTGAATGCTTTTCGGGCGGGCAAGCTGGTTTAACAGGCGCCCGCGAAATAGACGACGTGGGCTCAGTGACCCAGGGTGGACCGAAGCGCTCTGTCCGCGTCGCCGACGTCCTCGACTCCGCTCATCGCGTTCCCTCGTCACTGCTGGTTTCCCAAATCACGATACAATCTAGAAAAGACCATGTCCAAATTCCTTGAACGCCTGAAGAAAAACGTTTTGGTTGGCGACGGAGCGATGGGTACGTTCCTGATGCAGGAGCTTGGCCCCGGGCAGAGATGCGTGGAGGAGGCGAACCTCTCGCATCCGGATGTCGTCCTTGCCGCGCACCTCCAGTACATTGCCGCCGGCGCTGATATAATTGAAACCAACACCTTTGGCGCGAACCGCAACAAACTGCGCGAGTTCAACCTGGACTCCAAGGTCGAGGAGCTGAACAGCAGAGCCGTCAAGATCGCCCGTGAGGCGCGCGACGTGGCGGGCAAAGACGTCATCATAGCCGGCTCTATAGGTCCGGCCGGCCTGGCCTTCGATTTCATGAGCCAGCAGGACCGGCGACTGGCCGAGGATCATTACAAGGAACAGGCGGAGGTCTTGGAGCAAAGGGGCGTCGAGCTGTTCATTGTCGAGACTTTCCCCTCCTCGAGCGAGCTTCGGATTGCCGTGCAGGCGATAAGAAGCGTCAGCTCGCTGCCGGTCATCGCCCAGCTGACTTTCGCCGCGGCGGACTTCGACTCCGGCGGGGATTTTGAGGACATTGATCTTCACCGCGCCGTGGAATCCTTCGAAGATATTGCGGATCTCCCCGTCGAGGTGCTGGGACTGAATTGCGGAATGGGTCCCCGTGAGGCTTTGCGACTGCTGGAGACGATTCCGCTCAACCCCGGACATCACGTGTCGATCTACCCGAACGCCGGGGTCCCCGGCCGCCGGGGCGGCCGGTTCGTCTACCCGAACTCATCTCCCGAATATTTCGCGAGTTTTGCCTTGGAAGCGGTGCGACTGGGCGCCAGGATTGTGGGGGGATGCTGCGGCACGCGCCCCGAGCACATCCGCGCCATGGCCGAAGCCATTCGAACCGTCAACCCGACCGAGCGCAAGTCGGTGCCAACCGGGATCGTCTCGCTGGCCGAGCGAATGGAAAAGCCCGCTGTCAGTTCCTCGGCGCTTGCCCAGAAGTTTCAGCAGCGCCAATTCGTGGTCTCAGTGCAAATCGATCCGCCCAAAGGGCCGGAAACGGGGCGGCTGATGGAGGCCATCGAGGTCTTCAAACAGTCGGGAGTGGTGGACGCGGTCGACGTGAACAGCAATCCGATGGCCCGGCTGCACATGGATTCCCTCTGGATGAGTGCGCTGATCGAGCGGGCCGGGCTTCCCGCCATCCCCCACATCACGCCGCGCGACGCCAGCATCATGGGGCTCCAGGCGAACCTGCTCGGAGCTCACGCCGCCGGTATTCGAAACTTGCTGGTGATTACCGGCGATCCCTCGCAGTTGGGCGGCCAGGCCGGCGGCATGGACGTCTATCAAACCGACTCGATCGGGCTTGTGAAACTGATCAGCGAGCTCAATCGCGGGCGCGACGCGACCGGAAACCTCATCGGAACCTGTACCGATTTCCTGGTGGGGGTCGCCGTGAATCCGGCGGCGGCGGATGTCCAGGCTGAAGTGACGCGCTTCGAGAAGAAAATTGAGGCCGGCGCCCGATTTGCCATGACCCAGGTCTTCTTCGAATGGGAATGCTGGTACCGCTTTCTGGATGCTCTGGGCGGACCCTCCCCGATCCCGGTGCTCGTGGCGGTTTGGCCGCTGACCAGCTATCGCCTCGCCCTGCGGCTGCATCACGAAGTTCCCGGAATCACGATACCGGACAAGGTGCTGTCGAGACTGGAACAAGCGGGGAAGGACGCGCGCTGCGTCGGCTTCGATATAGCCCGCAACATCCTGGAGACGGCCCGCAAAGAGCTCGACGGCGTCTACGTAATCGCGCCCTTCAAAGACCCGGCGGCCGCGCTGGAAGTGTTGTGCTGAGTGGCAGCGCCCCTCCCAACCCGTTCGTAGTTCCACCTTTAGGAGGGCTTTTCAGTGCTAAGCCATAGCAGCATCTGCGTTTCCGCCCGAAGGCGGAACTACGAACGCACAGCGGAACAACGCTCGTCCGGGGAGCTTTTTTCAACACCCTCGGTCTGCGCGCGACACCGCAGCTAAGCGGGGCCCCGTCGCCAGGGGTAGCGGCTGAGCGTCCGGCTGGTGAACTGATAAAGCTCCTCGGGTGTAAAGGGCTTGGCCATGTAGTCGGACGCGCCTCTCTGGACCGCTTCCACGGCCGTTTCGATTGAGGCATAGCCGGTGACAACCAGGACGGGCATGTCGGGTTTAATGCGTTTGATGTGAGAGAGCAGTTTGAGCCCGTCCCAGTCGGGCAGACGCATATCCAGGAGCGCCAGCGAGTAGTCTTGCTCGCTGATCCGCTGCAAGGCCTCCCGCCCGGTAAATGCCGATTCCACCCGGTACCCCTTGCGCGACAGGATGCGCCGCACGCTGTTGACCACGATCACCTCGTCATCGATGACCAGGACGGTGGGACCGTCGCCGCCGCGCCCTTCCTTGGTCCAATGGCCGACCACCGGCAGGTCGGAGCGGCCCAAAGCGTCTGCGTAGGCGCTGGACGTAGCGGCCGCAACCTCGGCGTACGAGAAGGGCAGGTCAACGTCTATCGAACCGGATTCTGTCTCCTGGCCGCAACGGCCGGGATCGGTGTCCACCCGGTCGGTGGGCTTCGGGGTCAGCGCCTGCATCACGGCGGATTGCAGCTCCTCAGGGGTGAAGGGCTTAGCCAGATAGTTGGCGGCCCCCAGTTGGGTAGCCTCTACCGCCGATGCGATAGAGGGATAGCCGGTGATCACCAAGACCGGAATATTCGGCCAGCTGCTCCTCGCAATCTTCAAAAGCTCCATGCCGTTGACCTTCGGCATCATCAGGTCGGTGATGATCAGGCTGAAGTCGTTGTTACCCTGTAAGATCTCCAGGGCCTTTGAAACGGACAAGGCGGTGCTGGTCCGGTAGCCTTGACGGTTGAGCACCTTCTCCACGCTGCTGCACACGCTGCGCTCGTCATCCACAATCAGAATCCTGGCTTGTTCCAGGGAACTATTGACTGTTTCGGTTTCTAACATGCTTTTTGTCTCCTGCTCCCTCTGATCGCTCAGCAAATCGAAGACCAAAAACGGTTACGTCTCTAAATGTCGACGCGAGAATGGATTGCTCCTATCCCCGATCTGCTCATTCGCATCGAGATGCATGTTTCCGGCATGCGCTTTAGGCGCCCCGAACGGCTGCGTTTCCCTTCCAACTCAACTGGCACGGGAGTTTGGCTTTGACAGAGCGGAGAAAAAGGGGTGCCTGAAAGAATCAGGCAGGGGGCCTGGGCCAGGCTGGAGGAGTTTCATCGGGAGAGTCCACGATCCTTCAGAGGCGCGCACGGACAAAAGCCTTGAAAAAATCCTCGGAAGAGCCGTGTTCCGCCGTCCATTTCAGCCGCCGGCTGCCGGTTGTCAGCTGCTACGCGTACAGCGCGGCCAGCGTCTTTTCCGCCGATTCCCGGGCAAATCCGGTCAGAGGATGATCCAGCAGGAGTCTCTCAACCTGGCTTTCATACTGTTTGAAGACTTCCGACCCCGACGCTTTGCTCTTCGCCAGGGCGCCCACGAACATGATCCGGGTGACATCACTCCCGGTGTCTTCCAGTGCCAGATTGAGCAGGCGGTCGAGCAGGCTGCGCTCATCGTAGAGCATCGCCGGACTGCAGTTGCGGATGGCAGCTGACAGTGTCAATGACTCACAGAGCCCGTCCAGGTAAAGGTTGAAGCAGTCGCCCAGGGGAAGGCGATAATCAATCGGACGCAACGACCGATGGACCCCGGTTTCCTCGAGGACAAGCCTCTGCAGGCGCCGGGAGAGCTCCAGAAGGTCGGCGCCGGGATTCGCCGGCTGAATCGTCCCGACCAGGCTGTGTTGAGATTCGCTTTCGCCGAGGCTCTCCAGGTCGAACCTGACCTCCCACGGAGTCTGGGTGGCGTCGAGGTGACCGCTTAGCACGTAGTTCGCTTCGACTTTGCATCCCATCTTCCGGATCGCTTCTTTTTTGAGGGCTTCCTCGGGCGAGTAGAAGTCGCTGCCTCCGGTCTTGATCATGATTAGCGTCAAGGACTCCGCAGTGGTGAGCATGTGGATCTGTTCGGCCAGGAACAGCGGGATCAGCCGGGCCCACTTCCGCGCTGCCTCCGGATCGGTGCTGTGCGCAGCGCTCGGCGTCTTGCAGGAGCAGGACAGGAACGCGATTCTTATCGCCTTGACGCCCTTCTGGGGCAGAAGAAGGTCCGAGTCAATCAGCCGGTGAGACCAGACCGGGTTTTCCAGAGTCAGCAGCGAAACCGGGGAGGTCTTCACGCCTTTCGGGCTCTTCTGGGATGAAAGCGCCTGATCGATCCGCTCCGCCCAGTATTGGAGCTGTTCGCGCCAGTCGGGCCGTTTCAAGGCATTCAAGTCTCTCAAAATGGCGAGCGCTTTCTCCGTGTCCTTCAGGGCCAGGCAGGCCCGCAGCAGGTTGTTACCGCCGATCAGACCGTGTTCTTCAGCTTTGTAACGAGGGCAGAGAAGCTCGACGATGTCCGAGATCCGGCCGGCGTTCCCCAAGGCTTCCGAGGTTGTCCGCATGACATCGCTGGGTACCTCTTCGAGCACTGAAAGGGCCTGCTGATAGTACCGGCGCGCTTTATCGAACTGCCGCTCCTCTAGCATGGCCTGTGCCAGCCACAGCTGCGGCCTCCAGCTCCCGGGGAACGACGTCAACTGCTCGAGGGCCCGCAGGTACTCGTGCTGGCCGAAGCGGTCGCGGTGAATCGAGGTAAACCATTCGACTGCATGAATTTCGTTCGGATCCCGCTTGAGCGCGCGCCACAAGGTCAGCTCGGCACGCGTCTGGTCGCCTCTATCGGCGTAAATTCTGGCAAGATGCACCAGGAATATCGCGTCTTCCCCATGCAGGCGCATCCAGGATTTCAGCGTTTCTTCCGCCTCGTCGAGCCGGCCGTTGAGTAACAGGACATAGGCCTGAAGGCAAGCTGCGCGGGCCGCCTCTTGCTCCATGTCACGCAGCCGCCGTGTCATTTCGAGCAGTTCCTTGCCCGTCGTATGGTCAAGGCTGTCAACAATGTGACGATAGAGGGCATCACTGCTGTTGGGATCCGGTGGGCCTGACTGGTCACCATCCCAGCTTTCTTTCCCGAAGTACGCCTTGCGGCTAGAGTCCTCGTAGACATCGAGAAGGCCGGGGACCGTCACGCTTGGACTCTCCGAACCCCGGCGATTGTCCCTCCCCCACGCCCTTTCGAAAACCCTCTTCAGTAAGTCCATGTCGGACCAGTCCTTCCTGCCCCATCTACGAACGTCTGCGGGTACCGCGCTTCCTGCAGTGACAAAAACCTGTCGGTGCACTTACTGAGAACTTGCTGTCATTATAGGCAGGGCTTCCGGAGGTACTTGTGGCCCCGCTCACGATCCCGGAAAAAGCCCGTTCCAGACCGGTGAGCAAAGTCACAGTTTACGTGGTAAGCTTTTACCGAGGACAAGAGCATGAGAGGAAAGATGATACTCTGTATAGCCATTCTATTGGGGTTCGTAACCTGGATGGACGCCGACTGCGAAAAGGACAACGAGCTGACGCCCCAGGAAAAGGCGGCTGGCTGGAAGTTGTTGTTCGACGGCAAAACCCTCAGCGGCTGGCATGGATACAACGGCCAGAACACGAAGTCATGGACCGTTGAAGACTGCGCCTTGAAATCGGTCGGAACGGAAGGCAATTACGGGAGTGACCTGCGTGCTGATCTGATAACCGACCAGGAGTATGAAGACTTCGAGTTGAGCATAGACTGGAAGACCTCCAAGGGCGGGAACAGTGGCGTGATGTACGGAGTTGTCGAGGATCCAAAATACAAGGCGGCCTGGATGACCGGCCCGGAGTACCAGTTCATCGATGACGTTGGCTTTCCTCAGAAGCTCGAGGAGTGGCAAAAGGCTGGGGCAAACTACGCCATGCACCTGCCCAACGATCAAAAGCAGCTCAAGCCGGTCGGTGAGTGGAACAACACCCGCATCGTAGTCAATGGGCCCCACGTCGAGCACTGGCTGAACGGGAAGAAGATCCTGGAGTTCGAGCGCTGGACCAATGAGTGGACCAGGCTCCGTAACTCCGGAAAGTGGAAGGATGCCCCCGATTACGGCCTGGCCAAGAAAGGACACATTGCTCTCCAGGACCACGGCAGCGTCTTCTGGTTCAGAGACATCAAGATCAGAGAAATCAAAAAGTAGCGCCTGCGTGAAGCCGTTTGTCATCGCCATAGCGGGCGGCAGCGGGAGCGGCAAGACCCTCCTTGCCCGCTCACTCATGTCCGTTCTGCCGCCCTGCCAGTCCGTCTTTGTTTCGCAGGACTCATACTACCGCTCCCTTCCGTCCCAATATTCCGCTTGCCCTGAGGACTACAATTTCGACCATCCCGACGCGCTCCAGTGGGAGCTTCTGGCCGAGGCGGTCGAAGGCCTGCGGCAAATGCGGACGGTTGAAGTCCCCTTGTACTGCTTTGTGAGCCATCAGCGAATCGGCTTTGAGCAGGTCCGGCCGGCGCCATTCATCATCCTCGAAGGGACGCTTATCCTGCATGATCCGCGACTGGTGGAGCTTTCGCACCTTCGAGTCTTTCTGGATGTGGAAGCCGATATCCGGCTGCTGCGCCGGATTGCGCGCGACACCAGGGAGCGCGGGCGATCGCTCGAATCGGTCCTCCAGCAATACGTCCGGACAGTGCGTCCGATGTTCGAAAGGTTCGTCAGCCCAACCACGGACAAGGCGGACCTCGTGCTCAGCGATGCCCCCCTGGAGGAGTGGACCCAGGCGGTCATGGAGAGGATTGAAGGCAGGAACTCCAGGTGAGCCGCCGGGCTCGTCTCCTGAAGCCTGATCCTTCACCGAATCGAGCAGCGGCACGATTTGTTTTTAGTTTCGCCTGAAGTCGGAACTACAAACAAAGACGTCTTTCCTCGACATCGACTGGGACGTCCATGTCCGTCAGCTAACTTATTTAAGCCACGTGGCACTAATCGGGCTTGCCCTTTCCGGTTTGATCCGTAACGGGTACGAGATAGAAACGGATGCCGCCCACTTCGATCTCCCGGCTGCCTTTCTCCAGGCGGATGCACGCACAATCCGCCCTGCTGATCTTATGGTGTTCGAGCGATTCGATTCGGGATTGCAGTCGCTGGATCGTCTCGGATTGCTGGTTTTGCACTTGCCCGCCGACGTAACCGACCAGTCCGAAAGCCAGAAAGCCCACAAGAACCGCGATTGTCCTCCTCATGGCCCACGCCCTCCTGACTGACTTAACGAATCAGGGGGAGATTTTCTTAGTTGGCGAAGTCCGGGAGAATCAGAACTTGACCGACACGACTTGCGAGACGCCCGGTTCTTCCATGGTCACGCCATAGATGTAGTGGGCGATCTCCATGGTCCGCTTGTTGTGGGTGATGATGATGAACTGCGTCCGCTCGGACATTTCGCGGACCAGTTCAGTGAAGCGGCCGACATTCGCGTCATCGAGCGGGGCATCGACTTCATCGAGCACGCAGTACTGGCTGGGACGGTAGTTAAAAAGCGCCACCAGGAGGGCCAGGACGGTCATCGCCTTCTCGCCCCCCGACAGCAGCATGATGTTCTGGACCTTTTTCCCAGGGGGCTGGGCGTAAATGTCGATCCCGCTTTCAAGCAGGTCCTCTTCGCCCAGTAACTGAATTCCGCAGTCTCCGCCGCCGAAGAGCTTCGCAAACACCTGCTTGAAATTCTCGTTAATCGCCTGAAAGGCGTCGCGGAACTTCTCGCGGCTGCGTCGATTGATCTCCTGAATGGCTCGCGTGGTGTCGGCGATCGACAACTCGATATCCTGCTTCTGTTGGACCAGGAAGTTGTAGCGGGTCTCGTTCTCCTGGTACTCCTCGAGCGCGGTCATGTTGATCGGGCCGAACTCTTCGAGACGGCTGCGCATATCGTTATAGGCGGCCGTCACTTCCTCGAGAGGGCCGGTTTCCGCACTGGTTCCTTCCATGACCTCGGCCAGCGTTTGCTGCAGTTGCTCGAAGCATTGCTGGGAGGTGTTCTCCAGCTGCGTTTCGAGCCTGGCCCGTTCGACCTCGCATCGGGTCCGCTGTTCCTGGACGCCGGTGGCGGCCTCTCGCAGATCGGCGAGCTGCTGCTCGATTTCCGGCTGGCTTTGTCTCCAGTTTTCGTACTCCGCCTCGATCGCCTGGAGGTCTCCCTTGAGCCGCTCTTCGGTTTTCTGCGCATCCTGGAGGCGTGCCCGGACTTTTTCGAGTTCCTGCTCCAGGCTGGCTACACGCTGCTGATCCTGAGCGTTTGATTGGAGGCTCGCCTTGACGCGGGCATCCAGCGAAAGCCGCTGTTCCTCGACCCTTTCGAGCGTCCTCTGCACGGCGAGCCGGCGTTCTCCCATCACTTTCCGGTCGGTGCTGATCAGGTGCAACTGTTCCTGGGCCCTGCCGAATTCGTTCCGAAGCTGGTGAAGCCCTTCCTGGGCCTCGAGGCCGAGGCGTTCGACCTCTGCCTGTCGAACTGTTTTCGCTGCCAACTCCGCTTCGATCCGGCGACTGAGCTGGACCTGCCCTTCGTCCTCGGCCTCAATCTGTCGAGCTTCGTCTGCGAGGACACGCGCCGCCTGCTCGAGCCGTTTCTGCTCATTCTGGGCCTGCTGTTGCTGGTGGGCCAGGGCGATCGACTCTTTCTCGATCCTGTAGATCTGCTCTTGAAGGGAGGCACAAACGCAGCCGACTGCCTCAAGCTCGTTCTTTGTCCTTTCTTCGTGCTTTTGGGTGTCGGCCAGCCGGGCCCGGACCTGGGCCCGTCTCTTCTCCAACTCCTTTTTCTGGCGCTTCAAAGCCAGTAGTCCGAGCTTTTTCGACGGGACGGCGCTCGCCGAGAGCAGCCCGCGAGGAGTGAGCATCTCGCCTTCCAGAGTGAGAAAGCTCTTTTCAGGGTAAGAATGAGCCAGCTGGAAAGCCCGGTCGAGATCGGAAACCACGACAGACCAGGCTCTTTCCGGCAGCACTCTTCTGAACGCCTGCGCGACCTCCGGCGCCATTTGGAGAAGCTGAAGGAGCGTGCCATGCACGCCCTCGCCCTTGTTCGGCGGGACCTCAGTTCCGTCGTACCTCTGTTTCCCGAAACCATTGTTTGAGCGCAGGGTGAGGAAGGTGCATTTGCCGCTCTTGAGATTCTTCAGCTCGAGGACGCCACGCGCCGCCTCGTCCAGCGAATCGACCAGGACGTACTCCAACTCCGCATCGAGCGCTTCTTCGACGAGCCGTTCGTACTCGGGGTCTGCTTCGATCGCTTCGGCCAGGGTCCCCGCGGTGGTCAACGTCTGGCTCTGCTGCAGATGGTTCAGAAATTTCTGCACCCCCTCGCTATACTGCGAGTGGCTCAGCTCGATCTCCTGAAGCGATTCAAGCCGTTCCCGGCAGGCAATGAGCTGCTGCTGGCAATCGGACAGCTCACCGCGGATTTCCGCCAACTGTTCTTCCAGTCCTTGTTTGCGTCCTTCTTGCTCGCTCAGGTTCGAGCGCCGCTGTTCCAGTTCTGTTCGTTTTTCCGCGCTGGTACGTTCCAGCTCTTCGGCCTGCCGCCGGGTGTCCGCGAGCTGGAGGGCGACGGCTGCTTGCTCCTTCTCGAGCCTGGCCTTTCGCGCTGCGGCCGCTGCCCGTCGCTGCTGGATTTGTTCAAACGAGTTCCGGAGCGAGGAGGATTCCGCTGCCAGTTTAAGGAAATCGGCCCGGAGACTCTCGAGCTTACGCTCCGACTGCTGAACCTCGCCGCTGTATTTCTCGACCTGTTGCCGCTGCTGGGCAATGACCTGCTCGACCTCCCGCTCTTCACTTTCCAGCCGGATTTTCTCCTGCCGGAAGCGCTCCAGCTCTTCCATCACATCGCGCAGCGCCTGCTCGAGCTTCTCCTGTTCGCTCGCGGCGAGTTCGATTCTCTTTCTGAGGGTCGCAATCTGATCCTGGTGGTATTGAATAGAATTGCTTGAGCGGTCGACTTCGAGGTGAGCCGTAGCCAAGGCCTGCCGAGCCTCGGTCTGGCGCTTCTCGATCGCATCCCGGGTCTCCATGCGGGCCCGGTAAGCCTGCTCGAAGACCTGGACTTCTTCCTTAAGGGACTCCTCTTTGGCGACCAGTGCGTGCGCCTCGTCCCGGACCGCTTGCAGTCGCTCGGCGAGGTCCCGCGCTTCCAACGCGAATTTCCGGCGCTGAATCTCCCTCAGCTCTTCCCGCAGCTCGCGGTAACGGCGCGCCTTGGCCGCCTGTCGTTTGAGCGAACGGAGCTGGCGCTCGACTTCGGCCACAATGTCGTTTACGCGCAAAAGATTCTGCTGCGCCAGCTCGAGCTTCAATTCAGCGCTCTTTCGCCGGTTCTTGTAGCCGAGGATGCCCGCCGCTTCCTCAATGATGGCTCTTCGGTCCATCGGCTTCGAGCTGAGAAACGATTCGATGTGCCCTTGGGCAATCACCGCGTAGGAGGCCATGCCCAAGTCCGCGTCCTCGAGAAACTGGTGGATGTCTTTCAGCCGGCAACGTTGCTGGTTGATGAGATAGGCGCTTTCACCCGAACGATAAAGGCGGCGAGTGATTTCAAGTCGATCCTCGTTCAGCTCGACCCCGTCCAGGAAGAGGCGCTTCTCGTCGGTGCGCCGGATAGCGAGCGTGATCTCCGCTACACCAGACGGCTTGCGCCGGGCGGTACCGTTGAAAATCACATCCTCCATCTTGTCGCTTCTCAGGCTGCGGGCATTCTGGGCGCCGAGCACCCAGGCGATTGCGTCTGAGAGATTCGATTTTCCGCACCCGTTCGGGCCTACGACGCAAGTCACCCGGCCGTCGAATGCAACGGCAGTCTTTTCAGCGAACGACTTGAAGCCAATGATCTCGAGCGACTCGAACTTGAGCATTAGTCTCTTATGATGCCAGCCAAGTATGACACGTTGCTTCTTCCACGATCCCCTAATCTGAAGCCTCGCCCCATCGTTCACCTAAGAATTTGCTTCCTTCATCGTTATTATCGGTGTGAGCATGGGCACACGGGGCTTCGAATACGGAGAGATCACGATGGCCAAACCGGACACTTCGTGGGGTGATTGGCTGAGGTCGATCCTCGAGCGGCACGAATCGGCGCTGGTCAGATATGCGTACCGGCTGACCGGGGATGTGGAGGTCGCGCGGGACGTGGTTCAAGACACCTTCCTGACCCTCTGCCGACAGGGCCCCGGGTCCGTTGAGGACCACGTGGTCCCGTGGCTATTTCGGGTGTGCCGCAACCGGGCCTTCGACATCATGAAGACTCGGCATCCGGACTCCCCGATCACAGAACTGGAGCACCGGGTACCGGACGGTCACGACAACCCCGGCGACGTGTTCGAAAGGAAAGAGAGGCTGGGGCTGATCCTGGAGCTTCTTGAGACCCTGCCGCGCAACCAGCGTGAGGTGATCGGTCTTAAGTTCCAGCATGGCCTGAGCTACAAGGAAATCAGCTCCGTGACCGCCCTTTCGGTCACAAACGTCGGATTTCTGATTCATACCGGGTTGAAAACCATCAAACAGCGACTTTCGGTGGAGGCGCCTCCCAGGGAGAGAGTCTTGAGGAGGGTCAAATGAACAAAGGTTACGAGGAACACGAATTGACGGCTTTCCTGCTCGATGAGCTGGACGAAAAACGGCGCCGCGAAATCGGCGAAATACTGGAAAACTCCGAAGACGCCAGGCGCCAGCTCGAAGAACTCCAGGACACCGTGCAAGGCCTTTGCGAGGTGCTGGCCCTCGAGCCGGCCGTCACGCTTTCCGCAGAACAGCGCCGTCGATTGCACGCACAATTTGAAAAGGCACGACCCGCCAGGACCTTCAGGCTGCGCTGGCCCCGCTCGAGGTTCGTTCGTTGGTCCAGCGGGTTAGCTGCCGCTGCCAGCCTGGTGGTTGTCCTCGTCCTTTCCTGGGAGACGGCAAAAGAGCCGGCTCTGCAATCGCTCGCCGAGCTTCAGAGGCCGGCGCAGCAAGTCGAAAACGACGCCGCCGGGCTGGCCCAGCAGATCGAGGACGAAGCAGCCCGGCGGGACCAGGCGCTGAAGCAACTCCAGGCCCGGCTGGCAGGCAGCGCCCAGGGTGAGACTCCCGCCTCGGAGTCGATTCTGAAAACGCGGGCAGAAGCCGCCAAGAAAAAGCGCGGGGATCCGAGCGCTGCTCTCCGCGGATACGAGCGACAAAAAAGAGAATCAGGGGAAGCCGGTAAGGTGACGAGCGTGCCGGCCCCTCCGCCCGGCTCAACTGCGACGTCGACTCCGGCCTTAAAGGAGCAAGCCAGCGCCCCTCCTGGAGCGTCAGGACCAGCCGCCCCCGTTTTTCGCGTCCCAGCTGCTGTGAAACCTGCACAGGAGGGAGAGTCGGCCCAGACGCCGGCTGTCGGCAATCTGAGCAAGTCCCAGAGGTCCCCGTTTCCCTCTCCCTCCGTTTACACGACAAGCCGTGTCGAAGGCCCAGTTGTCATGGGCGTGGCCGGCCCGATGGTCAGCAGGGCCAAAGACGAGGCGTATCCGTCGTTCTCGGCCCAGCGGATGCCCGAAGAGGAGCAGTTCAACACCGAAGCGTACGACTATCAGGCCGACAACGAAATGACGGCGGTGGCGAAGGACCCGCTTTCCACCTTCTCGATAGACGTGGACACCGCCTCGTATTCGAATCTTCGCCGCTTCTTACGGGAAGGTCGATGGCCTCCGCCCGATGCCGTCCGCATCGAGGAGATGATCAATTATTTCCCCTACGACTACGAGCCGCCTCATGACGGGACGCCGTTTGCCGTTGCTACGGAAGTGGCTCAGGCCCCTTGGGCGCTCGACCATCGGCTGGTCAGAATCGCATTGAAAGGGCGGGAGCTGCCGCCGGCGGAGCGGCCGGAGGCCAACCTGGTGTTCCTGCTCGACGTTTCCGGCTCGATGCAATCGCCCGTGAAACTCCCGCTGGTCAAAGAGGCCATGCGACTGCTCGTGAACAGGCTGCAAGACAAAGACCGGGTGGCCATCGTGGCGTACGCCGGTACCTCGGGCCTTATCCTGCCGTCAACGCCGGGCAGCGACAAACAGCGCATTCTGGACGCGATCGACCAGTTAAGCGCGGGCGGATCCACCAACGGGGCCGCCGGTATTCAGCTCGCTTACCAGCAGGCTTTGGCGAGCTTCAAGCCTAACGGGATCAACCGTGTCATTCTCGCTACAGACGGTGACTTTAACGTCGGAATGACGAACCAGGGCGAGTTGGTCCGCCTTGTCCAGCAGCAGGCGGCCAGGGGCGTCTTCCTCACAGCGCTCGGCTTTGGCATGGGCAACTACAAGGATTCCATGCTGGAGAAGCTCGCCGACAAGGGCAACGGGAACTACGCCTACATCGACAGCCTGGATGAGGCCCGAAAGGTGCTGGTGGAGCAAGCGGGCGGGACCCTGGTCACGATTGCCAAAGACGTCAAGATCCAGGTGGAATTCAATCCGCTTGAGGTCACGGCCTATCGTTTGATTGGGTACGAGAACCGGGTGATGGCGCACCAAGACTTCGACGATGATCGCAAGGATGCCGGGGAGATCGGCGCCGGCCACACCGTGACCGCCCTCTATGAGGTGGTTCCGGCGGGTGTCCCGGTCGATCTGCCTCAGGGTGAACCGCTCAAGTACCAGCGCACCAGCCCGGCTGCCGCGCACCGCGGAGAGCTGCTGACGGTCAGATTGCGTTACAAGCTGCCGAACGAGGAGACCAGCCGCAAGCTCGACGTCCCGGTCGTCGATTCGATGCGAACCTTTGAGCAGGCTTCCGATGATTTCCGGTTTGCGGCCGCGGTCGCGGGTTTCGGCATGATCCTGCGCAACTCACCATTCAAAGGCACGGCGACCTTTCAGTCCATAATGCAAATCGCAGACACCAGCCGGCAGTTTGACCCTCAAGGCTACCGGGCGGAATTCGTGCGACTTGTCGGGGAAGCCAGGCAGTTGGAGGCGACTCGATGAGGGCTGGGAGCTAAAAAAAAGAGCACGTTCCGTGCCCTTTTCTATTCCCGTTCGTTTTCGCCGGGCTGGGAGGGGGAACGGCTTTGGGGTGTCCTGTCAGGACCTCTAAGGAGGAGAGAAGTGCCGTACCCGCCTCTCTTTCACCCGGCAATAATTACGATGCAAGCGGCATGTTAAAGTTGTAAAAAAAAGTCTACCCCTTCTCTCGCCCCGCGCCTACCGGCTGGTGCTCTTTTTCGAATCTGTTGAGCGCATCGATGTATTTGAGCCCGGCGCCCGTATTGAGCAGGACTACGGTCTCGTCGGCGTCAAGCCACCCGCTTTCGCTCAGGTGCTTGATCGCGGCCCAGCCGGCCGCTCCTTCCGGACAAATGAACAGGCCCTCATGGCGCGTGATCTCCTGGACGGCCGTATAAATGCCTTCGTCGGGAACAGCCAGAGCATGTCCCCGGCTTTCGCGCAGCGCCTGGAGGATAAGCGAGTCGCCAAACGGCTTGGGAATGCGGATACCCGAGGCGAAAGTTCTTGGTCGTGTCCAGGGTTCGGCAGTCATGGCGGCTTCGCGGAACGCCTTGACTATCGGCGCGCATCCTTCCGATTGAACAGCCACCATGCGAGGTCGCTTGGAGGTGATCCAGCCGAGCTCCTCCATCTCCTGCAGGGCCTTCCAGATGCCGATCAGCGCCATGCCTCCGCCGACCGGACACACGATCACGTCGGGCACCTTCCACTGGAACTGTTCCACGATCTCGTAGCCGAGGATTTTCTTGCCTTCCAGCCGGTAGGGCTCTTTGAGCGTCGACAGGTCGAACCAGCCTTCCCCAGCCTGCAACTGGCTGACAAGCTTCGCGGCATCGCCGATCAGTCCGGGAACCAGCTCGACTCGTGCGCCGGCCATGCGGCATTCCATGACGTTAGCCGAAGGCGTGTCGGCGGGCATGGCAATGAAGACCTCGAGCCCGGCGCGGGCGCCGTAAGCAGCCAAGGCCCCGCCGGCGTTTCCCGCAGACGGGATGGCGAGTTTCCTGTAGCCCAGTTTCTTCGCCATCGAGACGGCTGCCGAAAGGCCGCGCGCCTTAAAGGTGCCGGTTGGATTCAGCGATTCGTCTTTGATGTAGAGGTTTCGCAGGCGCGCCGTCTTGCCCAGCCGCGGCAAAGGGAGCAAGGGAGTATAGCCTTCGCCGAGCGAGATGATGTCTTCATCGCCGTCGACGGGCATGACCTCCAGATAGCGCCACATGTCGGTAGGGCGGTCGAGAAGAGCCGTCTTTTTGACATGGCGCTTGACCTCGTGCAGGTTGTAGCGAACCAGCAGAGGCGACTGGCATTCCGGGCAGATTGTCCGGGTTTCGGTTCGGAGAATGGTATGGCCGCAACGAGAGCATTCCAAGTGCTTTACGAATGACACAGACTGGCCCTCCTAAAACTTTCCCGGTTGCTCGGGCGCGTGCTCCCGAGTTCCTCTTATCTCTGCAGTCGCGTAGCGCACTCGCCGCTCTGCCAGATCGTAGCACGCCACCAGTCGCTTTTTCCACTGGCCGTCGTTCTTCTCGGGGTAATCAGATCGGAAATGAGCGCCCCGGCTTTCCAGGCGATTCATGGCAGCGCCGGCTATCAATCGCGCGTTGATCAGCTTGTTGTTTGCCTCCTGAACCGGCCGGCCCAGCCCTCGACCGAAGGTCATGCCGGACAACCGTTCGAGCGCCTCGGCAAGTCCCGACTCGTTGCGGACAATCCCGACTAACTCGCTCATTGTTGTCCTGATGAGATCTTCCCTTGGCGGGAAGTCCGTCTCGGCGTCATTCCAAGCCCGCGCGCACAGCTGGGTCAGGCGAGGGGTATAAGCCTTTCTTGGTCCGGTAGCCATGGCACAGCCGGCCCGCGCCCCGTAAACCAGGCCCTCGAGAAGAGAATTGCTGGCTAGGCGGTTCGCGCCATGAACTCCGGTGCAGGCCACTTCGCCGGCCGCAAACAAGCCCGGGACTGTGGTACGGCCGTGCAAGTCCGTCAGCACGCCGCCCATGATGTAGTGAGCGGCAGGAAACACGGGGATCGGCTGGCGTGCGATATCCAGACCGAACCGGAGACAGGTGGAATATATGCCCGGAAACCGCCGCTCCACGAAACCTGCAGGCAAGTGCGTCAGATCCAGGTAGACGATCGCGCTTCCTGTGGAACTCGCCTCGCTGAAAATGGCACGAGAGACCACGTCCCGAGGTGCAAGCTCGGCGAGCGGGTGGTAGTTGGACATGAAGAGATCGCCATTTGCGTTGCGCAGCTTCCCGCCTTCTCCGCGCATGGCTTCCGACAGCAGGAAACGAGGCGTGTTGGCCAGCTTCAGGGCCGTAGGATGAAACTGAACGAATTCCATGTCCGCCAGCGCGGCGCCCGCCTTGAACGCGAGAGCGTGCCCGTCTCCAGTGGCGATGTCGGGGTTAGTCGTGTCCCGGTAAGTAGCTCCGATGCCGCCGGTTGCCAGCAGAATGGCTTTGGCCCTCACCTGGCGGACCTCACTGTCGTCGTCGACCAGATAAGAGACCCCGTCGCAGCGATCACCGTGACATAGGAGCTGGAGCGCAAAAGTGTACGGACGGAGAGTGATGCCAGTCAGACTCTGGACTTTGCGCAGGAGGGTCCGGTTGATCTCGCGGCCGGTCGCGTCGCCCTTCGCATGGAGAACCCGCCGCCGGCTGTGGGCCGCTTCGCGAGTGAAGGCCAGCCTGGCGCCTTCGCGGTCGAACTGCGTTCCCCATTCGATCAGCTCGAGGATCCTGGCCGGCCCCTCCTCCACCAGCAGCCTGACCGCCGCCCCGTTGCAAAGCCCGTCACCGGCCCGAATGGTGTCCTGGTAATGAAGGCCGATTTCGTCCTCATCGCTCATCGCGACCGCAACCCCGCCCTGAGCGTACTCGGTGTTGGACTCATCGGAGCGTGACTTTGTCAGGATCAGCACCCGGCCCTGGGACGACAGCTCAATGGCCGCACGCAGGCCGGCCACGCCACTGCCGATGATGAGAAAGTCCGTCTGGTCGTCCATACCGTTTACCGGTTACCCGTTTAGCGGTTACCCGTTACCCGTTACCGGTTACCAGTTGCCGGTTACCCGTTACCCGTTACCCGTTACCAGTTGCCCCGTTGCCGGTTGGGTTACCAGTTGCCGGTTA
>JBHGBF010000090.1:0-18236 GCA_041946865.1 Acidobacteriota bacterium | reverse complement strand
AGCCACACAGCAGCGGTTCCTGTTGATTCATCTGTATACTTTCGCCAAAGTCCAGGCCCGGCTTTGCCGGGAATACTTACCCCTGATGAATTCGTCGATTGGCGTGGTCGTAGACCATGCGGACGCCTTTGTCCTGTGATTCCACTGCCATAATGCAGGCGACTGCGTGCTGGTAGCCGGCTTCGATGGGTGCCTGGGGCGCCTGGCCGCTACGCAGAGACTCGAGCCAGTTCAAAAAGTGATCCGGACGTTCGGTCGTTTTGACCGGATTCACGCCCCGGATCACGCCCTTGTTCTTGCTCCCTCCCTCGGCGGTAACGACCGGCGCCATCAGGTTGTCCATCTTCAGAAGTCCCTGGTCGCCGCAAATGCGCGTAAGGTTGCCGAAGCCGTTTCCGAAGTTGGTGGTATAGCTGACCAGAAATGCTTCAGGATAGGTCCATAGCGCCTGGACCTGGTCGTCGCATGTGAATCCGTACTGGTCTTTCCAGGTAAAGATTCCCCCTTGGCAAACACAGGAGGTCGGGAAGCTGGCGCCGGTTATGAAGTGGACAGTATCGATGTAATGGCTTCCCCATTGAGGCACCAGGCCGTCACAAAAATCACGGAAACCATACCATCCGGAATACTGAACCGCGTTGAAGGGCCGCATTGGCTGGCCCATGAGGAACTCCTTCCAGTCCACATCCTCGGCTTTGACGTCTTTCACGTAGCGGTACCAGAACGGCTGGGTGTCGTTGCGCACCTGTTCGATCCGGCTGACTTTGCCGAGGATGCCCGATTGGTAAACCTCGCGACTGCCTATGATGGAGGGTAGACTGCGCAGCTGCGTGCCGATCTGGACCACGATTCCGGCCTTCTTCACGGCATCGACCGCCCTGATCAGCTCGTCCATGTTCCTCGCCAGGGGCTTCTCGCAGTAGGCGTGTTTGCCGGCCTTGGCCGCCGCCTCCAGATGGCGGGCGTGCTGGTGGTCGCAGGAGGCGATCATGACGGCGTCCACATCTTTCAAGGCCAGCAAGTCTTCATAGGAGACGAAGGTCTTGGCCTCGATACCGTACCATTCCTTGATGAGCCCGGCCGCCTCTTCGCGCCGGACCCGCCAGGGATCGCAAACCGCCGTAAACTGTACGTTCTGAGCGGCGTCATACTTGTGAACGGTTTTCATGTGAGTATCGATTCCACGATCGCCACACCCGATTTGTCCGATTGAAATGCGATCGTTAGCCCCCAGAACCCGACTGCGACTCAATGCGGTCAGTGCCACAGCCGTACCCTTTGCAGCAGTCGAGACAAACTCTCTTCGAGACAGCTCGCTCATGGCCTTCCTCCTGTTTTGAGCATAGTACTACGTCGTGGTGCTGCGTTACAGAGCCGGGAAGCCCCGCAGATACTTGAAAGCGTGGAGCATAGGGAGTGGAGGTCGCTCAAAGGGTTCCTTATCCTGCCCCGCTCGAGCCGCCTCCGCCACCCCCGCCTGCGCCCCCTGATCCGCCTCCCCGCGAGCTGTGTCCGGCCCCGGAACTGCTCAAGACGGCCACCAGGGCCGCGACCTCGGATCCGTCGAACTGATCAGCGCCGACCAGCCAGGCAAGGTGCGCCGGCATTCCGCGATCCTTGAAGGCCTTGGCCCACTGGTTTCCCAGGCCGAACACGATCGCGTAAGGCAAATAAGAGGCAAGCCATTCCGGCTGGAGCGGGCCCTTTTTGGAAGCCATCTGCCTGAGGTGCTTGCGGAAAGCGTCCCAACGCTGCTTCCGATTCAGTGCGGCATCGGTCAAACGAGTCAGAGTAGCTCCCAGGATCAAAACCAGGAGACCCAGGATAAAAACAGCAATGCCGACAGCCACGGTCATGACAATCGGCAGCAGTTGGCTTTGAGGCGCTACGGCGAGGAGTATGGCCGCGGTCCCGAATTCGGCCAGGCAGACGAGCGCGACTCCCCAACCAATCCATTTCCTGCGGGTTCTCTGCCGCTCGGCATCGATGAACCCGGCCTCTTCGGCCGCTTCTCGCAGACCCGTCGTGAATTGGCGCCAATGACGCCGCAGTTGCCTCTGGGCCTTGCGTAGCTGAACTTCCCCGGCATACGGTTGGGAGCTGCCGAAGACAAGGCGTAACAACACTTCCTCGATATGGTTTAAGCGCCCGGGATCAGCCTTCCGGCGCAGCGTAAACTGTCGGCTGGTCCACCAGCGTTTCGGCTCGGCCTCGATCTCGAGGAAACCTTTCTGCGCGAGATCGATGAGCGCCGCGAGCGCAACTCGCCAGTCCGACCAGGATCCGCGGATTGCGCCGACGAGGGCCGGAGGAAGATCGTCGGGCGGAGAGGTGGCGACAGAAGGGCCGACCCCTTTCGGAACGGCGATTGCAAAGCGTAAACGCACGATCATCAGGATCCCGACCAGCAGCAGCGGGCCGACGATGGCGGTTGCGGTCGCGACCGCCTGGCTGAGCTCGGAGCTTCGGCGCTCAGCCTCCTGCTGCCAGAGCGGTGGGGCAGTCAGTATCGATCCCCGTGCGAACGGCACGTTTATCGTGACCCCGCGGTCCTTGTTGAGCTGCCCCGCTTCGTAAGAGATTGTTGAGCCTGAAGCCCTTATGGTCGTCCTCCGGTTGGCGCCCGGTTCCCCGGCGAGCCTTGCAGCGGCTGGATAAGCGATCGTGATTCGCCCCGATTCGATCCGATAAGCGTGATCAGGAGGGATCGCTTTCCAGAGAAGCAAGTCCTGTCCGTTCTCCCGGCGCACTGCCCCGCGTGCCCGGTATTTCACTACCAGGGTGTGGGAACCGCTCGGGATCGGCGGAAAGTGCCAGATGAGTCGAATGGAATTACTTCTGCGTTGCAGTTCCAAGCCCGCCGGCTCGCCGTCGCCTACACGCAGTTCCTCCCCGTCCATGAACCCCTGGAACCGGTCCAGGCCGTCGGACTCTCCCAGGGGAATCTCGCGGAAAACATAGGTGAATGGTCCATCTTCAAACTGAAAAACCACGGTCTCAGTGACAGAAAGATCGCCTCCGGCTTCGACGTCCAGGTCCACGTCAAAACGAGAAGCGTGGTAAGACTTGGGAAGAACGCTGGGGATCAAGAGCAGCCAGACTGTAAGGCTTAGCGCCAGGCGCAGCATTTGTCTTCTCATGGTTTTGCCTTAGATTAGCACTGATCGGCGGTGTGCGAAGCCGCGCAGCAGCGTTCCTCGATTTCCATAATCGCGGGTGCCCGCAAGGGCATGATATTGTCCCCACTCGGGCAGATGTTTACCGTCCTCGGAGAACGGAGCCCGGGGCATTTAGTTTTCCCCGGTTCCACGACCAACATGGACTCCGTTTGGGTGATGTCGACGGTGCTTCTGACCGCCTTGGGTTTCTATATGTGGCCGCACACCTTTGCCTCGGTTTTCTCCGCACAGAGCGCCGCGACCATCAAACGGAACTCGATCATCATGTCGTTGTACCAGGTACCCATTCTGCTGGTGTTCCTGGTCGGGTTCACAGCTCTGCTGGCCGTTCCCGGTCTGGAGAATGGCGACGAAGCGTGCCTGGCCCTGGTCGCGAAGACTTTCCCCTCCTGGTTCCTCGGATTTGTCGGGGCGGCGGGGGCAGTAACCGCCATGGTTCCGAGCGCCATGCTGATTCTCTGCGCTGCTACGCTTCTATCCAAAAACGTCTACCAGCTCAGCCTCAGGCCTTCCGCCTCGGAAGCGACAGTCGTCAGACTGTCGCGTGGACTGGTGGTCGTTTTGACCGGCCTGGCGCTGGTTTTCGCCATCGTTGTCCCTAAGGCGCTGGTTGCTTTGCTCCTGCTCGGCTATGACGGTGTCACGCAGTTCTTCCCGGGCGTCGTACTGGGACTCTTCTGGAAGCGAGCTTCACGCAACGGCGTTCTTGCCGGCCTCTTAGCCGGTTTGGGCCTGGTTCTGGCACTCCTTCTGACGGGAAACGATCCTTGGCTGGGAATTAACGCGGGATTCGTAGCCCTGGTTGTGAATGCGGCAATGACAGTGATCGTGAGCCTGCTGGTCGTGACGAAACCGCACCCGCAGTTGCGGTGCTGAAAACAGGTTCCGGCTCGCTTACGGACAGGTGATCGTCACCCTGTGCCAGGCGTTATTCATATAACCCTTGAAGTTCCAGATCCGCGACGCTTCTTCCGGTTGGGTGTTCGTCGCCGAGTCCCAGCCCCTGGCAATGATTTCATTGCGACCCGGCCGGAGAAGGACTTCGCCTTCCTAAAAGCGCCAGGTCCACCGATCCGCTTCTTTGCCCAGCTGTGTGGTTTGCCAGGTCTCGCCGCCGTCCGTCGAAAGGTCCACCCGCTCGATGGTCCGGCCGCCCCCGGCCAAGGCATAGCCTTGAAACAAAACCGGGCCTCGAGGTATCTCAGCCCCATTCCGGGGATGGCAGATCACGGTGTTCACAGCATACTCGCCCAGCTCTATCCCTCTCTCCCAGACGACATTTTCTTCCCGTGTGTCGGGTGGAAACAGGCGATAAGCGCTGGCCTGAAAGTAGTTCTGCGAACGCTCGGCCTGTAGGGTGATCCGGCTCAGCCACTTGACGCTGCGGGCGCCGATGAAGCCGGGGACGATCAAACGAAGGGGGTAACCATGAACCGGGGGCAACACTTCTCCGTTAATCTCAAAGGCCAGCAGCACCTCTGGGCGCAGCGCCTTTTCAATGGGGATGGAGCCGCCAAACTCAAAGCGACGTCCTTTTCTCTCGACTTCGTCCAAGCCTGAGAAGGCTGCGTAGTTAGCTTCCGGCTTGACACCTGCCCTCTGCAAAACATCGACCAGCGAAACTCCTGTCCATCGGGCAGTCCCGACGGCCTCGGCTCCCCAGGGAGTTTCTCCTGGAATAGGCCGGATATCCATCAATTGACTGCGCCGGTTCCCGGCACATTGCAACGTGCCCAGTATTCTTTTTGTCGGGAAGCTGGTCCGCAGCTCGTCCAAGGTCAAGCTGAGCGGCCTTTCCACCAGACCATCGAGAGTCAACCGGAAACCCTCGGGGTCCACTTGTGGGATATTCCCATGATTCCGGACATAGAAATTTTCCTGCGGCGTGATGAACGAGCGTCGCAGCAGCTCGGGCGGTGTGCCGCCGTTCAGTGGAGAAGCCGAATGAACAATGAACTGGGGATGTTTGCCAGGATGGCTCATAGCATCCTCCAATGCTGGTTCACGAATACTTCTATTCTATGCGTAGAGGGACGGAAGGACCACAGGGACCGGGCATTCCTTCAAACGGCGCTTTTAAGCTTGCCCGCCGCCGCGGTTGCCCTTCCTGCTTCGCCTCGCTACAATCGGGTAAGCTGGTCGCGGAAGATAGCCTCTCGCAGATGAAAGACAGATCCTCAGTGGAACAGGGCTTAAGCAGAGGCCCCCGGCGGCGGGTCGTCATCATAGGAGGCGGATTTGGCGGCTTGTATACGGCCCGCTCGCTTCGCCAGGCCCCGGTTCAAGTGACGCTTATCGACAGGCGGAACTTTCACCTCTTCCAGCCGCTCCTTTACCAGGTGGCAACCGGAGCTCTTTCCCCCGCCAACATCGCCGCCCCTTTGCGCGCCATCTTGAAACGCAACCGCAACACTGAGGTGATCCTTGGCGAAGTTGTCGACATTCTTCCCGAAAAAAAGAGCATTCTGCTGCGTGATGGAACGGCGATCGACTACGACTGGGTGATTGTCGCAACCGGCTCGAGCCACCATTATTTCGGCAACGATAGCTGGCAGATCCTGGCTCCGGGGTTGAAAACAGTCGAAGATGCGACCGAGATTCGCGGCCGGATCCTGATGGCTTTCGAGAGGGCTGAAAAGGAGCCCGATCCCGGCCGGCGCCGGGATCTGATGACGTTCGTCATTGTGGGCGGCGGACCGACCGGCGTCGAAATGGCCGGGGCAATGGCTGAAATCGCGCGAGACACGCTACGCGGAAATTTCCGCCGCATCGATCCCGCTGATGCCGACATCCTGGTTGTGGAGGCGGCCGACCGGATTCTCGGCAGCTACTCTCCGGCGCTGTCTGCCAAGGCCCAGCAGGCGTTGGAGGAGCTTGGCGTCCGGGTCAAGACCCGGGCATTGGTTAAGAGGATCCGGCCTGGCGCCGTCGATATCGAGGCAGATGACCGCCAGGAAACGATTCCGGCGGGGACAGTAGTGTGGAGTGCAGGAGTGAAAGCTTCCCGACTGGGTGAGATCCTGGCCAGGCGGGCCGGCGCTCCCCTGGACAAGGCCGGGCGGGTGATCGTCGAGCCGGACTGCACGGTCCCAGGCCACCCGGAGATCTTCGTCATCGGCGACCTTGCTCACTTCAAAGGCCCGGACGGCGCCCCTTTGCCGGGCGTGGCGCAGGTCGCAATGCAGCAAGGGAAATATGCCGCCGATGCGATAATCCAGTCCCTTCGCGGCAGGAGATTGCGGCCGTTTCACTATCGGGATTACGGGACCATGGCCGTCATCGGGCGGACACGTGCCGTGGCCATGATCGCCGGACTTCAATTGAGCGGCTTTCTTGCCTGGCTGACCTGGCTGTTCATCCACTTGATGTACATCGTGCAGTTCACTAACCGCCTGCTGGTCTTCGTGCAGTGGGCTTACAATTACCTGACCCACAATCGCTCGGCACGCCTGATCACCAATGTATTGTCCGTCCGCAGCCAGGAGGCTGAGCCGCGCAAGGAGTCCGCCGCCCCGCCCGCGGCAGAGGGCGTTGAAAAAAGGCGGAGGATGCGCGACCTGACCCGCTCCTAGTCCCGCCTGCAGGTGCCCCGGGCCATGACCGCCGATCCGCTCAGGCGTGAAAGGGGTAGCCCCGGCTTCCGCTCAGGACTTATAATCCACTGGACGGGGACGAGATGCGATCAAGATTTCTCATTCTTCTCGCAGCTTCGCTTCTCATTGCCGCATCTGCCTGTTCGGTCAAGAAAATCGCGATCAATTCCCTGGCTGATGCGTTGGCCGAAACATCTTCGGTCTACGCCACCGACAATGACCTCGAACTGGTTCGTGACGCCTTGCCTTTTGGCCTCAAGACAATCGAAGCTCTGATCGTAAAGGCGCCGCGTCACCAGGGCCTGCTGGTCAGCGCCGCCAGCGGCTTCACCCAGTACTCCTACGCCTTTGTTCAGCTCGATGCTGACCTGCTGCAGCCCTCCGCGCCGAGCCGGGCTCGGGAGGAACGCCTTCGAGCCAAGGCATTGTACCTCCGCGCCCGCGAGTACGCTTTTCGCGCCCTGGCGGTGAAGCACCCCCGGTTTGAGGAGGAATTAAGAAGAGATCCGGCTCTCGCGCTCAGCCGAACGAAGTCCGCAGATGTTCCTGCGCTTTACTGGCTGGCTGCGTCCTGGGCCGCCGCAATCTCAAGTGACAAGGAGGACATGGACCTGGTGGCCGACCTTCACCTGATCGAGCCGATCATCAATCGCTGCCTGCAACTGGACGAGGACTATGACAACGGCGCACTCCACGACCTGGCGATCAGCTTCGACGGCGGCAGGTCGCAGAGCCAGGGAGGATCGATCGAGCGGGCTCGAAAGCACTTTGAAAAAGCCCGGGAATTGTCGCACGGGAAAAGACTCTCTGCGCTCATCTCGCTGGCCGAAAACGTCTCGGTGGCCACCGAGAACCGGGGGGAGTTTGAGCGCCTGCTCCAGTCGGTACTGGCCTTTGACGTGAACAGTGCGCCTGAATACCGGCTGGCCAACCTGATTGCTCAGAAACGAGCCCGCTTTCTCCTGGGCCAGATCGATGAGCTCTTCATGAATTGAGCTTGGCGCGCCAAGAAAATGGCCAAGAAAAGAAATGATCAAAACACGTTGCGCTTTCCTGATTGCTTTCCTGGCTGTCTGGGCTTTGGCTCTGACTCCCGAGATTCACGCTCAGGTCGTCATCAAGCTGGGCACCGTCGCCCCCAAAGACTCGACCTGGTATCGCATCCTCGAAACCATGGGAGAACGCTGGAAACAAGCTTCTGGCGGGAAAGTAGAGCTGCGGATTCGCGCTGGGACAGCCGGAGACGAATCTGACATCATGCGCCGGATCAGGGTGGGGCAGCTGCAGGCGGGCGCTGTCACGACCGTTGGTCTCAGTACGATCGATCCCGTTGCCCAGGCCCTGCACATTCCGCTGGCGTTCAAGTCCCAGGAAGAGCTCGACTACGTTCAGTCGCGGATAACCGTCCGCATGGAAGCGATCCTGCAGCAGAAGGGGTTCGTGGTTCTGAACTGGGGTGACGCCGGATGGGTCCGCTTTTTCACCAAGTCCCCGGTCGTTTCTCCGGCCGACCTCAAGAGACTGAAGCTCTTCGTATGGGCGGCGGGGAAGAGCAGCGACGATATCTGGAAAGACAACGGCTTTCAGCCGGTGGCGCTCAGCTCGGTGGACATCCTTCCGGGCTTGCAGACGGGCATGATCACCGCGATCCAGGTGCCGCCTCTGGCCGCTCTCTCCAATCAGTGGTTTGCCATCACCAGGTACATGACGGACCTGCGCTGGGCGCCGCTGACCGGGGCGACCATTATCACCAGGGCTGCTTGGGAGCAAATCCCGGCGGACATCCGGCCGGTGCTCGCGAAGATTGCGCGCGAGTCCGGCGACCAGATGCAGAAAGAGATCCGGACCCTCGAGCAGCAGGCCATTGACGCGATGGTCAAGCGAGGGCTTCAGATCGTCAAAGTCACGCCCGAGGCGGAACGCGAGTGGCAGGCAATCGTGGAAGCGATTTATCCACGTTTGCGCGGCGAATTTGTTCCGGCCGAGTACTTCGATGAAGTGTTGAAACTCCGAGATGAATATCGACATTCCCGGCGCAACTCCGGCAAATGAGCCGGTGCCGGCCGTACAGATCGAGCCTCCCAGGCGAGCCCCGGGCGTCGCGCTCCGGCTGTTGTACGGTTTTGAAAACTCAGTCCTTGCGGCTGTCCTTTTAGGAATCGTTGCGTTGCCTCTTATCGAGATCATCGGCCGCCGTTTTTTGGGCGAAGGGGTGCCCGATTCGATCGCCTGGGTCCGTCATCTTACGCTCTGGGTGGGATTTCTCGGCGCCGTGCTCGCTGCACGGGAAAATCGCCACATCGCTCTGGGGTTCAGCGCATTTCTGACCGGCCGGTGGCGAGGGGCCGTAGCCTTTCTGGCTACCTGCTATACCGCACTCGTGTGTGTCTTTCTAGCCTGGGCCTCGGTCGAGATGGTTCGGGCGGACCGCGAGTCGGCCGACGTCCTGGGCGGTCTTCTGCCGATCTGGATTGTGGAGCTGGTCATCCCGGGGGCCTTCGCCCTTTTGGCGGTCCGCGCAGTGCTGGCAGTCAGCCAACGAAACCAGGTCAGATTGCTGGCTGTTCCTGTGGTGGTTTTGCTCGGGATCGGCTTGGTTTTCCTGCCGGCGGCATCACGGGCTCCGCTTCTGGTCCCGGGCCTGGTCATGGTGATCGTTGCTGCCCTTTCCGGGGCCCCGATTTACGCGCTCCTCGGTGGAGCAGCCATCTTTCTCTTTTACGTGGCTGACACTACCATCGCCTCAATTCCTGTGGAGGCCTATCGCATTGCCTCCAATCCCGTGCTGCCGAGTCTCCCGCTTTTCACCTTGGCCGGAGCGGTGCTGGCGGAAGGCCGGGCTTCCGAGCGCCTGGTCCGGCTCTTCCGGGCGCTTTTCTGCTGGGTGCCCGGCGGGACCGCAGTCGCGACCGTGGCGGTCTGCGCTTTCTTCACGACTTTCACGGGCGGCTCGGGAGTCACGATACTGGCCCTGGGCGGCCTGATGCTGCCCGTGCTCCTCAAGCAGGGGTATGACGAGAAGTTTTCTTTGGGCCTGCTGACTGCGGCGGGCAGTCTCGGGATTCTCTTTCCGCCCAGCCTTGTCATCATTCTTTATGGCGTTCAGGCTCTGACTCCGATCGACCGCCTTTTCCTGGCCGGGATTGGCCCGGGCCTCCTGCTCGTCATCATCGTGGCGCTCTATTCCGGATGGAAGGGCCGGCGGATAGCCCGTGACTCCCGCTTCGATCTGGGCGAGGGGTTGAAAGCCATCTGGGCGGCGAAGTGGGAAGTCATGCTGCCGCTGGTGGTCCTCGTCAGCATCTTCTCGGGGTACGCCACGCTGGTCGAAGCCGCAGCCCTGACGGCGTTCTACACCTTCGTAGTGGAAGGCCTGATCCATCGCGAGCTCGGTATCTCACGGGACTTTCCGAAAATTCTGGCGGAATGCGCGGTCATGATTGGCGGCATCTTCATCATCCTCGCCTGCGCCATGGGGCTCACCAATTACCTGATCGATGCCGATATCCCGAGCCGGGGCGCAGACTGGGTCCAGTCGGGGATCGAGTCCAAGGCGGTGTTCCTGCTCGCGCTTAACGGGTTTCTGCTGATTGTCGGTTGTCTGATGGATATCTTTTCCGCGATCGTCGTGGCCGTTCCTCTGATCCTGCCGGTGGCAGACGCCTTCGGCATTGACCGGGTCCACCTGGGCATCGTCTTTTTGGCCAACATGGAGCTTGGTTACCTGACACCGCCTGTCGGCATGAACCTCTTTGTGGCGTGTTTCTGCTTCAAGCGGCCACTGCTGCAGGTTTACCGTGCGTCAGTGCCCTTCCTCCTCATCCTTCTGGCCGGTGTCGTGATGATTACTTACCTGCCTTGGCTCACAATCGGTCTGATCGAACAGTTGGGCTGGTAAGGCGGCCTTCCCCCGGACGAGGAAGTCAAACGGGATGTCGGCCTCTGCCTGTTTGACTTCCCGGGAGAACCGGCCACGCTCTCTTTCGGAGTGCGGCATGCCGGCGGCCCTAAGCGTATCGATCCTGGAAAGGCCGCCGGCATGGCCGGCGAACACAAAGCGGTACGGCCACCGCACTCCGAAAGAGAGCGGACTCCAGTCTCAAAGCTCGTGTACGGATGACACCGGGCTTACCCGCCCGCCATGGCCCCGATCACGAAAAGCGGCTCGGCGCCGGCTGCGACGGGCGCCGGCAGCCGGGCGTCAGTCGGTTCGTGAGACAGGTCCTCCTGGCAAGCGAAAAACCGGATGAACGGTCGCCGGCGATGGGTGACCAGGTCACGGATGGTGCCCCGCAAGACGGGGTACCTCGCTTCCAATGCGTCGAGGACCGAGCTCACCGTAGGCGGCCCCTCAACCTCCAGCAGGACTTCTCCGTCCACTTCCGCCAGCGTCCGCAGGTGAGGCGGCAAGATCACTCGAATCATGGCAGTGTCTGGACCTCCACGGACAGCACTGCGGGAAGATCGCGCACGATCGGCGCCCAGTTGTCACCGGCGTCCGCCGATGCGTAGACTTGTCCACCGGTTGTGCCGAAGTACACCCCGCAGGAATCGAGAGAGTCGACGGCCATGGCGTCGCGCAGGACGTTGACGTAGCAGTCGCTTTGCGGCAGCCCCTTGGTCAGTGCTTCCCACTCGCGTCCCCCGCTGCGACTGCGGAACACGCGCAGCTTTCCATCGGGCGGATAGTGCTCCGAATCGCTCTTGATCGGGACCACATAAATCGTTTCCGGTTCGTGCGAGTGGACGTCGATCACAAATCCGAAGTCGCTCGGCAGGTTCCCGCTGACCTCTTCCCACGATTCGCCCGCATTATCGCTGCGCATCACGTCCCAGTGTTTCTGCATAAACAGCACGTTCGGCCGGGAACGATGCATCGCGATGCGGTGAACGCAGTGGCCGACCTCGGCGGTCGGGTTGGGAATGCCTTCAGAACGAAGCCCGCGGTTTATCGGCTGCCAGGTCTTGCCGGCGTTGTCAGTCCGAAACGCTCCAGCGGCGGAAATGGCGGCGAACATGCGCTCGGGATTGCTCGGATCAAGAATGATGGTGTGAAGACATAATCCGCCTGCGCCCGGCTGCCAGTAAGGCCCAGATCCGTGCCCCCGCAGCCCGGCGATCTCCTCCCAGGTCTGGCCGCCGTCACCGGAACGAAACAAAGCAGCGTCCTCGACTCCGGCGTAAACAACGTCCGGGTCGGTAAGCGAAGGTTCCACGTGCCAGACTCGTTTGAATTCCCAGGGGTGTGGTGTGCCGTCATACCACTGATGGGTCCCGGGGATCCCGTCATACACGAACTTGTTGCCTACGGTCTCCCAGGTCTGGCCCCCGTCGTTGGAACGCTCGATGATTTGTCCGAACCAGCTGCTCGTCTGCGAAGCGTAAAGCCGGTTGGGATCGGCGGGAGATCCCTTGAGGTGGTAAATTTCCCAGCCGCCGAAATGGGGGCCGCTCACGTTCCAATTCTTCCGCTTTCCGTCCGACGTCAGGACAAACGCGCCCTTGCGTGTGCCCACCAGTACACGTACTGAGCTCATGCCTTGCTCCTCTCTGAGCTTCGCTCTTGGTCGTCTCCGGCTAGTAGTCGAACGGCCGGTGTCGAAATCGACACTCTCGCTGAAGTCTGCTTATCTATTTTATAGCCAAGGATACTTGAAATCTTGAAGACGGGAGTTTTCAGTGGTCAGCGTACGAGCTTTCAGCGATCGGCTCTTGCGCAAGGATCCGATACGTTGCTTTACGGGGTTTACAGCCTGATGCCTCTAAACAAACGAGCTTCCGAGTCTTCGCTGACAGCTGATCGCTGCCCTCTGATCGCTAATCGCTGAGCTCAAGGTCCGCTGACGACTTTCTCGACGATTTCCACACCGCTTCGGCGGAGGAACTCCTCGGGCGATTCCCCGCCGATCATCGCGAAGACGAACTGATTCGGGAGCTCTAATTCGCTTCCTGAATGCCGAAGCCTGACCGTCTCGGACTCGATCGCGGCGACCTCTGATCCCAACAAGACGTTTACTTTGCCCGTCGCTTGGTGAGCCTCCAGCTTTTGCCGGTTGCGATCCCGCGCCCGTTTGAAAGTGTCACCGCGGTATGAGAGTGTCACGCGGTTGTCATTAATCCGGCTGAGAGCCACAGCCGCTTCAAGCGCCGAGTCCCCTCCGCCGACAACCAGGATGTCGCTGTCGGAATAGCCTTCCGCTTCAATCAGCCGGTAAAGCACCTTGGCGCTCTCCTCCCCGGGAACGCCGAGTTTGCGCGGCACGCCCTGTTTCCCCAAAGCCAGCAGGACGAACCGGGCCCGGTATTGCTGCTTGCTGCTCTGGACGACAAAAGAGCCGTCTTGTTTCTGCACTGATTCGACCCGCTCATGCGTCTGGATGCACAGGCCCGTGCTCTTGATGATGGCTTCCCAGACAGCCAGCAGCGTTTCCTTCGAGCCGTCTCCAATATAGAGACTCCCGTAAAGCGGGATATCGACCGGCTCGGCCATAACCAGCTTGTGTCGAGGAAAATGCCGAATCGTCGAAGCGATTTCTCCCTGCTCCAAGGTGACGTATCGAAGCTGATGCTGATGGCTGGAAAGCGAGGCGCTCAGGCCCGCCGGGCCTGAGCCGACGATGAGGAGATCCAGGATCTCGCCTCCTCCGTTCGTCGGGATGTCCTTGAGACGGCGGATGATATCGTCGACAGCCAGCTTGCCTTCGTTGATGGCGGTCCGGATCAGCCCGGTGCCTCCCAGCTCGCCGGCAATGTACAAGCCGGGAATGTTCGTCTCAAAGTTTGGATTCAGACGAGGCACCCGGATGGTCTGAAGCGCAGCGCCGTAAGCGAGACTGAGTGCTCCCGTGGGACAGGCATCGGCACAAAGGGCGTGTCCGAGGCAGCGCTCAGGATGTACGAGGATGCTCTTTCCGTTGATAACCTGCAGTGTGCCCTCTACGTCGCACGCTCTCACGCAATTGCCGCAGCCGATACAGATCGACGTATTGATGACCGGCCTGGGCTGATTGGTCTTTGACTGAACAGGTGTCGTCTGGATTGCGGCTTGCTGCACTCTCCACATGGCCAGGGCGGCGCCGCACTGACTGCAGAAAGACGAACCGGCGGGCAGGCTCTTTGAGCAACGGGGACAGTTTATGGCTACCGTCTCGGCCGCTGCCGGCCCCGTCTCGACGGATTTCCCAGCGGGGGCGAGTCGTTTCAAATACCGCCGGACAAAGAAGAAGGTGAGAAGCACCGCGAACAGAAAGGAAACGAGGGTCTCCAAATCAGGCCTCCGTAAAATGCATCCCGACTTTCCAAGCTAATAAAACCCAAGCAACAGCGCTATGGTTACATGAATGAGAACCAGGATTGCGAAGGTATAGCTGAACGGCCGGTGCACCACGTGCCACAGATGAAAGACGCGCCGAGCGCGGCTCAAAAACAGGATCTTCTTGGATATCACGGCCTGCTGGCGCGCGATTCTCATGACTCTCTTCAACTCCGCCGGATCCACGTGAGTCGCGCTGAGCATCCGGCGCAACCGCCAGGACTGGATCGGCCGCACAAGGTCGAGTTTGACCATCTGGGCCAGAGCGACCAGGAGCGACATCCGATCGACTTCTTGGGGTGACGGAAGGTGAAAAATCTCGAGTACGGCTGGGGAGGTCAAAAGACCGGAGTCGAGAAGCTGCTGCTTGAAGTTGTCGCTGATGGTCTTCAGCTCCCGCAACGAGACTTCGGCAGCCTCCAGCGTCCGCGGGATTTGCGCATAGAAATATCGGCCGATAATGCCGCTGATCACAAGGGCGGCCATCACCCAATAGGCGATTCCCGCCAGACCATTGAACTTAAACGAAGAGTGGAAGGAGATGATGAGCGGCCCGGTCAGCCCCAGAAGAACGTGGTAATCCAGCCAGTTGCGAGTCTTTCCCTTCCTGCTCAGCCAGCGCCAGTGCTTCCGGAGCGGATACAGATAGACGAGACAGAAGGTCAGGAACCCGAGCATCCCCAGTCGAAGACCAATTCGGCCAGACGGCTTGAGGAGCACATGCTTCGGAGAAAAAGGCCGGTGGGCCTGATCCAGGATGTAGTAATCCCAACCGTAGAAACCGAACCCCAGCAAAAACGCCACGACCGCGCAGACGCAAAGAACCAGGAGGGGCCGGGGCCCGGCGCCCGCAGAGGGCGAGCTGGAGAACCTCCTCGCCGGCTGCGGGGCCGGCGCTTCCGTTTGATCCGCTGGGCGCAAGAGCTCTATCCTGTCGATCATTCCGACACACTCGATTCGGACGTCACCGTGAAGTACTTGTGATTGGCGAACAAGTGCGTGTTCTGCCAATGCTGCCGCCTCGTCTTAGCCTCGACCGAAGCTTCGACCGGCACCCAGCACGCCTTCTTGGCCGCGAGGAACGTCACCTGCTGGTAACGCACCGAGGAATCAAGTGACAGCAGTCCCAGCTCTTCCTTCGGCTGGAGCAGGCTGGACCGGATGCGAAGGACAACGCCACTGTCGGGGTCCAGCCAGGCCTCGCCCTTGATGGTGAGCGGATAAAGCCGGCCTCGCAACCGCAACGCGGACAGCGACCGGCCGCCCGCCGCCTGAGAGAATCGCACCCTGGTTGCCAATCGGCCGTCGATCGTTTCCCCGCCGTCGCTCGAGAACTCGAAACTATCCTGGAAATACGGATGGAAAACCAGCCAGAGAACTGAGAAACCGCTGGTGACCAGGAAAGCCATGGGACGCCGCGGCTGGTGCTCCTTCTGAAGCACCCGCGATTCTTCAACCGTGGGCCGCCCAGGCCTGCCTCCCGATACGATCACGTAATCATAGACGGATGATTCCTGAGAAAGGATCTTTCCCTTGTCGCCGATCTTGGCCTGAGACATCGTTTCTGTGCAGGATATCGAACCCAGGTCCTGCCAGAACTTCTCCGCCGACTTCCCCGCCCGCTCCAGCAGGCTTTCCAGATCGGAATCGGCCGCGCCGGCAGCGGCGGACCGGCCGAGAAGTGTTATCAGTACTCCGAATGTCCACAGCATTTTCATACTTCTAGAATCTGTACCCCCCGTTAACCGACCATTGGTCGTACTCTTCGCCGTTGCCTCGATAGAACGTGACCCCCGTGCCCACAAAATACCGGTTGAGGTGCCAGTCGGCATTAAGCGTCATCCAGTGGGCCCGGTTGGCTCTCGTCCCTGGCGAGGTCGACAGTCTCTGCCAGCCGCCTTGAACATCCACGCGCAGCCTCTGTCCGACCTCCCGGCTGGCTGTCAACGTGCTGTAAGTGCCGGCTGCGAAAGAGGAGTCGAAACGAGACCGCCGGGCGTCCAGCCGGAAAAGCCTCCACGGTACGGAGAAACCGTACATCGTGTTCCATGACGGCTCGCCGTCCCCCGTCCGGCTGCTCCGGCCCAGGCTGGCATACGGAGAGATCCTTCCCGGCAATTCCAGGCGAACACCTGCGCTGGCGCCCTGGAACAACATCTTGTCCAGCAGCCCTGTTCCCACCAGCCGCGAGTCAAAGGTCGGCACCTCCCGGAAGTAGTTGTGGCTCACATCGAAGGAAACGATGCGGGCAGGCCGGACGCGCACGGTAAGGAAGCTCCGGCTCGGGACGACCGAGTCCTGTTTGTCCGTCTTCAGCTTGTCCATTTCAAAGTTGTGGTACACGGATACGCTGTTTTTATAGAAGAGGGTGTTTTCCAAAAACCCGAAACGGCGGTCTGGCTTCCAGTCGTGGTAGTCGAACGCCAGGCCGAAGGTGCTGCTGTGGCGCACCGATTTGAAAGTGCCGCTTTCCAGGTTGACGAACGCTCCCGTCAGCTGCCGGTCCGGCGCGTAACGCCAGGAGGTGGGGTCAGGGGAGGAACCGCCAAAGAGGCCGAGGGTGAAGCGCCGGCCCAATCGCCTTCCCGCATATCCTCCGTCGACAACACTGAGGCTGCTCGCCCAGGGTACCTGGACTCGCCCGACACCCAGCACCCAGCGGCTTTCGGGATTGTCGTAGGTGAAGCCGAGCTGGTAAGTCCGGTTCAGCAGATCCGTCAGCGTCTCGTCCCGACGGCTGCGCCGCGAATCCAGCCGGCCACGATGATAGCCGTTGAATCGCCAGTGCGTCCCCCCAATCCTGGTCGCATCGGCACGCACGACCAGCCCCAAATGGGATGAACGGCTCGGACCGGTCAGCCCGTTGATTCCGCCATATTCGATCCCAATCCTCCCTCGAATCCGGTTGATCTCGGGAAGCGGAGGTTTGGGGACGTATTCCCGCAGCTCTTCATCGATCGGGTCGCCGTCGGAGAAGCTCACAATCATTGGATACTGCGCCGCTTCGTCCGCCGCCCCCTCGAGCGCACGCGCCTCGACATCCTTGGCAGACAGCAGCGCCTGGTCACCCTGAACCGGATCCTTGATCCGTCGTGTGATCGCGCAGACGGCTGAGCTCACAGTGACCGAAACGACCTCCAGTTCCGCGATAATCTCCGTCCCGGTTCCCGATTCCGCCTTGCGCTGAATGCTTAACTTCATTCCGGTTGCCAGTCCCGAGGCCGTCCCTCCCTCCAGGTACACGGCGTCCGGTACCACGTACTTCACAACATAACCAGTCGGAAGCTCACCCCTGGTGTGCTGCGCGGCAAGGGGAACAGCCAGAATGAGGCAGCCGATTGAGATCGCGAGCCAACTGAGACTTTTCACTCGCCCTCCCTCCAAAACTTAGTCCCCCCTTCCCTGCGGATGACACGAATAGCAGCTTGCGCTGTTGTACAGATAATTGCGGACGTCGCTGTGCTTGTCGTCCATCCGGACCTTGTCGTGCTCGTGACACGTCAGGCATGTGAACACCGCATAGTTGGACGGGTTGTTGTGACAGTCAGTGCACGAGGTCCACTTTTCCCGGTGCGGACCTGAGTAGATTGGGAATTTGTGCGAGAAAGTGGCGCCCGTCCAAGTCGTCGTGTTGTGACACGTGCCGCAGGTCTGCGGGAAACCAGCGGCTATGTGGTTCGGATTTGTCACCGTCTGATACTCGGTCTTGTGGCATGAATAGCAGTCTTGCGGCGTCCCCTGGTACACGCCGCCCACGTGGCAGCTGCGGCAGGCCGTAGTCGCGTGCGCTCCGGTCAGGGGAAAGGCTGTGGTCGAATGATTGAACGAAGCCGGAATCCAGGCGCTCGTCTGGTGACAGACTTCGCAATCCTGCGGGAGACCCGAAGCCACATGATTCGGGTTGGTCGTGGCGTTGAATTGCGCCAGGTGACAGGCGACACACCTCATGTCCAAGCCTGTGTACTGGTTGTTTGCATGGCATCTGACGCAGGTCACCGCGTCGTGCGCTCCGGTCAGCGGAAAGCGAGTCTTCGTGTGGTCGAAGACGGCTCCCGTCCAAGTCGTGGTTGAATGGCAGACGGAACAGTCATGGGGGAATCCGGCGGTGACGTGGTTCGGGTCGGCTGCCGAGTTGAAGTCGGTGAGATGGCA
>JBHGBF010000009.1:0-53513 GCA_041946865.1 Acidobacteriota bacterium | reverse complement strand
GGGCAGGATGAACTCCAAAAGCGCCTGCCGCTTCGCTCGCAGAAAACTGAGCGGTTACGCCGGGAAGGTTGATCTGCTCTGCCGGGCACGGGGCGAGCGGTCATTTTCCCCGGGGCGCTTTCGGGCTTTGCGGCCGCCTGTTCGGAAAAGCCTGCCCTGGGCGCCGCTTCCCGCTCCCGGCAGCTGATCCTGATGCCGCCTGGCTGCTCACTTACCGAACTCCAGGCACAAAGAGGCCGCGCCCAGGATGGCGGCGTTTGGCAGCTCGGAAATCTCGATTCGAAGCTTTTCAAGGCTGCGCGGGTAGACGAAAGTGGCGAGCGCCTCGCGCATGCCGGCTTGGTAAAGGGCGAAAGACCGGCTGACCGAGCCTCCCAGGATGATCAGTTCCGGGTCGACGGCGTACAGGATGGTTTTCAGCGCCTCGCCCAGGTTCCTGCCAAACTCCGTAAAGATCCTCAGCGCTTCTTCCTCACCCTGCTCCGCCCTTCTGGCCAGCGTTTCTCCCCGGACTCCGTAGACGTTGGTGAAGAACTGGCCTGAGGCGTAGTACTCGATGACCCGATCCCGAAAAGGAACCATGCCGAATTCGCCAGCCCCGCAGTTAGTGCCCGAATACAGGCGGTTGTCGATAATCAGGCCGGAACCGAGGCCTGTTCCCAGCGTGACACCGACAACGTTTGAGTAACCTTTGGCCTTGCCGAAGTACTTTTCGCCAAGGACAAAACAATTGGCGTCGTTGTTGACAAAGGCCGGGATTCGATACCTTTGTTTCAAGGCAGGCCCCAAGGGAACTTCGACGTCGCGCCAGGAAGGGATGTTCTGTGTATCGTACACGATTCCCTCGGCGACGTTGACCACGCTCGGCGCCCCGACCCCGATGCCGGCGGCGGTCCCGGGCTGGAGGCTGTCGACCAACTGGAAGATCTGCTCCATTATCTCGTCAAAGGAACCGGAGGGTTTCAGCGGTACACTCCCGTGCTTTGTCACCTTCCCGCCAGAGACGAGTCCCGCCTTGACCGCAGTCCCTCCCAGATCCAGCCCTACGTAGCGTGTTTCATCCGGCATGTCGTTCTCCCCAAGACCGTTGTCACGTTCCTACAATACTACCCGGCAGCGTGCTTTTCAGTTGAAAAACCGAACCCCGGCCGAGCCGGCCGCGTTTATTATTTGTCAGCGGTTGGCGGTCAGGGATCAAGCTCATGGATTGTGGCACGCTGCTGAAACGGTGCAGACAAGGTGATGAACTGGCCTGGGAGGCCCTGGTGCGCCAGTACCAGGGCAGAGTCTACAGTATCGCCTATCACTACGTCGGCGACGCAGAGGATGCCAGGGATCTTGCCCAGGACATCTTCGTCAGGCTGTACCGGACCCTGAACCATGTCGATGCCGAAACGCTGTTTCCCTGGGTGATCCGGGTCGCTCGAAATGCCTCCGTTGATTTTTTACGGCGGCGCAAGGCGCGGCCTCCCGCCCGGGATATTGCAGCGGACGAAATGTGGGATCTTCCCAGCCAGACTCCGAATCCCGAAGAATGCTGTGCCGAAGGAGACGCCCGAAGGCTGGTCCGTCGGGCCCTGGGCCACCTGACCAGTCTGAATAGGGAGATCATCATATTAAAGGAAATCCAGGGGATGTCGGTTCAAGACATTGCCTCGTTACTTGGTATTCCGGTCGGTACGGTGAAATCGCGTTCGAATCGGGCAAGGATCGAACTGGCGGAGACGATCCTGGCGCTCGAAGGCGCCGCAGGCGGAGAGAAGTGCCAGTAAGAGGTTCGCGCCGGCAGGAGTGGCGAGTATGAATTGCGCAGCTTTTGAAAGGCGGCTTGAACAGTACCAGGCAGGCACGCTGCCCGAGATGGAACGCCGGGAAGCTGAAGTGCATCTTGACCACTGCAACTCCTGCCGTGGCCTGTTTGAGGCTCTTCAGTCAGGCGAGAACCAGCCGGACCAACAAGACCTGTCCGGCGCTGTCTTGTCTCGGACCACCGGATCGGCTTGCGGCCGGTGCAGGGACTTGCTGGGAGAGCTTCTCGACGGTGTCTCGGAGGATGTCGAAAGCGAGTTAGTCAGGTCACATCTGGCGACTTGCGCCCCGTGCAGCGCCTTGTTTCAGACCATGTCCGAGATGGCCGAGATTCTGCCCCGAATGCGGGAAACGGTCCCGGACTCCTTGTTTGTTCCCGACGTTATGCGATCGACCCGCGCATTCGGGCGGGATCACAAGGGGCTGTCGCGGATCCTCGACTTCTGCCGCATGCTGGCCGAGCGGCCGAGATTCAGCTGGGAGGCGGCCTACCTGGGGACACTGCTGGTTTTCGGGCTTTTCGGCACTCCTTTTTCGCCCGCCTACGATGCCGGCTCGAGACTCTTGGCGAGTCTTCAGAACCGGGACGGACTGGTTACACAAGCCGGCACCGCAATTCGCGGCTGGCACGAGGACCTTGAAACAGCCGTAGCGGCGTCTGTCCGGGGCAGAGAGAAGGTCAGCCGGATGACGACCCGGGCGGCTACGGCGGCGGAGCTGTTGATCGCGCAGGGCCGGGACTGCATGCAGGAGTCCGGAGGTTACCTGGCGTCGACCGGAAAAACCGTCCAGGCGAAGATCGCAGACGTGTACCACCAGGTGAAGGGCTCAAAAGACGGCGCCAAGGAACCAAGGAGTAAGGAGAGAGGAAAATCAGGCTCGAAGGGGTAAGGCCCGCTCCCATGCGATCGAGAATTCCTGAGCGGCGACCGAACCTCGCTCGCGGCGGCTGCGTTTATCGAGGTGAAGAGACAAAACGCTGTGGTGGCTGTGGAAGATCGAACACAAACGACGGAGGCTAAGATGAGCGGCACACCTCAAACCCCCAGGCAACCTGGAAGCGAAGCGGGAAAGGAACCGGCGACCCCGGCGGCCTACTCTGCGTATTATCAAAAGAACTATTTCCCGGACGATCCTCGCCGGAAATCTCCAGCTCTGGCGGCAATGCTGTCCCTGCTGCCCGGTCTTGGCCAGGTTTACCTGGGTTATTATCAGCAAGGATTCGTTAACGTCCTCGTGATTGCGGCCTTGATTGCGTACCTGGCAAGCGACGCCATGCGCGGTCTGGTGGTTTTCGCGGCTTTCTTCATGGTTTTCTTCTGGCTCTACAACATCGTCGATGCCGCCCGGAGGGCCAGCCTGTACAACCAGATGCTGGCTGGGCTCGGCCCTACTCAACTGCCGGAAGATATCCAAGCTCCAGGGACTAAGGGTTCGCTCATCGGAGGTCTGGCCCTGATCGTGTTCGGCGCTCTCATGTTCGCCCACACGAAGTTCAACTTTTCGCTCGACTGGCTGGAAGACTGGTGGCCGATCGCCTTGGTTTTCGCCGGAGTGTACCTCATCTACTCCTGGATGACCAGGGGGCAGACTAAGACAGGTACGGGGCCGGAAAGCTAAACGCTTTGTTTCCGGGGGTGTCATCCTGAAAGACGGGCTTCCACCCCCGGCTACGTCGCTCGCACGCCTCCGCCTTGCCGAGAGTTGCGAGGGTGTTGAAAGAGGTCCTTGGACGAGCGGTGTTCCGCAGTCCGTTCGTAGTTGGCTCTGAAAAGCCCGCCTCAAGGCGAAACTACGAACGGATCGGCTCACCTTCCGAGGAACTCGCCGAAGGGCGCAAGCGGTTCAATGTGATCGCAGAAGATCTTGATCGATGACATGAGCGGCACGGCGAGCAGGGTCCCCGGGATTCCCCACAGCCAACCCCAGAAGATAATTCCTACCAGCAGGACCACCGGGTTGAGAGTGAGCCCGCGTGCAAGCAGCATGGGTGTGACAAAGCCACCTTCAATTGCTGTGATCCCGAAATAGACCGCACCAACGATAAAGGCCCACGCGAGATCGCCGCTGTGAACATAGCCGGCTACTCCAACGGTCACACTGCCGGTCAGCGCGCCCAGGTAAGGAACGAAATTAAGGACTGCGGCCATCACGCCCCAGAGGGCGGGATTGGGCATGCCGAGGAGGAGCATCGCGAATCCTTCAGCCACACCCAGTCCAGCATTGATCGCCGTCACCAGGAGCAGGTACCGGGAAATATGCTCCTCCATATTGTTGGCAATGCCGACCGCCCGTTTCTTATCGGTCAGGGTGGGCAAGATTCTGACAGCCTTCTCGAGGAAAAGATCACCGGATGCAAGCAGGAAGTACAGCAACAGGATCATCACGACCAGCGTTGCCGCAACTGCCCGCGTCCCGGCAAACAGCGTTTCGCTCAGGTCCGGCTGGCGAAGCTGGACTTCCGGTGCCTTCGCGCGTGTCTCCATATCCGTGATCCGCTCCACCTGGTCGGCGGCCCTCCTGACCTGCTGAACGGGGCCTCGCCATTGCCTGACTTCGTTCTCGATCTTTTTGAGGATGGGCGGCGCCTGGGCCAACCAGTCGCTTGCCGGCCCGGAGAGCTCGTAGAACGCTAAGCCAAAAGCCGAGATCAGGACGGCCAGGATAAGGCCGGCGCCGACCTGCTCAGGAACCCGGGCCTTCCTCAGGATTCGGACCGCCGGTCGAAGCAGAAAGTGGAGCAGGACAGCCAGTACAATTGGGAGAAATAAGTCGCGTGCGAGGTACAGCGTATAGAAGAGCGCCAGGATAAAGAGCCCTGTGATTATCATCGAGCGGTGGGTCGGACTCCTGACCAGGTTCGCCGTGTCGTCGAAATTATTCATATCCAGGAAGGAATCTTTATTCAATTCTACGCGATTCCCGGAACCGACACGGACAAACGCGGCGCTGGCGCTGGCCAGCATCTTCGTCTGTGTCGGTCCATATTTTCCCGCTTGTCAGAGCAATTCTGAACCGACCGTAGGTGTGAACCGAAAATCAGGAATTTTTTCCCGGAAACCGCCGAAAACTCGCGTACGCCGGACAGTCGCAAAGCCGATGGCACACTTTTTGCTTAACCTGTGGATATGAGAGTGAGCCGAGTTCGCCTGCTTTTGCTGATCATCGGCTTATCAGGCTTCATTTTCGTCGTTCTGCAATTGGCGTCCGGCGAGCGGAAAGCCGCGGCCTCTGGTGGAGAGTCGCTCCTCGATCATCTGCGTCCGGGCCGGGTACGGCCCACCTTTGAAGTGCCGAAAGGCACACGCCTGCATGTCAGGCTTAAGGAGCGGATCACCGAAAAGAACCGGGCAGGAGATATTTTCGTCGGCAAACTCGACCGGGACGTGGCGCAGGGTGGGAAGTTGCTTGCTCCGCAGGGAAGCCGGGTGATCGGCCGGATCACTCGGCTGGCCGAAGATACCCGGAGATCCAGTTCGACGCAGGTGAGCCTGGTTCTTGAGCAGGTGGTCCTAGGAGAGAAGGCTTTCCCACTGCAGAGTATGGCGCTGACCCTCTCGACGCCTGCCGGTATCGCTTCCGCTCGAAACCGTCTCTTTCTCCAGGGTCCACAGTTCTCCCCTTATAGCCAGGGCTCGATAGAGGACGAAGCGGGCCGGGCCGATAGCGGAACGACGATTTATGAGCCGGACACGAGACTTACGTTTGTGCTGGCTGAACGCCTTCGGCTGCCCGCCTTCGTTCCTGCGGACTGACGGCAAGAGCCTTTGCCGCGGGTAGCAGGATGTAGAAAATGCTCCCGCCTCCGGCGTTGTCGCCGACCCAGATGGCGCCCCGGTGGGCCGTTGCAATATTCTTGCAGATCACGAGCCCCAGACCGACCCCCTGGCCGGCAATCTTCTTCTCGAACTTCACCTGGTGGAACTTCTCAAAAATGAGCTCTTTGTGTTCGTCAGGGACGCCCCGGCCGCGGTCGGATACCTGCAGCAGGGCATAATCCGGATGAGCTCCATCCAGGCGGCAACGCCACGAACCGGGGAGGTTTTCCGGGAGCCCTTTGACGACCTGCGCTTTTATCGATATCGGGGCGGGACCGGCGGAGAACTTCAGAGCATTGTCGATCAGGTTCGAGATGATCTGTCCGATCCGGTCGCCGTCACAGTCCGCGTAAAGCGGATCTGGTGGGAGGTGAAGCTCCAGGGCGCGACCATTTTTCGCCAACTGGACCTCGAACTCTCTCGAGGCCGACTGAATCACTTCCCGCAAATCGGTTCGTTCGATCTCATAATCGAGAGCGTCGGACTCGATGCGGGAGAGATCGAGCAGGCTGATAATCGTCCTGGACAATCGTTGCCCGCACTCCAAGGCCAGGCCGAGCAATCGCTTCTGCCGTTCATTGACCGGCCCGGGTATCCCCTCCAATAGCAGCCGCGCCGTCTCCTGCATAGCCGCCAAAGGTGCCTTAAGCTCGTGCGACACGTGGGAGACATACTCGCGCTTGACCTGCTCGCGTTCGTCCAACTTGGAGACCATGAAGTTGAAATCGCGAGCCACCTGTGAGAAGTTGTCGGTCCCCGAAGCGTCAAGCCGGTACGAGAACTCTCCTTGGGCCACGGCCCGGGCGCCGGATGTCAGACGTTTGAGGGAGTGCGAAATGGAGCGGACGATCACGAACGAGATCACGAAACACAAAACGACGGCCACCGCTGCCGCCACCTTCGACACAAACTCCGCCTTCTGGCCGGCCTTGCCGGACTGCTCCACTTCCGCGTTGATCGCCGCCCGGTTCGCGGCTTGGACCCGCTGCATCTGGGCTTCCAGCGATTTGTCTTGCTTCTCGAGCCATCTGTCGAAATCCTCTTTGCTTATCACCGGAAAATAGGCTTCCTGCTCGGAAGCCGAGCGCAGGAAACTCCTCCAAAGGGAGGTAAAGCGCTCCAGCTCTTTTCTTTCCTCTTGATTCGCCTGGTCGTTCTTCAACCTCTCCAGGTCGTGATCCAGATCTGCGGTCAGGTTGTCGGAGTGGTATTTCAACTGGCTGGCGTATTCCGGGTCCTTCGTTGCGTAAAGCCTTTCGGTAAACTCCATCACCTGGCCGATGTCTCGGACTCGGAGGGAGTAGTCGGTCTCTCTTGTTTTCATGGCGGAGAGGTTGCGGTTGATAGTCTGCATCTGGTGCATAAGCGCCAGCTCATAGATGAGCGCGGCCACCATGACCAGGATCAGCAGGGAGTAACCGAGGATTATTTTCGTGGATATCTTCAAGGAACCTATTCCAACCCGTACGACTTGAGTTTGTTACGAATAGTCTTGACGTCGATTTCCAATTGCCGAGCAGCCTCCGCCTTGTTGTTTCCAGTCCGTTCCAAGGTCCGCAGGATCAGCTCTTTTTCCGCCTCTGCAGCAGTGACGGTGACCGGCAGCACGATCTTCGAAGTGGACTCGGCCGAAGGATCCTGGATGTAGGGGGGCAGGTGCATTGGTTCGATCCATTCGCCTCGTGCCAGGATCACGGCTCTCTCCATGACATTGCGGAGCTCTCTGACGTTCCCCGGCCAGCTGTATTCTTTGAGGATCCCGAGGGTCTCCTCACGCAGCCCTTCGATTCCTGCCCCGTGTTTCCGGTTGAATTCGTTGACGAAGTATTGGGCCAACAGCGGGATGTCGGAGCGCCGATCGCGCAAGGCCGGCAGTCGGATGGTAAAGACGTCCAGCCTGTAAAAAAGATCTTGCCTGAGGCTCCCCTCCTTGATGGCATTAGCCGGGTCCCGGTTGGTTGCTGAAACCACTCGCACGTCGAATTCAAACTCCTGCCTTCCTCCGAGCCGCCTGACGCGTCCGTCCTCGAGAACGCGCAGGAGCTTAGGCTGGAGGGCGAGAGGCATCTCGGCGATTTCGTCCAGGAACAGTGTCCCCTGGCTGGCCAGCTCGAAACACCCGGCCCGCACTCCCACGGCGCCGGTGAAGGCCCCCTTTTCATGCCCGAAAATCTCGCTTTCCATCAGCTCATGCGGGATAGCTGAGGCATTGATGGCGACGAACGGGCCTTCGGCTCGGGAACTGAGTTTATGGACCGTGCGGGCGACCAGTTCTTTCCCGGTACCGCTTTCACCGGTGATCAGCACAAAAGCGTCGCTGGAGGCCACGGCCCGGATCAGGTCGTAGACCTCCCGCATCTGCTTGCTCGTGCCGACGAAGCCCATAAAGCCAGGCGCCCGCTCCAGCTGCGAGACAAGCTTACGCGCGGCCTGGCGCTCTTTGAGGTCCCTCTCTGCGGCCCCGAGTACGGCCCTCAGCTTGGAGTAGTCAAGGGGCTTGGTGATGAAGTCTCGCGCCCCCTGCTTCATCGCCTCGACGGCCATATCGACACTGCCGTGAGCCGTTATCAGAATCACGGGGCGGGTGGCATCGCCTTCTTTAAGGTTCTTCAGCAGCTCGATGCCGGAAATCTCGGGCATGACGGCGTCGGAGATGACGATATCCGGTTCGTAAGATTCGACGATGTCCTTGGCCTGAGAGCCGTCAGACGCCAGGCGAACGTCGAATCCCCAGTCTTCGAGACGCATGCCCAGAACTTCTCTCAGAGCTGTCTCGTCATCGACGACCAGAACTTTGGTACGATTGTTCAAAATCCCCCTCAAGAGTCGAGACTGCAGGCTCCTGCTGGCAGAAGCCGTACCAGACTGACCACCACTACCGGTGGATGGGAGTTCTTGCGCCTCAATGCCCCCCGCGTCCGCGCCGAGCGGCTTGAGAGCCCGCCGGACGCCGGGCGGCGGCCTCGATGACCGACGATCGCCCGTCATGCAGTCTGGTACGTCTTACCGATATATTATACGCGCAAGCAGACCGTCCGACTCACTGGCAAGAGACGAATCCGGGAATTTTTCCCTTAGAATCCTCTACCTCTTGACTTCGTCGTTTTCTTCAGAATGTCGGAGAACAAGCATTTTCGGCCTCTTCCCGGTTTCGGCAGCGAGTGGCACAGGAGTTGCTGAATGCGGTAGACGTGACAAGACGGCATTCTTACTTAGTTGCGAAAGTCAAAACGACAACCGAGAGATAAGGGAGGTTTTCCATGACATCTTCGAAGAAGACGGTACAAGCAGCCCTGGCGTCAGGGTTGATCACACTTCTCCTCGCCGTTCCGGTTCTGGCGCAGGATCCATCTGCCCAGCAGCCAGACAGACCTGGTAACGACCCGGCGATGACGCAAGGTCAGCAGCAACGAGACTCGAGTTCGAGCCAGTCCCAGTCCAGCACTGATACATCGAACACGCAAAGCACTACCGACCGGTCGACGACACAGGGCCAGCCTGGCTCGAGCAATGTCCAGACGGCCGGATCTACGACTTACATTGCCGGCGAGAAGTATGAGATCGAAGGAAACGTTGTTTCCCGTGACGCGGACACTGTCACGATCCTCACGAATGGCAACCAGACAGTTGTCGTCGGTATCAACGATCAGACTAAAGTCAAAGAGAAGAAGCGCAACCCGTTCCGTGGCGCGAAAACGTTTGCGGTGACGAACCTGCTTCCGGGCCTCGAAGTCGAAGTCAAGGGACGAGCCGACAGCTCCGGGCATGTTCTGGCCGACGAGATCAAGCTCACCCAGGACGGCTTGCGCACAGCCATGGCGATCGAAACGCGAGTCAATCCGGTGGAACGTGAGCTCGCCGAGACCCAGCAGAATGCCGAGAGGATGTCCGGTCAGCTTAACGAGCTGAATGCTGTCAGTAACGCCGCACGAGGCGGCGCCGTGGCGGCTCAGGAGACCGCTGACAAGGCGATGAACGCCGCTGGCCAGGCCCAGAGCTCTGCCAACGAAGCGAATGCCGGCGTTCGAGCGGCGAACGATAGAATCGTGTCCCTGGACAATTTCGACATCAAGCACAGCGCGGTCGTCAACTTCAAGGTCGACAGCTATAAGCTGAGCCCTGAAGCGAAGCAGCATCTGGACCAGATAGCTCAGCAGGCGGCGAACGAAAAAGGATACATGATCGAGGTTGTCGGCTTTGCGTCCGCGGACGGCAGTGCCAACTACAACCGCCGTCTCAGCCAGAACCGCGCTGACGCCGTGGTTCGCTACCTGGCTGAAGAGCACAACGTCCCCTTGCGGCGGATCATCACACCGTACGGGTTCGGAGAGCTCCAGCCTCTGGCCGATAACAGCACCCGCACCGGGCGCCAACAGAACCGCCGGGTGGAAATCCGAGTGCTTATTAACCGTGGCATCCAGAACGTGACGGCGGGAATGCAGCCCACCACCAGTACTTCCGAGACTGGCACGCAGGGCAACAACCTGCAGAACAACCAGACCCAGGGACAGTTCGGACAGCCGTCAAACGAGAGCGGCAATGCGAACACTGGAACCACTGGGACGAAGAACAGAACGGAGGAACAGGACTGATGAAATGACCGATTGGTGATCGGGTGACCACCAATCGCTCGCGGGCCAAGGGGGCAAGATCATTGAGCAGGAACTCCCCCCTCCTGACTCAGAAGTCTTGCCCCCTTGTTGAGGAAAGTCGAACGATCGACCAGCAGTCTCCAGATAGCGGGACGATCGTTTGCGGCTAAGGGGGCAAGATCAGCGAGGCAGGAATTCCCCCCTCCTGACTCAGAAGTCTTGCCCCCTTATTTTTTGGGGCGCGCCATGCTCATTCCAAACAAAGTCGCTGTCAGGTTCCTTTATCTGATCCCGGTGATTCTCACCCTTCTGGTGCTGCGTGTCCTTGGAGAATCGCCCGAGCCACCGGGCGGGAAAGGCCAGACGGCGGGAGATCAAGCGCCGACAGTCACCGCCTCGACGGCGCCGATCCGTGTTTCGTCTAACCTGGTCTTGGTGCCGGTCTCGGTGACCGACAGCAATCAGAAACCTGTAAAAAATTTATCCATTGAAGATTTCCGGGTTACGGAGGACGGCCTCCCTCAGACCATTGCAAACATGCAGGAGCCCGGCCAGTCGCCAGTCGAGCTGGCTCTGCTCATCGATATTTCCGGCAGTGTGATGCCTCGTTTCCGGTTCGAACAGGAAGCCGGGTCGCAGTTTGTGCGCTCTGTGGCCGGTTTGCAACAGTTCGTGACCCTGTTCACGGTTGGTCCTGAGGCGCGGATCGTCAGCCAGCGAACCAACGATGCCGCGGCGGCCGTGAGTGCCCTCATGTCGCTGACCCCGACTCGGGAGGCGACTGCCTTCTACGACACGCTCGTGTCGGCAGCGAGGTACCTGAGACAGACTGCTTCGCCCTTTTCCCGCCGCGTTCAAGTCGCAATCTCGGACGGTGAGGACAATTACAGCCAGGCGCATGGGCTTGACTCCGCTCTTCGGGAGCTTCAGCAGGCTGATTGCCTTTTCTACTCGATCAACCCCGCTGCTGCCTCGATCAGGATGAACATCATCAGCCGGCGCGGACAGGAAGCATTGCAGTTTCTGGCCAACCAGACGGGCGGGTCGGCTTATCTGCCGGATGACTGGTCCGAGCTCCCCTCGATTTATCGGCTGATCGCCGGCGACCTGCAGGCGCAATACCTGCTCGGTTACTATTCATCCCGAGGGGAAACGCGTGGCGAAGAGTTCCGAAGAATCACCGTAAGCGTTCCAGGCAGGCACGATCTGCGCGTCCGCGCCCGCCAGGGCTACTACGCAGCGGGATGAGGCAACCCCTTGGGGCCACTCCCGGTTTTTCCCGTGCGACAATGGAAGAAGCCGGGAGAATGAATGATTCGAAGAATCAAGGACCAGGCCGTTGCCTGGACGGCGACACAGCTGCTGCGCTCGAAGATTGAAAACTACGGACAGATTCTGGGTCTCAGTATTGATTCGTCCGCTCGCGAAGTGCGAGGAGAGTTCCTGCTGCGTGGAGAGACGGAACCCATTTACGCGGTTCTCTCCGGCTACCAGGTCACGGAAGACGGAGATCGGCTGTCCCTGACCTTTGCGTCGCTTGAAACCTCCCGGGACTGGCTGACTCAGCTCCTGAAAGACTTGCTTCCGGCCAAAACGATCAAACTCTCCTCGAACGCGTCTCGATACGCCGGCCTCATTCGATTGCTGGTGGAATAACTATCCAAGAACTATTCGGACCCAGGCTTACCTGTTTGTCGGCGGCGGGTCGGGCGGAATCGGGTCGGGACCGCAGCACTGGATGTGAACGTGTCTGGCCTGTCCCGGAGGCAGCTGCAAAGTCGGATGCTTTTTGGCGCCATCCCGCATCGTAATTGACTGCATCGGCGAACCAAACAACAGGAATGAAAGAAGAATCAGGATTAGCATTTTCCCCTCCACACTAGTGAATAATGTAGGCGGGGCTAAGGGCTCGGCTCACCAAGATTTGGAACTACCAAACGATTTCGGCCGAATCGTTCGGAAAAACCGAAAACTCTTGACTTTGTATCTGTATCTTGATATTGCGCCTCTTTCGTACTAATCTAGGGCGCGATGTTCGCTACCTATGCCCTCTGGGTTGTCGGTCTAGCACTCCTTGTTGCCGTGCTGGTTCGGGGTCTGTTGGCAAACCTTTGCAGCCGCTATCCGGCTTTTTATTTTTACACAGTTTTCTCGATTGTTGTTTCCATGGTTCGCATTGCGTGCTGGTCAGTTGCCGGCTTCGAGTCCCAGGTTTACTACCTGGCCTGGCATTTGCCGAATCTGGTGTCGCCCCTGCTTTTAGTGCTGGTGTTGTTTGATGTCTGGCGGCGTGTCGAATCGTTGGAGAGGGTAACGAAGAAGGTGGTTGTCGTGCCTGCCTTTCTGGGCTCGGTGGTCGTCTCTGGCGTCGGAATTCAGGTACTGCTCAGTGATGGCAATCCGTTTCTTCGTTATCAGGGCGCGGCGCTGTTTGTGGAAATGCTCGCATGTATTTTCGTCTACAGCAGGGTGTGCGGGCGGCGCGAGATTAACCTCGGCAAAAACTTGAAGGGGATACTCGTGGGGGTGTCGCTGCTGGTTGGTTTGCAGGGTGTGAACTTTGCCCGCTTTCTGTTTGTCGGTACTCCCAAAGTCGTCTTCGGCTTTTTACTGCAATTCTTCTATTTTCTGGCCTTGTCTGTTTTCACCTACGCCCTCTGGAGCTATGATCCGGTCACCGTGGTGGCGGCCGACTTCAGGGACCGGTTGGGAAAGGCCGGGGAGGAATTGGAAAAGGCCGTCAGAATCCTGGTGTCCCCCCGTTGAGTTGCGCTGCTTGACTGTCCCCTTAACTGTTGCCCCCGGGAACCCGGTTTGGAAATACCAAAATAACTTTATTCAGCGTGAAAGAACTATCATTCTAGGGGCGGGTGAAAAGAAAATGGCTCTGAGAGGCCGATCAAACGCCTCCTGGCCAGGAAGCAACGGAGACAAAAACCGACCATGGTCTTCTACTACCTTTTCCTAGCTGCTTTCACAGTCCTGATGCTGTATGTTTTTTACCAGCATCTTTCCTCAGCCCGGTATGACGAAAACGAACTGCGCCGGCTGGAGAACATGGAATTGAATGTTGCGAACATCATGAGGCTGCTCGATGCTCCCGATGTGCGCATTCTGCTGAGGAACAACGCCACCAGAGAAAACCTCTTCATGGAGTTCTCCGCAGCTTTGAAGAGCGATGTGATCACGCTGCACAAGCTGGGTGGGATCAGGTTCGCGAGCGTGCCGCTGTGGGCCATGTTTTTCGCCGCGTACTACCTGATGCGGCTCAAAGCCCCCTTGCTTTGCGGACAGAGGGATCTGCACTTCCTGTCAGGATTGGAATTGGCGCTGGTACGCTCGGTCAGGGCCCGGTAGTCCTTGGTTGCCCGGCCTGCCGCTATTTGAGCACCTGGCTGAACAGGTTGGACCAAATGACCAGGTACTGTGCGATCAGCTTTCGGAGATAATCAGGGCAGCTCCTCCCCTTCAAAAAGAAAATAAAGGAGGTCTCCTCCACTTCCTTCCGGAACCACAGCCCGTCATTGTACTCCCGTCCGTCCTCGATGTAGAGGCACAGCCGGTCAATGAGAAAGTCGCTGAGGTTCTGCTGCAAGAGCACCTTGGAACGATGCCCGTGGACTGAGAAGAGAGCCGCGCCTTCGGCGCCGGTCAGGTTGACGATCTCGCTGACGCGGAACTCCTGGATGCGGCGGAGCTGAATCGGGTTCGCCTCGTCCGCCGCGGTGGTCTCTACCGGCCAGACCTCGGCGATGTCGGCACCCATTACGCCCAGAATTCGGAAGAGGTTATCGAGACTGATGTTGTAGTAACCACCTTCCATGCAACAGTAAGAGCTCGAGGGTATTCCGGTGCCGTTGGAGATTTCCCGAATTCCGATGTTTTTCCGGGTACGAAGCTCACGAATTCTCTGACGCACGTAGTCGTTGATCGTTCTCTCTGGCATATCTCGACCTCGTCCCGCTCGTCCCGCTGGCGGGCGCTAATACTTTTAACGCAATTCTTTCCACAAATCAAGGCTCCACATGCAGGGTGGGCTCCACATGCTCTAAAGAGGCGGGACGCAGGAAATTCTCATAGAAAAGACCGACAGTTTCTTTCACGCGCTCTCTGGGTACCAGTGCGCTGATCCGGAATGAGGTGGTGTGGAGCGAAGCCGGGCCCAGTTTCTCTGCCCTCAAAAGGCGGAGGCATTGGAGGAGAAAGTCATAACGGTCGTTGATTCCTGCTCCGATCAGGGAGACCGCCCCAAGCCGGCGCGAGACGTGGAGAGCGCCGGGGAACGAGGCTTCCAGGCGCGGGATCACCGATTCGATATGGTAGTTCTCCTTTTCGGGAATGATGAAATTGCCCGACGTAACCCCGTCACCGAGATCGGAGAAGGAGATCTGCTTGACCTTCACATTCTCGGCGGCGAGCGAATCGACCAGCTGCATGATGATCCCCGCATGCCCCTCGTCCCGACAACGGGCCAGGATCACTTTTTCTTCGGAAGCGATGCCGACGATACGGGGCTTGAGCCGTCCCTCCAGGTTTCTGATGATCGTCCCTTCTCCGTCCGGTACAAACGTGGACTTTGCGTGAATGATGGTCCCTTTGGCTTTCGCGAACTCGACGGACTTGGGATGGAGCACCTTGGCTCCTGCTTCCGCCATCTCCTGCATTTCCTGATAGGACAATTGCCGGATTTTCATCGGCTCGTCGACTACGTTCGGATCGGCGGCATAGACACCGTCCACGTCCGAGTAGATCTCACAGACTTCGGCGTCGAGGGCGGAGGCGAGCGCGACGGCCGAAATGTCAGAACCGCCACGTCCCAGCGTTGTCACCTCCTTCTTGAAACTGACCCCCTGAAAGCCGCTTACGACAGCGATCTTGTCCTCGTTAAGTGCCTGCAGGACACGGGCCGGCCGAATCTCGATAATGCGCGCATTCGTGTGGTCGTCGTCGGTAATGATGCCCGCTTGAGAGCCTGTCAGTGAGATTGCGGCAGCTCCCCGGGCATTGAGCGCGATGGCCAGAAGAGCCGAGCTGATTCGTTCACCGCTGGTCAAGAGCATGTCCATCTCACGCGGGGAAGGGTCAGCAGAAAAGGACAGGGCGTCCTCGATGAGCGAGTCCGTCATTTTGGCGCGGGCTGAAACCACCACGACCACCTTGAGCCCTTTCGCCTTTTTTGCGTGGACCAGTTCCGCTACCTGCCTGATTCGCTGCGGAGTCGCAACAGAAGTCCCGCCGAATTTGAGGACAATTACGCTATTGTGCATACCGTTATGGCAGCCCAACGAATAACACAGACCTGATTCTTCCATTCCTTAATTTATTCGTCAGCCGTGCTACTGGCCATCGTAATCGCAATCGGGTGGGGGTGCAAACGAAGGCGGGAGGGCGAAGTCTCGCCCTCCCTTTTAGGCAAGGGAACTAGTACTGCAGGCGCAACTGGAACTGGATGTAACGCGGGGTGTTCACGTAAGTCGCGACTTTGCCGAAATTGCCGCTCGTCGGATCGGTGTTGGGATTCCCCATCACCTGGTGATTGGCGGCGTTAAGCATGTCGACTCGGAACAGCGCTCGCACGCCTTCCTTGATCCTGAACGCCTTTTGGATGTTGGCGTCCAGCTGCTTGAACTGGTCCGTCCGGACCCAGTTGAACCGGTTGGGGAACACGTTCCGGTGGAAGCCGGCCGTTGTCTGCCTGGCGTCGGTCTGCCAGAGCTTGTTCGGGTACGGTTCGCCGGTTGCCGGGTCAATGTTACGCGGGTCGCCGGTCGGGTAGTCCCAACCGTTGTTGAACCACCGGTCCTTGGTCTGCTCGTTGGAGGCCAGGCGGATGTCCCGGGTATCGCCATAGAAGAAGAGGTTAGCGAAGTCGATGGTTTCGCCGCTTTGCATCTGCCAGATAAGGCCTAACTGCCACCCGCCGAAGACGGTGTTCAGCCAGCCGTTGCGGTCGAGCAGCTGCCTACCGGCGCCGAACGGCAGCTCGTAGATCGAGGTGGCGACCCAACGGTGCGGCCTCGAGTTGTCGTTCTCGCGCCAGCTCGGCCGCTGGTCCAGGTCCGCGGTAGCGACCCAGTCGCGGCTGCGGCTGTGAGAGAACTCGTAGTGGGTGTTCAGAGTCCAACCATGCGACATCCGCTTCTCGAACCTCAACAACATGGCATGATACTGGTTGGCGCCGATAGGGACTCCGTCGATTTTCAGATTGCCGTTGACGTGCGGATAGGGACGCAGCAACTGCTGGTACTGAATGGTCTTGTTCGTGAAGAAGCCTTGCGTCGACAGCTGCTGGTACAGAGCCGGATTCTCGGTCTGCAGGAAGGCGAAGTTGGAGAGCAGGAAGGGGTTCGGAACAGCCGTGCTCAGGAACTTGCTGGCCGATTCGTCGCGCACATTGCCGCTCGTCCAGAACTCGGCGGGGACGGGATTCGCGTTAATCGTCACGCCCAGCTTGTCTGCCCACGCTCCGGCATAGGCGACCGACACCACTGCGTCGCTGAACAGCTCGCGCTCAATCTCCAGCCGCCAGCGCTGCTGGCGAATCGGATCGTAGTCGGGATTGAGGTACTGAACCCCCTGTCCGAGCCGAGCCAGGTGCCCCAGGCTGTTTCCAAGCGGCGTATCGAAGCGGCTCTCGTCGGCGCGAATCGGGAAAGGATCGGCTACCGGTGGAATCCCGTTGGCGGGGTCGCCGGCGTTCCAACTGATGCCGTTGTCATTGGTAACAATGGTGCTCGTATTTCGGCTGTATCCCGACTGGTCTATCGCCGTATGGGTCACGTTCAGGGTGTCGAAATACATGCCGTAGCCGCCGCGGATGACGGTCCGGTCATTAAGCTTGTAAGCGAAACCAAAGCGCGGCATCAGGCGTGTGGTCGGGCTCGTAGTGGTGCGTGCCGAGCCGTCGTAACCAAGGTAATTCATGCCGCCATGCAGACCCGAACCAAAATCCTGCACCGTCCGCTGAGGCAAGGCCACTTTCTGGTAGCCGGCCACAAAGGTGTCGACAATGTTCTCCGGCAGAGCGTAGTTGAAATTCCAGTCGCGCAGGCCGCGGTTGAACCTTTCGCGAATGCTTCCTTCGTATTCCACACGCGCCCCGAAATTGAGCGTCAACCGGGGGGTCAGGCGGAAGTTGTCTTGAACATAGACAGCCTGATAGGGCGTGGTGATGTAGAAGCTGTCGTTGTTGTTGACGTACATGTTCGAGGGAATGCCCATCAGGAAGGCGGCCCATTCGAGCCCCAGCGTTCCGACTTCGTCGGCCTGGGTCTGGCTGCTCGCCTTCAGGAGGTTATTGCGGAACTCGAACCGGCCGGAAGTGACACCCGGCGCACCGCCCACCCGGTAGTACTGGCGGCCATCCCAGCCGAAAGTCAGGCTGTGTTTGCCGAAGTACTTGGAGTAGTCGGCCGTGAGAGTGGCGACCGAGATCGGGAGCAGCTTTCCGTAGGAACGTCCCGCTGTCTCGTAATCCGTGAAGTTCACTATCGGCAGGTTATGGTAATCGCCCGCTTTTTCGTCCAAGTATGCCGGCAGACCCACGTCGCTCGGCTTGAACTCGCGCTGCTTTAAATTGATGCCGTTGTCGACATAGCGGTTATAGGCTGTGGCCACATGGAGAACGTCGGTCGGACTGAAGGTGTGGACCCAGTCGGCGCCCACCCCTTTGTTGATCCGGGTCAGGCCGTTGCTGTGGAGTCCGCGGGCCGTTTCAGCCGTCCAGTCCTGGCGATCTTCCACGAACTTGTTGTAGCTCCACCGGAAGAAGAACTTGTCGCGCTCGGACATAATGTAATCGACGCGGTTCTGAAACGCCTTGTAATCCCAGTTCCAGGGGACATTCGGGTTGAAGTAGTTGTTGGCGAAGGTGTCCGGATCTTCACCGGGAGGATGATTCGGCAGCGGGTAAAGCTTCTCGTAAAACTTGTACATCGGGTTCACGATCCGGCTCGCCGGGATGATGTTGTTCGGGAACGGGGTACGAGTGTAGACGCCGTTCTGGAAGACGGTCGTCAGCGGATCGTAGATGATGTACTTGGAGGCGTTCTTCGACAGCAGTCGGGCGGAGAAATCACCCTGGCGTTCCGCTTCGGTCGGAACCGAGAAGATCTTGCTCCCCGGCTCTTCGGTCTTGGCGTCCTTGAAACCATTGAAGATAAAGAAGAAGAAGAGCTTGTCTTTGCCGTCAAAAAGCTTCGGGATCTTGATCGGCCCGCCGATGGAGGCCGCGTAGTTGTTGGATCTGCCCGTGGCCTGGCGCTCCTGGTCTCTCAATTGGTCGGCCAGCAAGTAATTCCCGGCTGCTTCGGCCTCGTGGATGCGCTTCCAATAGGCTCCGTTGTCGTTGTTGGGCGTGGCGTTCCAGCGCTGTTGCCAGTGGCTTTCCGTCAAAGTGCCGTGAAACTGGTTCGTCCCGGCCTTTGACTGCATGGTGATGAACGCTCCGGTGGTGTGTCCGATCCGAGCATCAAAGCTGGTGGTCTCCACGCGGAACTCGTCGACCGCGTCCGAATACGGAAGGTAAGCGTTGCGGCGCGATTGACCCGTATTTGGCGTGCCGTCCATGGACCATTCGTTGCCACCTACTCCGCCCGACGTCTGGTAGGCGGAAGCGCCGATCGTCGAGTGAAGGGCGATGTACTTGAAACCGTCATCGCTTCGCTGCATGCCCGGAGCGAGGCCGGACATCAGCATGGCACTGTTACCCATCAGCGGCAGTTCCATGACCCGCCGGTTGTCGATCACTTGTCCGACGGAGGCGCTGGTCGTGTTAAGCACCGGCTCGCTGGCGGTGACGGTCACCGACTGGGACATCTCCCCGAGCTCCAGCACGAGGTCCAGGTTTACTTCGCTGTTGACGCTAAGCGTGATCCCCCTCCGCACGGTGGTCTTGAAACCCGTCATCTCGGCCTTGACCTCGTACTGGCCGGGAATCAGGAACGGAATGCGGAACAATCCCTCGTCGTTGGTGACAGAGGGAGTAGCCACGTTGGTCTCGAGGTTCGTGGCCGTCAAACTGACTCCCGGTATGACTCCGCCGGTCGCGTCAACCACGCGCCCCAGAAGGGTCGCCCGGGTTTCCTGTGCCGCCAAATGCACGTTCGCTGTTACCACGAGAGCGGCGACAAGAAAATACAAAAACAGCGATCTTCTCATATGGACTCGCTCCTTACTGTTCTCCAACCCAGGTCGGATCCTTCATCGACACCTCGACTATAAGCGCCGGCAACTGACTCGGATGAGCGCCGGTAACAAGAGAGAGTTTCTGACCGGAAGGGGATCCAGCCCAGACCGGAAGAGGCAAATGGACAAGAGGCCCCCGACGCGCTTCAGGACTGGATTTCGTGAGAATCCGTTTCGGGTGATTGGTAGAAAAAACACTATGTGCCCCAATACTGCTAGGACGACGCGGGAGTATATCTGAATCATCCCGAGTGTCAACAGGTTTTTTCAGTGATCAGAAAGGTAAACAGCGGCAAAGGCGAGGAGAGCCACGCACGGAGGAGGGTGTTGAAAAGGTCCTCGAACAGCGGAACACCGCTGGTCAGGGGCCCTTTTTCAACTTCCTTGCTCCGGGCGCGGCTCTGTAACGCGATTCCAGCGCGCCCCTCTGTGGCCCGATTCCGCGCGTCCGATACCAAAAACCTGCCCTATCGGTCTCTTTTCGTGCTACAACTATGCCGGACGGAGGCTCGTGCAGTTTATGAAGATCGAATCAGAGAATAGATCAAACGCTGTGCTTGTTCACGTCATCGGCCGCATGGACGCGGTGACGGCTCCTGAGTTCGACCAGATATGTGGCAAGCTGATAGCCGACGGCGCGAAAAACCTCGTTGTGGATCTCGGCCAGATGGACTATGTCAGCAGTGCCGGCCTCCGCAGTATTCTCGCGGCAGGAAAGACGGTCAAATCCCGGGGGGGAGACCTGCTGCTGTGCAACATGAAGGGAATGGTAAAAGAGATCTTTGAGATCTCCGGCTTTCTTTCCATCTTTCCCCTTTACCCCACTGCAGATGAGGCGCTCAGCCGTGTTTGAGCGGCACCCCAAGAACCATCCAATCTGATTCCGGGTAGCGGGGGGATCATGAAGCTCAACCTCAAGCGCAAAGTCCTCGGCCTGGCCTTTTTGGCGGCAACACTGCCTGTCCTCGTCATGCTGATTCTCACCTCCCAATTCGAGGGGACGGTCGCGGAACAAGCGGATCAGGAATTGAGCCAGATCGTCGATCAGAGCCTCAAGCAGATCGCCAAAGACGTTTATGCCATGTGCGAGACCACGCACCAGTTGCTGCTGCGCAAAGCCAACGACGATCTCACCATCGCCCGACAGCGATTACAGGAGGCCGGGGTCGCCGAGTTGTCCAGCGAGGCTGTGAGTTGGACCGCACGGAATCAGCGGACCGGTGAAGCGCTCAGCCTACGTGCTCCGAAGCTGATCATAGGAGGGCGTTGGGTAGGCCAAAGCCTGGATCTGTCGAAGAGCTTGCCGGTAGTCGACGAGACCCATCGACTGGTCGGGGCCTGGTGTTCGATTCTGCAGCGGGTAGGAGACCAGGGCGAGTTGCTTCGAGTCGCGACAAGTGTCGAGGTCCAGGGCAGGCGTGCTACCGGGACCCTGGTCCCCGCTGTGGACCCGTATGGGGAGAGAGACCCGGTCGTATCGGCCGCCGCCGAGGGGCGTTCCTATTCGGGACTGGTCAATGTCGCCGGCCACTGGCTGGTAACGGCTTACCAGCCGCTCAAAGACCGGCAGGGCAAGGTCATCGGCATGCTTGAAGTGGCCCAGAAGCCGGAATCCACGAACGTCTTGAGGAAAGCGATTCTTCAGATCAAGGTCGGCAAGACCGGGTATGTCTGCGTTGTCGGCGGCAAGGGGGAACGCCGCGGCCGGTACATTATCTCTTACCAGGAAAAACGGGACGGCGAAGATATCTGGACGACTCGGGACGCGGACGGCCGGTTCTTTATTCAGGGACAGCTGGGCCGGGCCTTCAAACAGCCGGCCGGCGAGCCGACGCTGGAACGTTACTGGTGGCAGAATCAAGGCGAGCAGGCTCCCCGGGCCAAAATCGCTTCTCTGATTTATTTCCGGCCTTGGGACTGGCTGATCAACGTCGGGACGTATCAGGAAGACTACTATGTCACGCGCGCTCGGATCCACCAGATCACTCGAGCCCTCCTGCTGAAGCTGATTCTGGCGGGCGCTGCGCTGCTGGTTGGAGCCGTGGGTCTGGCGGCTTTCTTGAGCGACAAAGCCACGCGGCCGCTCGGCCTGACAATCGACGTAGCGAACCAGATTGCGGCGGGCGACCTCAGCCAGGCGCGGAGCCGGCTGACATCCGCTTTCCAGCAGCCGGCTCGGGCGCGAAAGGCGCGCTTCTTTGACGACAGCGACGAGACTGTCGAGCTGCTGAGCGCCTTCGATAAGATGAGCGGCAGCCTCGACTCGCTGGTTGGACAGGTGCAGCGTTCCGGTATTCAGGTGACGACGTCCGCAACTCAGATTTCGTCCTCTGCCCGCGAGCTGGAGGCCGCAGTCGCGGAGCAGGCGGCGTCTACTCGTGAAGTCACGGCCAGGACCCGCGATATCTCCAAAACGGCCGAAGATCTGTCCAAGCTGATGACCGAGGTGGGCGAGCAGCTGGCCACAACTGCGTCGACGGCCGAGTCCCGCCGCAATGACTTGAGCAAAATGGAAGCGGCCATGCGCCAGTTGATGAAGGCGACCGGCCAGATCACGTCCAAACTCGGGACAATCAACGAGCGGGCCAATCGGATCTCGAGCGTCATCACCACCATCAACAAGATCTCTGATCAGACGAATCTCCTCTCGCTTAACGCGGCAATTGAAGCGGAAAAGGCCGGTGAGTTCGGGAAAGGTTTTGCCGTCGTGGCGCGTGAGATCAGCCGACTGGCCGATCAGACAGCCGTGGCCACGCAGGATATCGAGTACGTGGTCCGGGAGATGCAATCCTCGGTGGCCAGCGGGGTCATGGAGATGGACCGCTTTGCCGAACAGGTCAGGAAAGGTGTCAGCGAAGTCGCCGCCGTCGGGGACGAGCTGACCCGGATCATCGACCAGGTCCGTAACCTCGGCCCGGAATTCGGGACCGTCGAACAGTGGATGCAGAACCAGTCGCAGGGCGCCGAGCAGATCAGTGAGTCGATGGGGCAGTTGTCACAGACTGCGGAACAGACGAAAGAATCTCTGCATGAGTTCAAGCAGGCGACGGAGCAGCTGAACCAGGCGGTGCAAGGCCTGCAGAACGAGGTGTCGAGGTTCAAAATCAGCGCCTAGGTCCAGGGGAACGAGATGAACGCGATTACGGGGTACTTCCGCCGGCTGTCGATCACTTACAAGCTCCTTCTGGCCAGCCTGGCCTTCGGTTTGCCTTTCGCCCTTTTGCTTTACCTCGTCATCTCCGGTTTTAACCGGGACATCGACTTCGTCAACGCGGAAATCGACGGCTCCCGGCTGATCCGCCCGTTCGAAACGCTGGTGGTTCGCCTCATGCGTCATGAGAGGATGGCGCTCGAGCGCCTGGCCGGGACCAGGTCCGATGAAGAGTTCGACGAAGCCAGCGTGCAGGTGGACGAAGCGCTGGCCGACCTGAAGCGGGCGCTCCGCGACTGCCGAGAAGGTCAGCTCAAAATGGAATGCACCCGCGTCGCCCTCCAGCTCGAGGAAACCTGGGCGAGGCGAAAGGCCGCTTCCAAGAAGGTGACAGCCGCCTCTCTCATACCCGACGCTCTCGGCTTTCTCGGGAGAGTCGGCGACACTTCCAGGTTGGTTCTGGATTCCGACCTGGACTCTCACTACGTCATGGAGGCGGCGATTCAGCGCCTTCCGCGTCTTCAGCAGGTTCTGAACGAGGTCTCCACCCTCACCAAAGCGGCTCAGGTCGATGGCTTCTTCCGGCCCGAGGACCGCACCTCTCTGGTGATTTATGCCGATGAGCTGGAAAGGCAATCGAGCGCTCTCCAGGAAACCCTGTCGATCGCTCTCAAGGAGGACGTGAACTTCAACGACAGGAGCGTGAGCCTGCAGGAGAGGATGCCGGGTCTGGCAGAGCAGTTTGACCGTGCGATAAAGGCTGCAGTTGCGAACCTCCGGGGACTCAGCCTGTCGCGTCAGAACGAAGCGTCTCAAACGGAGCTGGATCAGGCGGTACTGCGCGCCAGCGAGGCCGTCTCCCGGCTCTGGCAAGTGAGTGCCGACGAGCTGACCACCCTTCTCCAGGCCAGGAACGCGCAGCAGGAGAGGACACGCTCGATCGCCCTGGGGCTCAGCCTGGCCGCCCTCCTTCTGGCTGCGGCCTTGGTCTCGATCCTGTCGGCCGGCATCACTTCTCCCCTCCGAAAGGCTGCTCGCATCGCCGCTGCCATCGCCGACGGAAAACTGAAGGATGCCAGGGAGAGCCTGCTGTCCGGTGGCTCGCCCGGGTACGCCAAGGACGAGGAAAAGACCAAGGACGAAGTCTCTCTCCTTTTCCAGGCCATGCAACGGATGATTCAGAACCTGGATTCGCTTATCGGCCAGGTAGGACGGTCAAGCGACCAGGTGAGCAGCTCTGCCGCGCGGATAGCTGACTCGGTGCACCAGTTGGAGGCCACGGTAGCCCAGCAGGCGGCCTCAACGTCCGAGGTCAGCACCACCAGCAAAGAAATATCATCCACGGTCAGCGAACTGGCACAGACCATGGGAAAGCTAACCGAGACGGCTTCGGACGCCGCCCGGGTGGCATCACAGGGGGTAACCAGTCTCTCCGAAATCAATGCGACCATGAAGACGCTTCTGGAGGCCACGGTCGACGTGTCAGGAAAGCTCGAGATCCTGCGGACCAAGACGGGGAACATCAATCAGGTGATCACGGCTATCACCAAGGTGGCCAACCAGACCAATCTGCTTTCACTCAACGCGGCCATCGAAGCCGAAAAGGCCGGCGAGTACGGTCCCGGTTTTGCGGTGGTCGCCCGTGAGGTCCGTCGCCTGGCTGATCAGACAGCCATTGCCACCCTGGAAATCGAGGCGGTGATTTCCGAGATGCAGACGGCAGTCAGGGAGGGAGTGGCAGGGATTGAAACCTATACCGAGCAGACCCGCTCGAGCTCGGAAAAAATCGCGAGGATCAGCACCGACCTCGGCCGGGTCATCGAGTACACGCAGCAGCTAAGCCCGCAGTTTGAAGCGGTCAACCAGAGCATGCAGGCGCAGTCGGAGAGCGCGCTTCAAATCAGTGAAGCCATGAGCCAGCTGGACGACGCCGCTCGACAGACCAGGGAATTCCTAACCGCCTTTATGTCTGCCTCAAACCAGTTGAAATCGGCTGTGAACGGACTCGAGGTCGAAGTCGATCGTTTTGTGTTGAGTTAAGCATGCTGCTCTTATTGTTCGAGGTGGGGGCGGGCCGGTTTGGGATCGAGGCTTCGGCGATCGTCGAGGTCATACCGCTCGTGTCTCTGAAAAAGGTGCCCCACGCTCCTGACTGTGTCTCAGGCGTCTTCAACTATCGGGGTCAGGTCGTACCGGTTATCGACGTCAATGCTTTGCTGGGGGAGAGGCCGGCCCGGTCGCTCCTGAGTACCCGGATCATTCTCGTCCGCTTACCGGAAGCGGAGGGTCAAGAGCGGCTGCTTGGCATACTGGCCGAGCGCGCCACTGAGACCTTGAGCTGCCGGAAAGAGGAGCTTCAACCGCCGGGTTTATCGGTCGAGGGGGCGAAGTATCTCGGAGAAATTCTCCCGCACCCCGCTGGACTGGTGCAGCGAGTCACGGTCGACAATCTTCTCTCTGACGAGTTAAAGCGCATGCTGTACGAGCCGTCTGACGGCAGTTTGGGCTCGAGAAGCGACGAGGAACGATGATGGGACGCTACCCTGAGGTCGAAGCGATCCTGAACGACTATTCCGGGCTGGATGTCCAATCAATAGGGTCCCAGATGTTTGAGCGGGCAACCGAATCGCGACTAAGCCAGGCCTCTCAGGGCTCTTACGGCGCCTATCTGCGGAGGTTGAAAGCCGAAGAAGATGAACGGGCCGCCCTGCTGGACCTTCTTCTGGTACCGGAGACCTGGTTTTTCCGAGACCCGGGAACCCTGACCTTCCTTACCGGTTTTGTCAAAACCGAGTGGTGCGCGAAAGCCGATCGCGGAGCTCTTCGTATCCTCTCGGCGCCTTGCTCGACAGGCGAAGAACCCTACTCGATCGCGATGACTTTGCTGGTAGCCGGGCTGAAACCGCCACAATTTCGGATCCACGCTGCGGACATCAGCCGGAAGGCGCTTTCGGCAGCCAAGGCGGCTCAGTACGCGCAGACCTCTTTTCGGCGGCCGCTGACCCCCGCCCAGAGTAGTTTCTTTGAGCTTCGCGACGATCGCTCTGCCGTCTGCGAATCGGTCCGATCCCTGGTGACCTTCAGTCAAGGGAATCTCGTGGATCCGGATTTCATGGCGGGGACCGAGAAGGCTCTCGACGTTATTTTCTGCAAGAACCTGATGATCTACCTGAGCCAAACCGGGCGGGCCCGGGTCATGGTGAACCTGGCGCGCCTGCTCAAAGACAGCGGGCTCTTGTTTGTCGGCCATTCCGAAGTCGCGCTTTTTCAGAAGGCGGGATACAAGCCGCTCTCCCCGGCCAGAGCCTTCGGGCTGACGAAGGCGAAGCAACATCCGGAAGGCATGCGGGTCCAGCCTCGCAGAAGGCTGGCGCGCACCAAAGTTGCGGACAGCGGCGAGCATGTGAAGACCGAGGCGCGTTCCCATCCGAAGGTGGAGCTGCCCAAGCAGGTTGAAAGTCGAGATGAAACCGCTAACGCGGGCTCTGCCGAGGTTGTGTTGCAGAGGGCGCGAAGCCTTGCCGACCGCGGTGACCTGCAGGAAGCGGCTAATCTATGCCGGTCTCTGATCGGGGGGAATTCCATGGATGTCGGCGCTTACTATCTTGCCGGGCTCATCGAGCAGTCGCTGGACCGTCTGGCTTCGGCCGAAGATTTGTTCCTGAAAGCCATTTATCTTGACCCGGATCATTACGAGACGCTGGTGCAGCTGTGCCTTCTGGCTCAGAAACAAGGGGACACGGCGAAGGCCGGACAGTACCGGAGACGACTCCGCCGGCTGGATGCGGGAGCGAAACGAGGATGAAGGTTGCTTGATATGTCACAACGCAGCTGCAGAGCAGCGTTTTCTGCGGAGAGCGGCCCGGTGATCGCCTGGCGGCATCACGGCCTTTTGCTGCTGTGAAGGATGGGAAAGGCGCCATGTCGACCGGAATAGAGCCTCCTGAAAGCGGGTGCTGGAAAAAGATCGGCGTTTTCGGCGATTCTTCATGCCCGCGCCTGTCCGAACACGGGCATTGCCGCAACTGTGACGAATACTCAGCCGCGGCCAAATCGCTCTTTGACCGGGAGGTCCCTCACGAAGAACTGAGGGGTTGGACAGAACAGCTGTCCCAGGTCAAACAGAGACAGCTTCTCGCGACCGTTTCGGTCGTCGTTTTCCGAGTGAAAGGAGAATGGCTGGCCCTGCCGGTGCAGTATTTCCAGGAGGCGTTCGAGCCTAGGCCGGTCCACAAGGTGCCGTTTCGGAGCAATGAGATCTTTCAAGGCCTGGTGAACGTCAACGGAGAACTGGTGCCCTGCATTTCCCTGGCTAACCTGTTGGGATTAGCGGATGAGCCGCAGAAGGAAGCGACGGATCGCCGCAAATCTCCGGGCCGGATGGTCGTCCTCGATGAGGGGAAGGACCGCTTTGTTTTTGCGGCCGACGAGGTTCTCGGGGTCCGCCAGTTCGCCCCTGAGCTCATTCTCAAGCCGCCCTCCACCTTGTCCAAATCACCGGCATCCTTGAGCCGGGGTGTCATTGAGATAGAGGCCAGAACGATCGGCTGGCTTGACGAAAACAAGCTGGCCGCAGCCGTCAAGGGGAGTTTCATTCGGTGAAAGAGCAGGCGAAACCGGGGACGCCGGAACAGGCCGAGGTCGACGTACAGCTCCTGGAGTTGTTCCGGTCTGAGCTTGAGACGAACAGCAGCAGGCTGGAAGCCGCGGCCGGTGAATCGGGCTTCGAGCCGGAGGCTGCGGTAAGGGCTGCTCACTCAATCAAAGGCGCCGCTCGGATCGCCGGCTTCAAGCCGCTGGCCCTGGTTGCCGAGGCTCTTGAGAAGCACCTCGGGGAGCTTCAGAAGGCAAACGCCCCGCTCGGCGGGGAAGCGGCCGGGCAGGTCAACTCCGCGGTCAGTCTCTTTCGAAGCCTGTCGGCTTTGGATCCTGTCCGCCTGGCTGCTGAGGTGACGGACAAAGCGGAGCAGATCAAGCAGCTGGCGGAGGAAGTGGCGAAAAGCTTTGCGAGCGCCGGCGCCCGGCCTGCTTCCGCCCCGGCGAAAAGCGACCACGCCGGGAAGAAGGACAAGCAGGATACCGGCGTTCCGGTCGCCGAGAAGCCGCAATTCGCCTGCGATCCGGTGATGTTCGACCTGTTCAAGACTGAGCTGGTCAATCATACCCGCACGCTCGAAGCCGGGCTGGTCGGGCTGGAGCAGGAGCAGACCTCCCAGAAGACCGAACCTCTCATGAGGGCCGCCCATTCGATCAAAGGAGCTGCTCGGATAGTCGGCCTCGACCATCTCGTCAGGCTGGCTCATGCGATGGAGGATCTGCTGTCCGCTGCTCAGAAGGGAAAGACAACGCTGTCTTCAGGTTCGATCGACCTCCTGCTTGCCGGCAATGATGTGTTCAGAAGCGTAGCCGGCGCTCAGCAATCGGCGATCCCGCAGCTGATGTCCGTTCGCTCGACCGAAATCCAGCAACTGGTGGAGAGGCTGGCTGTAGCGATGGACGCTCCACCGGCTTCTGCGGTTCCGTCCGTCCCTTCGGTCATTCCGGTCTCTTCCGTCCCCGTTGAGGCGACCGCGCCGGAGCCCGAGACGGGAGAGAGCCTCGTTCGGGTTTTGGCCGAGAACCTGAACCGGCTCATGGGATTGACCGGTGAAGCGTTAATCCAGGCCAAGGCCACTCGTGTTTTCTCGAATAACTGGGCAAAGCTGAAGAGCTGGGAGCGGGAGTTAGGGAGCGCCCTGGAAGGGCTTTATGACTGGGCGGCTCGCGATGAGGATCTCTCTGAAGAGGTGCGTAATCTCGTGATCCAGTCGGTCACGCGACTGGGCCAGATCTCGGACCTGGCACGCAAGAATCTCGAACAGTTCGAAACGTTTTCCGTCCGGCTGGAGCAGCTGACTGATCGGCTTTATACAGAGGTTCTGGCCACCCGCATGCGCCCGTTCTCGGAAGGGGTTTTCGCTTTTCCGCGCATGGTTCGCGACCTCGCCCGTGTCTCCGGCAAGCGGGTCCGGTTCGAGACGGTGGGCGAGGCGACCCGCGTCGATCGGGATATTCTCGAGAAGCTCGAAGCGCCACTCACGCATCTGCTGCGCAATGCCATCGACCACGGCATAGAGAGCCCCGAAGAAAGGGTAGCTGCCGGAAAACCGGCAGAAGGCGTGATTACTCTTGAAGCGCGTCATGCCTCCGGGCTGCTTCACGTGAGTGTCAAGGACGACGGCCGAGGCATTGACGCAGAACGACTCAGAGAGAAAGTCATTCACAAGGGATATGTCGCCCCGCAGGTCGCCGCGACTCTTAGCGGTGCGGAGCTGCTCGAATTCCTCTTCCTGCCGGGTTTTTCGACGGCGGACGTGATCACCGAGACGTCCGGGCGGGGAGTCGGGCTGGACGTTGTCCAATCGATGGCCAAGGAAGTCGGCGGATCGGTTCAGATGGATTCGACCCCGGGCAAAGGGACGATTTTTCACTTACGTCTGCCGCTTACCCTCTCGGTGACTCGAACCCTGGTGGTTGATATTGCCTCTGAATACTACGCGCTGCCGTTGACCCGGATCGATCGGATCCTTGCGGTCCCGCCTGATCAGATTCAAGTGGTGGAAGAACGCCAGTTCTACAACTTGGACGGCGAGAACGTCGGCCTGCTCGAAGCCGCTCAGGTGTTGCATCTGCCGGAAACTTCCCGCGATGACTCGAAAGTCCATGTCGTCATCGTGAGCGACCGGTTCAACCGGTATGGACTGGTGGTCAACCGTTTTCTGGGCGAAAAAGACCTGGTGGTTCTTCAGTTGGATCCACGACTGGGTCGCGTACCGAATATCAGCTCGGCCGCGATACTTGAAGACGGTGTTCCAGTCCTCATCCTGGATGCCGACGACCTGGTTCGTTCCATCGACAACCTGCTCACGTACAAGCGGCCGAACCGGATCGGGCAGGCGGCCGGCGCCGCAGAGACAGTCAGGAAGCGGATCCTGGTCGTGGATGATTCGCTGACAGTACGGGAAGTCGAGCGAAGACTGCTGGAGAACTCAGGGTACGAGGTCATGGTCGCAGTAGACGGCATGGACGGCTGGAACCTGCTCCAGACCTCTCAGTTCGACCTTGTCATCAGCGATGTCGACATGCCGCGGATGGACGGGATAGAACTCGTCAAGCGCATTAAAGGCAGCCCGCAGTGGAAGGCGCTGCCCGTCATGATCGTCTCGTATAAGGACCGGGATGAGGACAAGAGAAGAGGACTGGAAGCCGGCGCCAACTACTACCTGACAAAGAGCAGCTTTCACGATGAGAGTCTGATCAGGGCTGTTCAGGATCTGATCGGGACGGCGTCGTAAAAGAAAGTGGGCTTGGGCAGAAATACGCAAGGCCGAGTCTGGCCCCAAGAGCACGATTATGCGCATTGCTTTGGCCGATGATGATCTGAGTGAGGTCCAACTGATCCGGAGAGTGCTCGACCTGGTTCCTGGGTACCGGATCGCCTGGGTATCGCAGAGCGAAGCTGAAACGATTGAGAAATGCGCCGGCGACAGGCCTGATCTGATCCTGCTGAAGCTTAGTGCGCGGGTGCTGGATGCGGCTCGAATCACCCGGGTCATCATGCAGCAGAGCCCTTGCCCGGTCCTTCTGCTGACTCACCCTCTCTCGCAGCAGTGGGACAAGGTGTTTGAGGCGATGGGCCAAGGGGCTTTGGATGCTGCCCGTGTTCCCGAGCTGCACGAGGACGGGGGAATCAGCGGGGGAGAGGAACTGCTGCGGAAGATAGCGATCATCGGCAGGCTGATCGGCAAGAAAGAGGGCCGGATTCCGTTTGCCGAACGGCGATCTGCCCTGACCAAACGCGAGGTGTCTCCGCTCATTGCCTTAGGCGCCTCCACCGGCGGCCCGAAAGCGCTGGCTCACATCTTCTCTCAGCTCCCGAGCAACCTGGGCGCCTGTTTTGTCGTTGTCCAGCATGTTGACACCCAATTCGTCAAAGGTCTGGCCGAGTGGCTGGACGGGCAGACTCCCTTGAAGGTCGTGATTGCCCAGGAAGGAGACGTCCCCCAACTGAATCGCGTCCTTTTGGCTGGCGGCGAAGACCATCTGATCCTGGGTCCGGATGGCCGCTTCCATTACACTCCCGAACCCAGAGATTACCCTTTCCGTCCTTCCGTGGACAGCTTGTTTCAGAGCCTGCGCCGTCACTGGCAGCGTCATGATGTCGCGGTTCTTTTGACCGGCATGGGCAAAGACGGCGCCAAGGGGCTCAAGGGGCTCCGGGAGGCCGGTTGGCACACGATTGTACAGGACGAGGAGACGTCGACGGTTTACGGAATGCCGAAGGCCGCCCTGTCCTGCGGAGCTGCGGTTGAGGTCTTACCCCTGGCACGAATTCCCGGCGCGATTATGGCTCGCGTCCAAATGGAGAAGAAGTGATGTCAAATGTATCCGAAACCCTTGCCCAAACCCTTGGCCATCATGAAATCAAGGTCCTGCTGATTGACGATCAGCCGATTGTCGCCGACGCGGTCCGCAAGATGCTGCAACCGGAGGAAGACATTGTCTTCCACTATTGCCAGGATCCAAGTGAAGCCATCCAGACGGCGACACAGGTCCAGCCGACTGTGATTCTGCAGGACCTGGTCATGCCCGACATAGACGGCCTTACCCTGGCGAAGTTCATCCGGGGACACAAGACACTGAAGGACGTCCCGTTGATTGTTCTGTCAAGCAAAGAAGAGCCGTTGACCAAGGCTGAGGCGTTTTCGGTCGGGGCGAACGACTATCTGGTCAAGCTCCCCGACCGCATCGAGCTGGTGGCCAGAATCCGCCACCATTCGAACGGTTACATCAACCTGCTCCAGAAAAATGAAGCGTACGACGCGCTCTTCAAGAGCCGGCAGGCCCTCCTGTCCGAGCTTTCGCGGGCCGCCGACTATGTCATCTCCTTGCTGCCCGCCCGCCTTTCCGAAGGACCGGTTTCCACCGACTGGCGTTTCCATCCTTCGGCTCAGCTGGGAGGCGACTGCTTTGGCTATCACTGGATCGACGAGGACAACTTCGCCGTGTACCTGCTCGACGTCTGCGGCCACGGCGTTGGCTCGGCCCTGCTGTCCGTATCGGCCTTGAACGCTTTGCGGTCGCAGTCTCTTCCCGGCGTCGATTTCACCTGCCCGGGCAAGGTCCTCGCCGGGCTTAACGACGCTTTTCAGATGCAGGACCACAACAACCTTTACTTCACGATCTGGTATGGCGTCTATAACCGGAAGACCAGGAAGCTAAGCTACTCGAACGGCGGGCACCCGCCTGCGCTTCTGATCTCAGGCTCGGGGGAAGTGTCGCGATTGATGGCCTCCAATTTTGTGATCGGCGCTTTCCCGCACGCTTCGTACTGCATGCAGGAGACTGAGGTTCCGACGCCCGCGCGGTTGTACGTCTTCTCGGATGGTGTCTACGAGGTGGAAAACGACAAAGGCGTCATGTGGTCTCTGAATGATTTGGAGGCGTTTCTGAAAACGCCACCGCCAGGGCCGGAGTCAGAAATGGACCTGCTTTACCGCCAGCTGGTTGAAAGGCACGGCCAACCGACCTTGCCGGATGATTTCTCCATGCTCCAGGTCAAACTCATCGAGTGATCCGGCACGAGCCCGAAGGTCGAAGTATAATCTCTCGCGTCATGGTAAACGTACGTCGCTCTTCGGATGTTGACCGCGGCGCTGGGCAGGGACTGCTGATCGCGATGCTCATTCTCGTCATGATCATCGCCGGCGGCTCGGTTCTGGTCCTGCGCCTGAATCAAAGACTGGTAAAGGCTGAGGTGGAGGGCTACCTGGGTCCTGTGCAGGAGAGCCTTCGGGCGGTAAAGCCGGCGCTCGAGCAGGTAAAAAGCCTCGAGTCGTCGTTGCATCACCTCCGCGAAACGACCTCGCAGTTGCAGAACGACACTGAAGTCGCCGGCCTCAGCCGACGTCAGGCTTCACTCGAACGCAAGGTGCAAGCCGATCTTCAGAATCTGCGCGGCTCGCTCGCCAAGGTTTCCGACCTGGAGGAACGATTGGCGGCGATCCAGAACCGGCTCGGCGCCCAAGGCGACAGCATCGAAAAGTTGACGGCCAGTGTGGATCGTTCGGGAGCGGGGATTCAAAAGGACCTCAGCGAGGTCACGGACCGGGTAAAAACACTCGAGAGCACGCTGCAGGAGCATCAGACGATCGTGCGCGAGGTCCAGCGCGCGCTGCAAAGAGCGAGAACCGAGAAGGAAATCGACGCAGCGCTGGCGGGAATCAACACCCACCTGAAACAGCTTGAGAGCCGTATCGGATCCCGCGTGCTCACCTTGGAGGGCCGAGCCGGCACGCTGGACCGCAAACTGGACGCGCTCGAGCGCCAACTCCTCCAGCTGCAAGCCCAGCCGGCCAGGCAGTAGCCACATTCTGTTTATAGTTTCCGGCAGGCGGAACTACAAACAGAATGTGGGCTCTGCCCGTTTTGACTCCCTTGGGAGGGCTGACGGCCCGAAGGCTTATCCCTTCACTTTCGCGGCGACTTTCCGGAGTGTCGGCAGGACGTCGCCGATCCTTAGCTCTGCGGATTCCGGCGAACCGAGGGCGAAGTACAGTTTTTTGTAAAGCGGATACAGCTGCTCGTACACGGCCGCTGAAGCCGGATCGGGGCAAACGGTTCGGTAGCTCGGACAAAGGGCTTTCTGGGCTTCTTCGATAGTCTTGAAAGTGCCGGCGCTCAAGAAGGCGAATATCGCCGAGCCGAGGCTCGTCACCTCGGCTTCGGGGACCAGAACCGGCTTATTGAGGATATTCGCGTAAACCCGGTTCAGAGTCTCGTTCTTCTGAGGTATTCCGCCGCCGTTGATCACGCGATTGATCGGCACGCCGCGCTCCGCCATCCGCTCGAGGATGACGCGGGTGTGAAATCCGGTGCCTTCAATTGAGGCGAACAGCTCATCCTGTGCGGTGTGCGTGAGGTTCCACCCGAGGGTCACCCCTCCGAGCTCCGGGTTGACCAGCACCGTCCGGTCGCCGTTGTCCCAAGTGAGCCGGAGAAGGCCCGTCTGTCCCGCCCGATAGGTCTCGAGGCCCTCGGACAACTGGGGAACCGTTTGACCGGCCCGCCGGGCGACCGCGTCAAAGATGTCCCCCGTGGCTGAGAGGCCGGCTTCGATGCCGAAGTAATCCGGGTGAATGGAACCCTTGACCACGCCGCAGACACCGGGAATCAGGTCTACCTGGCGGGCAATCGCCATGATGCAGGTCGAGGTGCCGACGACGTTGACGACGTCTCCCTCGCGCACGCCGGCGCCGATCGCATCCCAGTGGGCGTCGAAGGCGCCGACCGGGACGGGAATGCCGGGCTTCAGGCCGAGTTTTTCGGCCCACTGAGCGGCGAGGTAACCGGCCGTGCAGTTCGAGGGCAGATAACGGCCCGCCAGCCGGGCACGAACGCCCGCCAGCACAGGGTCAAGGCTGACGAGGAAGTCCTCGGGCGGGAGTCCGCCGAGCGACTCGTTCCACATCCACTTGTGCCCCATGGCACACACGCTTCTTGGAATCCGGCTCAAGTCGTCTATTCCGCACAGTACGGTGGCGACCATGTCGCAATGCTCAAGAGCCGTCGCCATCTGGCGGGATTTTTCAGGATTGTGGCGCAACCAGTGGAGCAGTTTCGCAAAACCCCATTCTGATGAATAGACCCCGCCGTACCAGTTGATGGCTTCGAGCTTCTTCTCGTGCGCAGCCCGCGTGATCTGTGCGGCTTCCTCCCTGGCCCGATGGTCGCACCAGAGGTAATAATCGTCGAGCGGCTGAAGGCGCGAGTCGACGGGGATAACGCTGGACCCGGTGGTGTCGAGGGCAATGGCTGCAACCGATTCCCCCGGCACGCCCGCCTGCGCGAGCGCTTTTCGGGTGGCCGCGACCAGGGCAGTCATATGGTCCTCGTGGCGCTGGGTGGCGTGGTCCGGGTCTTCCTTTTTGCGGAAAAGAGGATAATCGGCGGTCGCGGATCCGATTCGTCCCTTGGTGCTGTCGACTATGGAAACGCGGACACTGAGAGTTCCGAAATCAACTCCTGCAACAATGGCCATGTGATCCCTCCCAGCGGCTTTTAGTGGTGCCAGTACATGTCCCAGCCGAGATACTTCGTGGTCGCCTCGTAGATGGGGGAAGCGACCGAGGAGAGGTTGGCCGCGACATGATGCTCAAAGCCGTTCTCGCAAATAAAACGCAGCAGATCCTGCATCCCCTGGATTTCAACCACACCGTATCCACCGAAGGTACTTAACGGGTCGTTGGTGAACTTGCCCTGTCCGACGTAACCCGTTATGACCCCGTTGAAATCGTCGGTAGAGAAGCGGGCGAAGGTCATGGGACCGGTCTTGATCCGCCCGATGCAAGTGCCGTATGTGTTCGCCTGGCCGACGCTGCCCGCAATGATCTCCTGGTAATCCATGCGGACGTCCTGGAAGAAGTGCTTCGGAAGGTTGCTGCAATGGAAGCAGACGGCCTTGTTCGGATCGTCACCGTAGTTATTGTTCCAGTCGAGCAGGGCGCTGGGCGTTCCGGATGCCAGTTGCAGCGCGTACATTCCGATGGTGCCGCAGATATCCACCTCGCACGCACTTGGGAGCAACTCGTTGCTCATCATGCTCATGACCGTGCAGGGGACCACGCCGAAGTAAGTCTCAAGCGCAGTCCAGCATTGAACGGCGCTGATTCTGACCTGGGTCTCGTTCATCCATTGGGTGATGACGGCCCCGAGCTTGGCCATTTTCATCAAAGCCACGTCCGGCACGCCTTCAACCGACACATACGCTTTGATCTGCTGGAGCTTCTCCTGGGCGGCCGGATCGTCATCCTTCATCCGCTCGATCCGTCCCAGGATCTCGGAAAGGTCGACCGTCTCGACTGAAATCCCATGGGACTCGAGCAGCTTCTCGCTGTACCGAACGGTATTGAAGGCTGCCGGCCGGGCTCCAATAGACCCGATTCGAAGATTCTGGAGGCCTTTCGCGACCCGGCACACCGCCGCAAACCACGCCAGGTCCTTCTTGAAAGCCTCGGAGTTTGGATGAACGGTGTGCTGGGCCGTGAGAGAGTATGGAATCCCGTACTGGGTCAGGTTGTTGCAGGCTGACATCTTCCCGCAGAAACTGTCGCGCCGGTACTTGATGTTCATCAATTCCGGAGTGTCAGGTGTAGCTTGAATCAGGACCGGAACGTCCAGGTCCGCCATGCGTAACGCATCGGCAATGGCACGCTCCTCACCAAAATTCGGAAGAGTGACGATCACCCCGTCGAGCTTGTCCTGATTGGCGCGAAAGAGGTCGGCGCATTTCCGCGATTCTTCGCGCGTCTCGACGGCGCCGTACTTGCTGTCTTCTGGACCCAGCACGACCGGGTTGATGCAGGCCTCTTTCAGAGCTGCAATCATCTCGTCGCGTCCGGTTTTTGCCAGATGATCCGGGAAGAATCCCCGGTTGCCGACTATGATTCCCATTGTCATCAGTTCGTTCATTTGAAGCCTCCACCGCTGTAAGCCAAGGCAGGGATTGAGTCTACAGGAAGGCCCCCAGCGGGTCAATCGACGGCCGGGGTGCCTTCAGGCCTAAGTCTCACTGTGTCTTGTAGTTCCAGAGAAACTCGATCATGACCCCGCCGATGCCGGTAGTGTCCGAATAGGCGAACCGGCCTGAGCCGGGCTTGCCTTCGTCCCCCCAACCACCTGACTGGACGATCGGAAACCCCTTCTGAGTCCAGTCCGCGCTGGCCTTGTCCATGTCGTCGACGTCAAAAGCCAGGTGGTGGAAGCCCTCGCCGTGCGCACTCAAGTGCTCGTCATACACGGTCGGGCCCTTCAACGGCAAGATCCACTCATAGACGATATTGCCGTGTCTTTGCCACCCCAACTTCTGATCGAACTGTCCAAGTTGTCCGCGGTGCTTTAGATTCGTCAGTGGGCCGTGGGTAACGGACAATGCCGGGAACCCGAGCTTCTGCCAATAAGCCGACACCTGGTCGAGCTCTTTCACTACAAAAGCATATTGAGAGAGTTTCAGGTTAGCCGGGCCCCGAGGCGTCGGATCGGGGACAATGTCCGCGGGAAAGTGAATCAGGCCGAGAATGTACTTGCCGTCTCGCTCCGTGTCGAAGTACACGTAGGCGATTTCGCCGGAGCCGGTTGGGATCGTGCCCCTGGCCAGGACGGGAACACCGAGGCCGGAAAGCCGCGTCACTTCGTTCTCCAGCGCCGTGATGGTCGGTGTCCGATGGGTCAGCCCGATGATGCCCGGCCCCTTCCTCTTGAGGAAATCGGAGTAAAGACTGGTCCCGGAGGTCGGCTGCAGCCAGGTGACGTTCACGCTCCCCAGCCGGCCGATCGCCAATCGGGCCCGGCCATCCTGCGGCTGGCCGCGATACAGCTCGCTGGTCAGGTCGACCTCACCGAACTCCTGCATGTCCTGAAAACCCAGTGCGCGCCAGCCCTCCATCGTCTTGGTCAGGTCATCCACGACCCACGTCACCCGGTCGACGTCTTTGTAGAAATCGGGCAGTTGAGGAAAAACAGGAGTGAGAAAGACGAAAACCAGGAACAGAGTTAAGACAGCTACACGCATAAGCGAACCACCTCCTGCCTGCTCACCGGGGCGATTGTGACACAACCCCCGGTCATCGTCCAAGAGAAGCCGGGGGGTGGAGCCTGAAAAAACGGCCTGAAAAACGTCTCCACGCCCGATTTTCATAATCGCAAATGCCCGAAACGGCATGATGGGGCTTCACAGGCCGGTTTGCTTCGTTCGACAAGGTCACCTTGATTTTCAAAGCACAGCTGGAATATGCTCGCCCTCCTTTTTTGTATTGAGCGGAGGTTGCCAGGCAGGATTGAATGACCAGTGAATCCAGCAGTGATGGCAGGGCGGCCGTTTCGCGGTTCATACGTCGCGGTTTTTCTGTACTTGAGCTCCAGCGGGCCGACCTGAAGGAGTTTTACGTTACTTGCTTCCCCGAGGAGTCGGCAAATCCCAAGGACCAGATCGAGGAGATCTACGCCCGGGTCAGTGAGTTCCTTGAAGAGCTTGGTGCGGAGGTCATCAGCGAGCGTTGTTACGGGGAGACGGCCGTCTTTCCCGAAGTCCAGGCGGCGCGCACGCGGCTGTACGAGCAACACGGTCTTGAGCATGAAGGCAGCCTGTCGTACATCGGCGGCACACCTATCCGGGAACAGGGACTGGCGGGGCTTCAGCTGTGGGCTGTCCTGGCCGCCGATCGGCCGGCGGTCCGGACGATGTCGGTCGGAGGAAGCCCGGTCGGACGCAAGTTCTTGCACCACGGAATTTCGTACGCCTCGGTTGCGAGTGTCGAGCCGTCGGCGGACGGGCATCATTCACCTCATCTGAAGGATCATGCCGCCTCCATGTTCCGCAAGTCGGCCCGGATTCTGGACGCGTACGGCCTCAGCTTCCGGGATGTCGCCCGTACCTGGATTTATCTGCCTCAGCTGCTTTGCTGGTACGATGACTTCAATGCCGCGCGCCGGGAGGTTTACACGGAACTCGGGCTCTCGGATGGTTCTCGCCCGCTATGGCTGCCGGCCAGCACCGGGATCCAAGGCCAAAGTCCGCGCGGCCGCGAATGCATGATGGATCTCCTGGCTGTGTCCGGACGGCCCAATGTGGGCCATCGCCTGGAGATGCTCAACAGCCCCCTGCAGTGCGAAGCTTACGACTATGGCTCGTTTTTCAGCCGCGCTGTAGAGCTGAAGGACGAGACGACCAGCCGGATCTTTGTCTCAGGTACGGCCAGCATAGACGCTCATGGCAAGACGGTCTTCAAGGATGACCCCGAGGGCCAGATCCGTTTCACCCTCCAAGTCGTCAAGGAACTGGTAGGAACTCGCGGCCACTCTCTGGCGGACATGGCTCACTGCGTGGGCTTCTTCAAGAACGGCGAAAACACGGAAACGTTCCTCGACATTGCCGAAGAGCAGGGCCTGGATGCTAGAGTAGTGGTTCAGACAGTCGCCGATGTGTGCCGTAACGACCTGCTGTTCGAAGTGGAAGCGCTGACGGTGAAGGGGTAGCTCCACTCTTCGGCGACTGAAGGAGGATCAGTGCGCTGGAGAATCATCCTTCTCACGGTCGTCGCTGCTGCCATTGGTTTGGCTTACCTCTCGATCTTAACCGGGGAGGACGACCCCGCCAGCCTCAGAAACATCGGCCGCAGCTATTACGAAGAGGAGAACTACGCCGAGGCGGCCAAGACTTTTCGAAAAATCCTTGCCTTTACGCCCGGCTCGGCGGTCGATGAAATCAATCTGGGGATTGTTCTGGTTCAACTTGAGCAGTACGAACAGGCCCGCGAGCACCTGCGCCGCGGTGAGCAACTGAACCCCAAGCTGGCTCCTCAGGCTGCTTACAACACGGCGCTCAGCTACAAAAGAGAACGAGACTTCGCCAAAGCGGTGGCGGCGTTTGAGCGGGTTTTGAAACTCGATCCGTCCGACCCCGATGCCGTCTATAACCTGGCCGTCGTGTACGAGAGCCTGGGGCAGCTGGACAAAGCGTTCGAGCAGGCGAGTCGCGCCGTCGAACTGCTTCCCGACGAGATTGCCCCCCATTACCGGCGGATGATGATCGCGGTCAGGCAAGGGAAGACCGAGATTGCCACGCAAGAGAAAAACGAGCTGACCCGGTTGCGGGGACAGGATGCGCGTAACCGCACTCCCGCAGAATTAGAAATGAGCCGGTACACTGAGATCGTAGAGCCGGAGCGGACTTTGCCGCCTCCGCCGCGCAACGTCCAGCCCTCCGGAGTCAGATTTGCCGATGTGACAGCGGCGGCTGGAATCGAAGCTGACGCCGGCAGTCAAAACACCTCGCCGGCCGCCATTTCCTGGGTCGATCTCAACGGTGACTCCTTGCAGGATCTTTGCCTGCTCGCGAGCGGCCGGAAACCGGCCCTCTGGCTGAACAGCAGCTCGGGCGTCTTCAAGCCCTTTCCCTTCAGTCTCGACGACTTCGTTCCCGAAAGCGCTGCGCATGCCTGGGGCGATCTTGACTACGACGGCGACCAGGATCTCTGCGTTGCCGGGAAACAGAGCGCGCAGATTTTCGCGAATGATGGAGCGGGCAAGCTTACAAAGGCAGGCGAAGTGCCAGTTGACCCGGCCGCGCTTCGCCAGTTGCTCCTGGTCGACTACGATCACGACGGCGACCTTGACTTATACGTCGCCCAAGCCTCTTCTCCGCCTCGGATGTTCCAGAATGACGGCAAAGCGGCCTTCAAACCCGTTCCGCCTGAAACCGGACTGTCGCCCGCGAACACGAAGGTAGAGCAGATCTTGTTCCTGGATTTCGACGACGACAACGACACGGATTTCCTCCTCAGCCAGGTCGGGCTGCCAAACCTGTTGCTGTCGAATCTCAGGGTGGGAGCGTTCGCGGACGTTGCCGGTCGCGTGGGGCTGGACATGCCTTCCAGTAACCGCAACGTCCTTGTGACTGACTTGAACAACGACGAATGGCGCGACCTGGTTTTTCTCCAGAAGAGCGGGGATGTGTCGGCAGCGCTGGGTGCGAAGTCCGGCAGGTATCAACCGCTCAACCTCGGCCGAGTGGACGGCCAGTCTGCCGCGCTCACGTCACTGGACTACGATAACGACGGCGATGAGGACGTGCTGGCCGGCGGCCGGTTGTTTCAGAACGATGGCCGATTTTCCGACTTCACGGCGGCTGCGGGCCTCGAGGCGCTAGGGTCTTCCCTCACCCAAGCAAGTGCAGAGGATCTCGATGGCGACGGCGACTTGGATCTGGCCGTGTGCCTCGAGAACGGGGCCTTGCGCCTGCTCCGCAATGAAGGAGGCAACCGCAACCAATGGGTCCGGATCCGGCCGGAAGGGCTGCAAAGCAACCGCTTCGGTGTAGCCACCAAGGTCGAGGTGAGGGACGGGACGTTCTTTCAGAGAAAGATCTGCGAGGGCCGGCCGATTCTGTTCGGCATTGGCCAACGACGCGATGTCGACGTCGTTCGACTGTGGTGGCCGACTGGTGTGGCTCAGAACATTCTCGGCCCGGTTCTCCGGCAGACGACCCTGGTCAAGGAGAAACTGGGTCCGCCGTCAAGCTGCCCGTTTCTGTACTTGTGGGATGGCAGGGAGTTCTCTTTCTTTACCGATGTGCTGGACGTTGCGGCCCTCGGGGTACCCCTGGCGAACGGGAAGATGCTCCCCTACGCCAGCAGGGAAGACCTGCTGATCCCCGGTTCAAAGGTCAAGTACAAGGACGGCCGGATTGTTCTGCAGCTCACGGGCGAGTTGCGAGAGATCGTCTACCTCGACTCGGTCCGCCTGTCGTACGTCGATCACTCTGGGGAAACGGAGATCTACCCGATGAATTGGGCCGGGTTCTCCGGGCCTGCCTCGCGGCTGGTCAGTCTCGACAGTTTGTGGCCGGCGCGGAAAGTGCGGGGCGACCAGGGAGAGGATCATACGTCCGCTCTCGTTGAGCAAGACGGCATCTACGCCAGCCGCGGAATCCGTCTGACGCGCTTTTACGGCCTGGCGGATCCGCACAGCCTGACTCTGGACCTCGGCGACCTGTCCCGTTTGGAGCGCCCGGCCTTGCTTCTTCAAGGCTGGGTCAACTGGATTGATGGAGATACGCTCTATGCCCTGGGGCAGGGTGCCGGCCCGGCGCCCTGCGGCCCTCGACTGGAGATTCAGAACGATGGGGGTGATTGGGAGCTGTTCGCCGAGAATATCGGTTTGCCGGGCGGCATTAACAAGCATGTGATTGTGCCTCTCCCGAACGGGTCACGTGGGAAGAGCACCCGCGTGAGAGTTGCAACGAACCTCGAGGTTTACTGGGATCGGGCGGCTGTCGGGAACATGACGGTCCGGGAGAATCCGGCAGCCGGCGGACCATCGTTTCAGGGCGCCACGCTGCCGGGTGCGGGAGAGTCCGGCCATTTGGCAGCAGCCCTTCCTCTCATCTCATCGCATCTGCATTTTCGCGGATTTTCGAGGATCGTGGAGGGAACCAGCGGAGCGCCCCCCCGCTATGTCTATAACGAGACCACGCAGGAGGCGCCCTGGAAGTCTCAGCAGGGCTTGTTCACACGTTTCGGGGAAGTCTCGCCTTTGCTTTCTTCAACCGACGACCGGCTGGTCGTGTTCGGCCCCGGGGATGAGATAACTCTGACCTTTGCGGTCCCGCCGGCTGTGGAGCGCGGCTCAGTTCGTGATTACATCCTGAGTGTGAGCGGCTGGATCAAAGACGCGAATCCCAGTACCCGGACCGGCGATCGTGTCGAGCCTCTTCCCACACGTGCGATGCGCAACTATCCCTTTGACCCTGAGCCAGGCCTGGCAGACCGGGATTATTGGGAAACCGTTGATCGCTACAATACGCGGATTTTAGGGAGACGCTGAAAGAATGATCAGCGCGCGACCAGGGCAGGTTTGAATTTCACGGACCGGCAGGCCAGCTGCCGGTCCGTGAAACTATGAATCCTACCAGTAAGACTCATCCATCTCGGTGCCGTCTTCGATGTACCACACATCCTCGCCGTATTTGCGTGAGACGAGCATGTAAACCTTCTTAACCTTGTCGAGTTCGGCCTTAGGAACGGTCACGCGAAGCGTCAGTTTCCCGCCTTTCGCAGGCAGGTTGCTCCCCGACACCTGGAAGCCTTGCAGCGCGACTTTGCTGATGTTCCACCAGTTCGATGCATAGCCCTGGTCAAAAGAGGCCATGGGAAGTGAGATCGCCTGGCCGTCCTTCAGAACTTCCAGTTTCAGTCCAGCCAGCTTGCCCGTGGCCGGGCCAAAGCCCACGCGGTAATCACCGTTCGGGGCAAAGTCCGAGAACTGTGCACTGAAACTCACGTTGCCTTCGGGCATCGCCCGGATAACCGGCGGACTCATGGTTGCTCGGTCTTGAGCAGCCAGGAACAGAAACGACGAGAACACCAGTGCCACCAGAACCAGTTTTTTCATATCAATCATTCCCCAAATTTCTGCGGCCCAATGATACCACGTTAAAACGTGAGTGAATATCCTGAAAACTCGCGGGGCGGGGCAGCCTCACCCCGGCCTAAAACCTTTGGTCTCCATGCTATACTGATCCAAATGAACTCGTACAGTTGCTGGCTGTCGGTGTTTTTTCTTCTCTCTTCCTATGTCGCCGGGGACGAACAGGGTCAAGTATCGGCCCGGAACTTTCTGCGTATCAATGAAGAATTCTGCACCGCCGGACAGCCGTCTCTTCAGGATCTGGAGCGCCTGAAGGCGCAAGGCGTGATCGGCATCATCAACCTGCGCAGACCCGAAGAAAACGCGGCCGAGCAAGCGGAGGAAAAACAAAAGGCCCAGGAACTTGGTCTCAAGTACTTCTCCATACCGGTCGATGGCGCCAATCCCTTGCCTGAGCAGGCGGAGGAGTTCCTGGAAATCGTGAGCGAGAAAGAGAATCGCCCTCTTTTCATTCACTGCCTGAGTGCGAACCGGGTAGGGGCGTTCTGGTTCATCTACCGTGTTCTGCACGACGGCTGGGACTGCGCCAAGGCTGAGCAGGAAGCCCGCGAGGTTGGTCTGAGCCGTCCCAATCTGGTTGAATTCGCCAGGAAGTACGTGCAGGAAAAAAAGCCGCAGGCCTGTGCGGCAGGACTACAAGACGATTGACCCTGGCAGGTGCAAACAGCTCTGCAGGTCAATTCCAGCTTTTTTTCTGTCAGGTGTTGGCTGCCATGAAAGCGATTCGTGTTCATCAGGCCGGCGGGCCCGAAGTCCTTAAGCTCGAGGACATCCCTGCTCCGCGGCTGTCTCCCGGTGAGGTTCTGGTCAAGCTTCGCGCCTCGGGCGTCAACTTCATCGACACCTATCATCGTCAGGGCCTGTACAAACTGAAACTTCCGTTTGTGCCCGGGATGGAGGGTGCAGGCGAGGTGGCAGGAGTCGCGGCTGACGTCACCGACCTGAAGCCCGGAGACCGGGTGGCTTACGCGATGAGTATTGGCTCGTACGCGGAGCAGGTAGCCGTACCGGCGTCAAAGCTGGTCCGGCTGCCCTCGGGAGTAGATTTCGAAACCGCTGCCGCGGCCATGCTGCAGGGCATGACGGCGCACTACCTCACAAAGAGCACGTTTGTCCTCAAACCGGGCCATGCTGCGCTGGTCCACGCGGCTGCCGGGGGAGTAGGCCTGCTGCTGGTCCAGGTCGCCCGGCTGCTCGGCGCCACTGTCTTCGGTACAGTTTCGACGGAAGAGAAGGCGAAACTGGCCCGGGAGGCGGGTGCAGACCACGTCATCCTGTACACCAGGGACGACTTTGAGGCAGGGATCAAGCGCTTGACTTCGGGGCGGGGCGTGGATGTCGTTTACGAATCGGTCGGTCGAGCAACGTTTGAGAAAAGCCTGAACTGCCTGAAGCCCCGTGGTTTCCTCGTCTTGTACGGACAGTCAAGCGGGCCGGTGCCTCCTTTCGACCCCCAGATACTCAACGCGAGAGGCTCTGTCTATCTCACTCGACCGAGCCTGAATCACTACCTGGCAACCCGTGACGAGCTCGACACACGGGCTGCGGATTTGTTCGCCTGGATACGAGAAGGTCGGATCAAGCTCAGAATAGGCAGCCGCTACCGCCTCGAGGAGGCGGCCCAGGCACACCGGGATCTGGAAGCGAGGGAGACAACCGGTAAGCTCCTGTTGATTCCGTGAATGTCGGCCGAGCCGCTGCCGGTCAAAGGATAAAGATGGATAGTATCAGACGTTTCGTATGGTGTTTCGCCGGGATCGCACCCATTCTGCTCAGCGCTTCTCTGTTCGCTCAGGACGACCCTCAGCCTGCCGCGTCGGCGAAGAAGATCCTGCTCTCCTTCGACACCCTTCCAGCCATGAAGCCGATGGGGTATTGGTCGCCCCGAGAAATCAGCAACATGATTCTCAAGGCGCTTGAGCGAAACAACATCAAAGCTGTCGGATTTGTGGTCGCCGAGAAGATAGAGGACGATCCGACGTCCTTTATCGTGCTGGAGGACTGGGGCGCCAAGGGCCACATTCTGGGCAACCAGACGTTTGGAAACGTGGACCTGAATGAACTGAGCGCCGAAGACTTTCTTCAGCATGCCGAAGACGGCCAGAGACCAATCTGGGCGGCCGCGAAGAGATTTCGTTTCAACTTTCGATATTTCCGGTTCCCGCAGCTGCATGAAGGCAACACCTCGGGAAAGAAGAAGGACGTGCGTCGGGCGCTTTCGGACGGGGGGTATCAAATCGTACCGGTGACAGTCAAGACATCTGACTTCCGCTTCAACCGGCCCTTGCTGGAGCGGCAGAAGACCCAGGAAGGCCTGGAAGAGCTGAAGGCCGCCTACCTGCGCCACATCGGGCAGATGCTGGACTACGCCGAAAAGCAATCAACCGCGGTGTTTGGGCGTAACATCACCCAGATCCTGTGGCTTCATGCCGGAATTGCCACGGCAACCTGGCTCGAGGACTTGATAGCGCTCGTCCGGGGAAGGGGATACGAGTTCGTCTCGCTTCCTGACGCCCTGAAGGACCCGGCCTTCTCGACCCCCGAAACGTACGCCGGTCCCCTGGGGCTTTCCTTTCTCGACCGCGTTGCTGCGACGCGCAATCTGCCCTACGACCAGGATTATGGAGAGATCAAGAACCCTGAAATCGAAAAGCTGGTGGGGGCGCAGTAAGCTTTCGCTCAAGCCGAAATCAGTCTCGCGCGATTGCGCGCTCCTTCGGCGCAGCCTGGCGGTAATTCGAGCCGACCGGCTCGATGCTTAAATGCCTCAGGTTCCTCCCCGGGGGCACGCAGCGCCGATTCTGGGGCTGGGCCTCGATTCATTTTTCGAACCGTAACCGCTCTCAATGGTCAACTGCGGTTCGAAAAAACCCGCCTAAAGGCGGCACTACAAACAAGACTGAGGCATTACCCTGGGCCAATGTCTCTTGGGGGCGGAGATGAGACTACGACTGGATGGGTTTCGACCTGAATTCCTGGATTTTCAGCGCGGCATTCGTGTCGGACATCTGGAGCCGCACGAACGCATTACGCAGATCCTAAAGCTGAGCCTCGAGGAGCGGCACGGCCAGACTTTCGTCACAGATCGTTGGGGGCGCGGAGTCTACTGGCAATGGATCTGCTTTCTCCCGAAAGTGAACCGGCTGGCGAAACCCGTTTCCTCGCAAGTCAATTTCGGGTGCGCCAAATACTTCATCATGGTCGACCGGGAAGAAGCGCGGTTCAAGGCCGGGCTCCAGGTTGAACGGGGCTTTCTCAAGTCCGAGCAATATCCGGGCTGCCAGCTGTGCGACGACTGGGACTGGAACCGGCTGGTCGCGGGGTTGAAGGCCGAGGGCCCGATGCTCAAGGAATTGCGGCGACTGGCCGGGGAAGACTTTGAAATCCAGGTGGGAAGCTGGGAACAACCGGCCCGTTACTCGCAGAACGACTTTCCCTCGTCGTCGCAGTTGATCGGCGTGTTTGACTCGATGCCGCCGGACCGTTGGGGCGGGTTTCAGGTGTTTTACGCGATGACGGCAGAGGAAGTCCGGGCCTCTACGGGCCAGGACCTCGTCGAGTCGATGCTGGCCATCTTCGATGAAGTGACGCCGGTGATGAACCAATGCATGCAGATCCGGCTGGTCGCACGGGATAAGCGCCGGGTGGCGCACAGGTGATGGACGAAGCGGGCGAAATGGACGGCATGGACAGCCGAGAGTCGTCCAGACGCGTACACGAGCGCACCTGCTGATGGTCATGAAAGCAAGAGCTATTCTCCTCCTCTTTTTTCCGCTTGCCCTGTTCGCCGGATCTCCTCGGTGGGCGGTGCGGGTTCACCCGGCCGTCCTGGCAGGCCTTGAATACAGCGACCTGGAGCGAGGTCGCGTTTCCCCGGCAGAGGTTGTCGACAAGTTGAAGGCGGCGGATTTTGGCAATCAGCTGGTCAGTTTCCTTGAGCTTTGTCGAAGGCACGGCATCTCGGAAGTCATCCTGGATGGCGTTCAGCCCGAGCTCAAGGGTATCTACTTTCATTCGCCGGTGCTCGAAAGCGCCGGCTGGGTCGTCCTGGCCGACGTTCTCGCCCAGCTTCGAACAGAAGCCGGCAAGCGAGACATGAAGGTCGGGCTGAATCTTTCCGAACTGGGGATCCACGCCCGCGGGCTCTACGAACAGGAATACGGTCTGGAAGCGGTCAGGAAAACGCCGATCGGCGGACTGGAGCCGCTTTTTCAAGGCTTGCGCGGCACGTACAGCCTGGCCTCTGTCAGCGAAGAAGAGTTTCCGGCCCTGTGGTTTCAGCCTGTGCTCGACCTGAGCCGCCGGCTGGGATTCACCTACGTGCACCGGGTCACGGCCGACGAAGTCGTCAACCTGACGACGGGCTCCCACAAAACCACGCCAATCGATGTATTTCCTGAGGCCTTGGTCCTGTCCGCCCGTGATGTTGACCGCGTGCTTGCCCGGGGGGTCGAGGCGGCCGTTACAAACGGTTCTCTTCCGCTCATGTTGTCGCCGACGGCCGCGGTGGAGGTGAGCGATCTTCACCAAGGCCGGCTTTTTCTGGAAGGTGGCGTGCTCTTTCGTGCTCTTCAGACGGCGCCCTTGGCTTTTACCCTCGAGGCCTCCCGCGAAACGTTGACGCGCCTGACACCCGGGCTTTTCAGCCGGGCTGAGGATTTAACCGAGCAGCACGACGCCTCGGCCCCGCTTCTTAACCTGGTGGTTCTGGGGTCCCCTCGAGCCACGCTCGATGCCGGCCAGGTGGCCTGGCTGCAGCTGGCCGCCAACCTCGAACCCCTTTCGCTCGCCTTCGGAGCAGCCGGTTTCCGGGTCAGGATGACGGACCGGGTCTTGCCCGATGCTCATGCTTACTATGTGTACCTGGCGGGTGACGCCCGCGAGCCATGGAGCAAGTGCGAGGCGGTCCTCAGGCAGCGCGATCGGGACGTCCCGGTTTTCGTGCAGCTCGGTTCTGAGCCCCTGAAACCCCTCCTGGACGAGCTCGGCCGTTTCCTCGGTTTTCGGTCAGCCAGCTGGGTGAAAGGAATTATCCCGCCGGTCGGGGTGTACAAGGGACGCCAGATGAGCTACAAAGGGCCGGACCTTTACAACGGCCATGTGCCCGCCGGGTACCTGCAGCTGGCCGTTGACCCGCAGCAAGTCTTGATGTCGGATGCTTCTCGAAACGCGCTGATCACCGTTTCTTTGAGCGCCCCTCGCCGGTTCTTTGTCAACTCAAATCTCATTCACCGCGATGTCGCCTTCCCGCTCTCGCACCTCCTGACCTCCGGGAGGGGCCTGCAGCGTCCGGCCGCCTGCTTCATCGCCGTTGGCAAGAGAACCGTGTTTTGGGCCCTGGCGAGCGGCGAGGTCGAGTGGATCCACCCACGCAACGGCCAGCGGCTGGTATTGGAGATGAAGGAGGGCGGGTTTCATGTGGAGTAGGCCCAGGGAGCGCGCAGGCCGGATGTCTGCGAGCGCTCAGCTTTAGGCTTTATACCACGCGCTCGAGGCTTGCCTGGAAGGTCATCAGGTTCTCGTTTTCGCCGATCACCATCAGCCTGTCGTCTTTCTGGATCACACAATCGGGTTTTGGGCTGACTGACCTTCTCCCCGGTCCAAAGATGGCGATAACGGTTATGCCGTAGCGTTCCCGGAGCCTTAGCTGCATGAGGTTCTTTCCGATAAACTCGTCCGGGGCCAGGAGCTCCAGGAGGCTGATGTCACCGTGAAGGCGCAGATAGTCGAGGATGGTCGGTTGGACGATACTCATTGCGAGGTTTTCGGCGCTGTCGCGCTCCGGATAGATCACTCGGGAAGCACCCAGGATCTGAAGCACCTTGGCATGCTCGTCTGAAATCGCCTTTACGAAGATTTCGCGGACATGGAGCGCCTTCAGGTGCAGAGTGGCGAGGATGCTCGCATCCATCCGATCCCCGAGGCTCACCACTGCCGCGTCCATGGATTCGACACCGAGCTCCTCGAGCACTTCTCGATTGGTCCCGTCGCCGACGACGGCCCTTGTGACGTACGGCCCGATCCGCTGGATTGCCTCCCGGTCGACGTCAATCGCGGTCACGTCCGCCAGGCCTTCCAGCTTTCGCGCGCAATGGAAACCGAAACTCCCCAGCCCTACGAAAAGGATTTGCCGCATATCAACCTACCATCACATTTTCCCGGTAGTATTCGATTTGAGTGGTTCCACGTTGGGTCTTGGCAATCATGACCGCAATCGTAAGCGGTCCGACGCGCCCTATCAACATGAGCAATATGATTTGAAGCTTTCCCCAATCGGTCAGCTTGGGAGTGATCCCGGCTGAAAGTCCGACGGTGGCGAAAGCGGAGACCGTCTCGAAGCTGGTGTCGAGAAATCTGACTGCGGCCTCCCCGTGAGGCGTGACGCCAGTCTCGGTCCACTGCATGGTGAAGTTGAACAGAAGCAGGAGGCTTACGGCGACGAGGATGATGGCTCCGGCCTCATTGACGCTTTTGTCGGGGACGGTCCGGTTCAGAATGTTTGTCGAATTCTGTCCTTTTCCTCGGCTGTAAGCGGTAGCCAGAAACAGGGCGACAGTTGTGGTCTTGACGCCGCCGGCCGTCGAGCCGGGGCTTCCCCCGATGAACATGAGCAGCATGGTAAAAACCATGGTCGATGCTGTGGTTTGCGCGTAGTCGATTGAATTGAAGCCGGCGGTCCGGGGAACCACGGCTTGAAACAACGAGACCAGCATCTGCTGGGGCAAGCTCAAGCCCGCCAGCACGTTTCCCCGTTCCAGCAGAAAGAACATGAGCGTGCCCGCGACTATCAGGACGAAAGAAGTCAGCAAGGCCAGCTTACTGTGCAGCGACAGACGAGACCGGCCGCGGTAACGGAGAACCCGCTCGACGTCATAGATGACCAGGAAACCGATGCCTCCGGTGAAAATCAGACAAATGACGACGAGATTGACGGCCCAGTCCGTCTTGTAAGCCATCAGGTTGGCGGGAAAGAGCGAAAACCCGGCGTTGCAGAAGGCGGAAACGGCGTGAAAAATCGCCTGCCACGCCGCGAGACCAACCCGAAACTGGCGTCGCCAGGCCAGGAACAGGCAGAAAGCCCCTGCGGCTTCTATGGCCACCGTGAAGAGGATGATCCGCCAGACCAGCTGCAGGAAGGATCGGGCGTCAAGCGAGGAGTAGGTTCTTCTCACGATATCGCGCTGGCGCAGGGGCATCTTCTTGCCCAGCAGGATCGCAAAGAACGAGGACAGGGTGATGATGCCCAGTCCTCCTACCTGGATCAGCATCAGAATCACGACCTGGCCGAAGCGGGTGAAGTGGGTACCGGTGTCCGTTACTACGAGCCCTGTGACGCAAGCGGCGGAGGTAACGGTAAAGAGTGTGTCGATAAACGGCAGGGGGCTGCCCGCATGGCACGCGGGGAGCGAAAGAACGAGGGTCCCGAAAACGATCAGTGAAACGAAACTGACCAGGATGACCGCTTCGCTCGGCAGTTCAAATCCACGGACTTTGACGCTGTTCATGGGTGACGAGGGGGCGCCAATCCAGAAGAACTCGGTGAGCAGCATATTCTACTGTCCACGAACCAACGAACAGAAGACTTCTCTTTATATCGGTTCGTGGACAGTAGACAGCCGGCCGTACGATTACACCTTCTCAGACGTCTCGTTCTTCAGTTTGGCCGGCACGTCTCGCCGCGGTGACCCCACATAGATCTGACGCGGCCTGGCGATTTTCTGTTCAGGATCGTTTATCAGCTCCTCCCATTGAGCCACCCACCCAACCGTCCGGCCGATGGCAAAAAGAACCGGGAACATGGCGGAGGGGAAACCGATTGCCTGGTAAATAAGTCCGGAGTAGAAATCAACGTTCGGATACAGTTTGCGGCTCTTGAAATAGTCGTCATTAAGGGCGATCTGCTCCAGCTCGAGGGCGATATCGAGGAGCGGATTCATTCCCGTCACTCTGAAAACCTGGTCAGCCATGCGCTTGATGATCCTGGCCCTGGGATCGTAATTCTTGTAGACCCTGTGCCCGAACCCCATCAGCCGGAAATCGCCCTTTTTCACCCTCTCGATATACTCGGGGATGCGGTTCGTTGAACCGATGGTCTTGAGCATTTCGAGGACCGCTTCGTTGGCCCCGCCATGCAGCGGGCCGGCCAGCGCTCCGACCGCTCCGGCGGCAGCCAGATAGGGGTCGGGACGAGAGCTGCCGATGGACCGCATCACGCTGGTGCTGCAATTCTGCTCGTGATCGGCATGGAGAATAAACAGGACATCGAGCGCCTTCTCCAAATCCGGATGCACCTGGTAGTCGCCCTTCCCGAAAAACATCATCTTCAGAAAATTCCCGGCATAGCTCAGGTCCGAAGGAGGAACGAACGGTAAGTCCAACTGATGCCTGTAAATATAAGCGGCCACTGTGGGGATCTTGGCAATCAGCCGGATCATCTGCCGCCGGCGGTTGGCCGGATCGTCCACCCGCTCGGCTTCCGGATAACATGTCGACAAGGCGGCCACGGCGCTGACGAGCATCCCCATCGGGTGCTCGTTCTTCGGAAAGGCTCGGATCACCTGGACGGCAGCGTCGGGCAGCTTCGTTTCGCTCATGATCGCTTCCCGCCACTTCTTCTCCTCGGCTGCGCTGGGAAGCTCGCCGCAAACGATCAGGTGTCCCACCTCAAGGTACGAATAGTACTCAGCCAACTGGTCGATCGGATAGCCGCGATGCAGAAGAATGCCCTTGTCACCGTCTATGAAAGTGATGGAGCTGCGGCAGCACGCCGTATTCATGAACCCCGGATCATAAGTCATCAACCCGAAGTCTTCGGGTTGGACCTTGATCTTGCGAAGGTCGACTGCCTTAACGGTTTCTGATTGAATCGGAACCTGGTATTCGCGCCCGGTACGGTTGTCTTTGATTGACAGGCTGTCTCCCATCCTCTTAGTCTCTCCCACCTTGGTGAATGATGAGCGATCATTGATGATTGATGATTCTCGATTTACGGGGCCCACAGGTCAATCATCAATCATCAGTCACGAATCGTCAATCCAGCGCTGCTTTCCTCATCTTGCGGACCGAGTTGATCAAGTAGATGCCCGAGCAGTTCCTCAGGTCTTCCAGGCGAAGGACCTTTTCAAAGATCTTCCCTTCGTCCAGCAAAAGCGCCCGGTAAGTGCCGGGCAAGAGTCCGGACGAGACGGGCGGCGTAAGAAGCTTCCCAGCCATCTCGACAACCAGATTGGCGACCGTCGTTTCGGTGACTTCCCCTCGTTCATTCCACAGAATCACGTCCTCGTAACCCGGGCAAGCGCGCCGAGCCGTCTCGTACACCGTCCGATGCGTGGTCTTGTGATAGAGAAACCGGTCGCGGGAATCCACCGGACATCTGCTAAGACAGATGCGTGTTTCGGCTTGTGCTGGCTCAAAAGGATGGCTCTCGAGCGCTATTTGACCCGAGGACGAGACCAACAGGCGGAGCTTGTGGGGAGTTGAACCGAAACCGGACGCCTGATGCTTCAGCCGGTTGCGAACGGCATCCAGGTTGAGCGGGTATGCAAAATACGCGGCGCTTTGAGAAAGGCGCCCGAGATGCCTCTCCAGGAGGAAATACCCTTCTTCCGGAGTCCAGAGCATCGTTTCCAAAAGCTGGAGCTCCGGTCCCGCCTGAGTCAGAGTCTTCGCCTTCATGAGGCACTCTTCATACTCCGACTCTTCTTGTGAATCCCAGACAATCCCGCTTCCGACTCCGAATTCGGCCGATTGGCGCTCAGTGTCGAGGAGCAGGGTCCGTATCGCCACATTGAACTGCGCCCGACCGTCCGGAGAGACAAAGCCGATGGTTCCCGTGTAGATGCGCCTGGGCGTCGTCTCGAGCCGGTCGATAATATCGACCGTCCTCACTTTGGGCGCCCCTGTGATGGAAGCAGGCGGAAACAGCGCCCGAAACGACTCGGTCAATGAAGCGGCTGACTGGGCTTCGACCGTGCTGGTCATCTGCCAGACGGCAGGGTGTCGTTCCACTTCGAAAAGACGAGTGGCCGACACGCTCCCCTTAACCGCTATGCGTCCCAGGTCGTTTCGGACCATGTCGACGATCATGATGTTCTCAGCCTGGTTCTTTTCGGAGCTCCGAAGCCATTCGGCCTTTGAAACGTCGTCCTCGAACCAGAGCCCCCTGGGAGCGGTGCCTTTCATTGGCCGTGACCATATTCGCCCATCCTGCCGCGCCCAAAACAACTCCGGTGAGGCCGAACAGATGATCCAACGACCCGCACGGATGTAAGCGGCGTAACCAGGCTGGTGGGAAGGAACCATTTGCGAAAACAGACTCCAAGGCTCGCCGCAAGAAGAACCGTGCAGCCGAAACGAGTAATTCACCTGGTAGGTATCACCTTCGGCGATATGCAGTTTGATTTGCCGGACGCAGGCCCGGTACTGATCGGGCGTGACGGAGGGGGCCCAATTGATCGGGGATATCTGATTCGAGGCAAAAACGGGACAGACGATCTCAGGCTCGGCGTAAAGGCCAAACCACAGGCACGGAAAAGGCCCCGGAGGCCGGACGTTTAAAGCATCGTCGAACGCGGGAGAAGACTCGTAAGAGAGAAATCCGGCTGCCCAGCAGCGTACCGAGAGCAGATGCTGGTCGATCTCTCGCAGACATGAGAGGACAGTCTCTGGCGAGGTCGCGGTGTACGTCTTAATCGGCAGCGCGAACCGAAGCCACTGGCGAGCGGTCGCGTCGTAAATCAGCACGCCGTCCTGATCACCTCCCGTCTCCCGTGTCATCCGCCAATTCTAGCAGGTAAGTCCTCGGTCTTCGTACGGTAGGCTCCGAAAGCGCCACAGCGGTGCGTCTGTTTCGTCGCTGCGCTTGTCATCCGCCAACGAGTTCATCATGCCCCTTGCGCACCCGGGATAGTGGAAACGAGCGCCCATAGTGGCCGG
>JBHGBF010000089.1:0-18566 GCA_041946865.1 Acidobacteriota bacterium | reverse complement strand
GCATGATGAACTCCAAAAGCGCCTGCCGCTTCGCTCGCAGAAAACTGAGCGGTTACCAGATGGAAAATGGAAAATTCTTTTTGCGCTGCCCCGAAGGGGCCACTCGTTCGGGGCGAAGTCCCCGAACGAGCCTAGGACCTTCGACTGATCAAAGTTCCTGGTGCTCGGTCTCGCACAACCGCCCCAATGCGGGGTTCGCTTGAGGGGCCCTCGCCCTAGGATTCGCTGCCTGCTTTAGACTTGGATCGAGCCGAAGCGGATAATAGTGGTTGGCATCGTCACGCATCAAGGAGAACCATGAAGCACTACGTCGTTTGTATCCGGGTTCTCGGACTCGTCGCCTCTGTTACATGGGCTCAGGAAAGCCCGAAACCCACCCCTGAGGAAATGCATCGGCTCCACCAGGACTCGAAGGCCTACATCGCGTTCCTTGAGGATCCGAAACGCGACGAATACCAGAAGCCTCATGAGGTGCTTATGGCGCTCGATTTGAAAGAGGGCGAGCGCATCGCTGACATCGGTGCAGGCTCCGGGTACTTCGCTTTTCGTCTCGCAAGGCATGTCAACGAGACCGGCAGAGTTTACGCGGTCGACATCAGTCCCGACATGATCATCCACATGAATCGCGCTATCCGGGATATGGGTGTCGCCAACGTCACGACGATCCTCGCTCCCCCGGACGATCCGCTTCTGCCCAACAACTCGATCGACCGGTTCTTCATTTGCGACACCTGGCATCACATCGAGAACCAGACCAAATACCTGGCGCTCATGAAGAGGATGCTCAAGCCGAAGGGCCAGGTCGTGATGATCGACTTTCAAAAGCGAGAACTCCCGATAGGTCCGCCCGTCGAAATGAAGATTGCCGAAGAAGACTTGATGGCGCAGATGCGGGCGAACGGCTTCGAGCTCCTGAAGGAGCACACCTTTCTCCCCTACCAGTACTTCCTCGTATTCACCCCGGCAGTGGGTGGCGCGGAGTCAGGCCGTGACTGATCTGTTCCGTGGTCGTCCAACAGGGTGGCAGCGACGGCCGGACTGAAAAACGGGCGCCCTCGGGCCACGGCGGGAACCCTGAAATAACGGCGAAACTCGCTGCGGCTGGATAAAGCCGGCGTCTGCCTGGTTGGAACAGGATCGCCCAGCAGCGACTTGACCCGGTGTGGGTTGCCGGGCTGGGGCAGTCCTGGGCGACGCCCTTCGAGATCCAGCGCTTCAAGGATTGAGTCACGGTCCTCCGAGCAACTGTTAAACTGCAACCGGGAAGAAAGGTAACCTATACATTACGGATCCGTATCGGGTCAGCAAATCTCGCGAGAGGCGAAGACTATGCGCCTTTTTCCAGCCCATCGTAGGGATTTCAGCCTCAGGGCTCGCGTCACCGGAGTGATGCTTGTTCTTTTCGGCATGACGGCGATCCTGAATTACTGGCTCACCAGCAGAATCGAACGAGCGGCCTTGGCCGAGGTGCAGTCCCATGTTCAGACCCTTTCCAAAGCCATTCAGATAAGCGTCCAGCAGCTTCCCGCCGGGTCCGCGCACACGACCGCGACGAATGTTCTACGCGACTACCAGTCTCGATTAAGATCCAGCGGTGTCGAAGAAATAACCATCCTCGACGCTGAGCGCAGAGTGATTGCCAGCAGCCGGCGTCCGGAACCATCCAATCGGGGTGTATTTCGGCCGGCTTTGGCCACCACAGAGGAAAAAACGAGGTACGATCTGACGATCCCGGTGGTTGCGGCAGATCACTTGCTCGGCTACGTCAGCCTCCACCTTTTGCTGGATAACTTCGCTGTCCTGTTCCGCAATATGGCCTTCTACAAGACGCTGGGTTCGGTCGGAGTCTTTGGTCTCGGAATGCTGCTCATGTTCGGCCTCGTCTCGTACCTGACCAGGCCGCTTGAAGATCTGAAACAGGCCACGGGGGAGGTGGCCGGCGGGAACCTTGACGTTCGAATTCCAGATCCGCCGAGCCCGGAATTGCAGGCCCTCGTGGCCGCATTCAGGAGCATGAGCGCACGACTTAAGGAACAGCAGATGTTGGAGAGGCGGCTGAGAGAACAGGAGAAATCGGCCGCTCTCGGGCAGATGGCGGCCGGCATCGCTCACGATGTCCGCAACCCTCTGAATTTTATCGGACTCACGTTTGAGCATCTCAGCAGCAAGAGCCTCTTGGACGATCCTGCTTCCCGCGAACTCCTGAACCAGGCTCATTGCGAGCTCATGAGGGTCAGCACCATGATCCAGGATTTCCTGGACTTCGGTAGGGAGATCAAACCGCGCCTTAAGCCTGAATCGGTAGCGAGGATTCTTGCGGAAAGCCGGGAGGAGGTCGCCCGCAGGCAGTATTCGCAGGAGGCGGCCATCGAAGTGCTCGTTCCCGAGGAGAACCTCCAGGCGGTCGTCGATCCGGATCTGTTGAGGCGGTCGCTCGTCAACCTCTTACAGAATGCTGTCGAAGCGAGCGGGCCGGACGGGCGTGTCCGGGCGGGAGTGACGAGTTCCGCTCAGCCGGGTGAGGTCGTGATCTGGGTGGAGGATACCGGCCCGGGAATTGAGCCGGAGTCGATCGACAGGATTTTCAATCCCTACTTTACGACTAAGTCGTCCGGAGTGGGGCTGGGTTTGGCGCTGGTCAAGAAGTGGGTGCACGACATCGATGGCCGGATCCGCGTTTTTTCTCAGCCAGGACGCGGTTCCAGGTTCGAGCTCTCTTTTCCGGCGGCCGCTGTGACACGTGCAGGAGACCGCAGTGATGAGCAACAAAGCTAACAGGGGCTCGATCCTGGTGCTGGATGATGAAAAACGACAACAGGAGATTCTGGCTCTCATTCTTCGGGACTCGGGCTTCGAGGTCAACACCACCGGCAGTCCGGCTCAGGCCCTGCAGATGCTTGAAACCGGAGCCTATGATGTTGTCTTGACTGATCTCAAGATGCCGGCAATGGACGGCATCGAGTTTTTGCTGAGTGCCCGGAGAATACTGCCCGATCAACTCATCATCGTCGTTACCGCCCATGGCAGCGTTCCGTCTGCCGTCGACGCGATGAAGAAGGGCGCTTTCCACTACCTGACAAAGCCGTTGAACCGGGAGGAACTGATCTTGCTGGTGGAGCGGGCCGTCACCCAGGCTCGTCTGATCCACGAGAATCGGCTCTTCAAAAGCCAGCTCGACGAGCGCTGTTCGCTTGAGTCTATCGTAGGCCGGGACGGTCGTATGCAGGAGGTCTTCCGTCTCATACGAAAAGTGGCGCCCAACAGCACGACCGTCATGATTTACGGCGAAAGCGGCACCGGGAAGGAATTGGTGGCCCGTGCCGTCCATCAACTCAGTCCCCGCGCGGCCCGACCGATGTTCAGTCTCAATTGTGCCGCGATCCCTGAGGCTCTATTGGAGTCCGAGTTGTTCGGGTATGAAAAAGGGGCTTTTACGGGTGCCTTCTCGAGAAAGAAGGGGCTGCTGGAAGAGGCCTCCGGGTCATCCCTCTTCCTGGACGAAGTCGGAGATCTAGGACTTCCTCTCCAGGGAAAGCTCCTCAGGGTCCTTCAGGAACGTGAAGTACAGCGGCTGGGCAGCAGTGAAAGAATCAAGGTGGATGTGCGCATCATCTCGGCGACGCATCGCGACATAGCGAAGATGATTGCCGAACAAAAATTCCGCGAGGATCTGTACTACAGGCTTAACACGTTTCCGATAGTCATTCCTCCCCTGCGTGAACGAACCACCGACATTCCGATTTTGGTGGAGCATTTCCTGAAAAAATACAAGTTGGTCGCTTCCCAAGAAGTGAAGCGTGTCTCTCCCCGCGCTATGCAGCGTCTGCTGGCTTACAGCTGGCCGGGGAACGTGCGGCAGCTTGAATCGGCGATTGAGCGAGCGATGATCCTCGCCGAGGGGAATCAGATAGAGGAGGCCGATCTGCCGCCCGAGGTCCGGGCGCCTTCCACGCCCCGGACGAGTTTTGATTGGATCGAGCTCCCGGATGAAGGAGTGGACTTCGAAGAGTTAGAGAAACACCTTCTTGTTCAGGCCATGGAAAAAAGCGGTGGCGTCATGACAAAGGCGGCGCGGCTGCTTGGCATGACGTATCGGACACTGAACTATCGGCTGGAGAAATACGGTTTGGCGACGCCAAGGCAGTCCGAGAACGTTTCGGAGCCGAAAAGGTAGGCGCCGGCAACTCTTTCGCGTTCCAACCTCAAACAGAGCCGCGCGCGTCTGGGTTCGGGCAACCCGCGACGATGAAAATCGGCGAACGGCGCAGCGAGATCCCACGGAGCTGCAAGCGAAGCGCTTGCCGGCGGAGCGCGTCGGATCCGTGCCGGAAGCGAGATCGATTCGCGCTGAAGGCACGTATCCGACGCGCTCCGCTGGAAAGCGCTGCGCTTGCAGCTCCGTGGCATCTCTCTGCTCTGCCAGACTTCGGTGGGGTACAACTCTCCTGGAACCGCTGATCCCCCGACCCCAAAACGTTCATCATCAGTCACGTTTTCGTGAACTCCCCGGCTCAAGCCTCCGCCCCCCTTCCCGGTTTGGACCCGGATAACTAGTTGAGTCCAGAAGGCTTGGTGGAGACGACGACCACAGCCCTCGCATGGCACGAGGTTTGCCAGTTGAAGAGCCGTCAAGAGAGAACAATCCATGATGCGGATCACGAAGAAGGCGGCTTGGGCTTCCAGTGTTCTCCTGTCGCTTTACACTGGCTGCAAAGGATTCAGTTTCAGTCGCAAAGCTTCACAGGATCGCGGAACTAACGAAGCCAAGATTCGGAGTACGACTCATTATCTCTCGGGTCAGGTCGTCTTTCTGGAGCGAGAAGCCTCGCTGCTCCGAGTTCGCGAAGCAGTTGAGCTTCACCAGCCGGAAGTCAAGAATTTGAGGCTCACGCCCTCGACGATTGTGTTAAAGGGAAACCATTCAGGCACCATTGATCAGATTCAGCGGGGGGACTACGTCCTTATCCGATATTCGGTCGAACCGGACGGCAGTTCTAACGCTGATGAAATCCGGCTGGTTTCAAAGCTGGAGACTGAACCGCTCCTCCCGTAGGAACGAGCCGAGGGCCCGCTTCTCGTTGGTCCGTCTCACGAGAAAGGAGCCAGGATATGAAGAGAATGCTACTTCTCAGTGCGGTCGCTTTCGTTCTTGCCTTCGGGCCAGCCATGGCCTCCAATCAAAGTTCGAAGGCATCGAACACCAAGGATACGCACAAAATGACGGAGAAACATCAGATGGCGGGGCACAGGATCACCGGAACGATGAAGTCGTGGAATGGCAGCCAACTGTCAGTGAGCACTGCAGCAGGGAAGGAGGAAACGTTTGTCCTCGCACCTGATGCCACCCGACCTGACAGCCTGACGAACGGGAGTCATGTGACCGTCTGGTACAAGGAAACGAACGGGCAGAAGACTGCAAGCCGGATCGCCCTTGCAGGAAACCAGTCAATGGCACAAAGAACGAAGGCGAGCAAACACTCTCACCGGGGCCCGTCCTCTGGGCAGTCCGGTTCTTAGCCGGGTTCATGACCGGCACAGGCGCCCATGGAGCACGCTCCGGGCGCCTGTTCCGCTTCCGTAAAAGGCCTGGACAGACAGGACCAGGCTCAAGCAGGTTTCACGAAAACGTCATTCGGCTTCCCATTTCGTCGGCCTTCAGACCATCCGCTCCTCCTTAGTAGTCGCCAACTCTTACGAGGACAGGCGTTGGCAAACCAGACACGATTGGCAAAAGACTTGCAGCGCTCTCGAATAGCAATCCCGAGCTTGGACCACCTGGTCAGGAGGTAAGAATGCTGAATCGCAAAAGGACTCTATATTGGCTGGTGCTGGTCGCCATCATGCTCCCGTTGACTCTGATCGCAGTCGGAGTCGCTACTCTGGTGCTTGACGACACAGTCGGGAAAGGGGCCTCAAACGCGCCGCTGTCAGTCAGTGCCAACACTGCCGGTTCGGCCCCGGGCCTTGGTCTGCCGCTCAGCTTCGCCGGCGTTCTCAAACCGGCGGAGCTGGCGGTAGTCAACATATCTTCAACTCGAGTGGTTAAAAACGATCAGGGCGAACTCTTCCCCTTTCTGAATGATCCGTTTTTCCGCCAGTTTTTTGGCGGGCCGTTCGACGTTCCCAAAGAACGGCGTGAACAGAGTCTGGGCTCCGGAGTGCTCGTCAGCCGGGACGGTTACATCCTGACGAACAGTCACGTGGTGGAGGGCGCAGGGGATGTGAAGGTCTTCCTTTCGGACAAACGCGAGCTGGACGCCCGGGTGATCGGGACAGATCCCAAATCGGATATCGCCGTGGTGAAGATTGACGGGAGCCACTTCCCGGTCCTTACCCTGGGAGACTCGTCCAAGACGCAGGTTGGCGATCTGGTCTTTGCCATCGGCAACCCGTTTGGGGTGGGGCAAACCGTCACGATGGGAATCGTGAGCGCAACCGGGCGTAGCAATCTGGGTATCGAGGACTATGAAGACTTCATCCAGACCGATGCCGCCATCAATCCGGGGAACTCGGGAGGGGCCTTGGTAAATGCGGAGGGGCAGGTGATAGGAATCAATACAGCCATACTGTCCCGAAGCGGGGGCAACCAGGGCATAGGATTTGCCATTCCGATCAACATGGCACACCAGGTCACGGACCAGGTTATGAAGAATGGGAAAGTCATCCGAGGCTGGGTCGGATTGGCGATTCAAGACCTTTCTCCAGCAATTGCCAAGGCCTTTGGCCTGGATCAGACCCGCGGCGTTCTGATCGGAGATGTGGTGTCCGGCGGCCCTGCAGCTCGCGCCGGCCTTACTACTGGTGACATCATTCTGGCAATGAACGGGGAGCCGGTTACGGACACCCATTCCTTCCGGCTGAAAGTCGCCTCCCTGTCTCCCGGAACCGAAGTGAAACTAAGGATTTTGCGCAAAGGCCGTGAGTTGGACGTGCCCGTGAAACTGAGTGAAATGCCGGAGGACAATGAGGCGCGCCTGAGCGAGAAACCCGGTCCGGAGAGCGCAATGGAGGGAGTCGTGGTCGACGAGTTGACTCCGGATGTCAGGCGTGAGCTGAACCTGACGCCGAACACGAGGGGCGTAGTCGTTCTGCAGGTCCAGGCCGACACCCCTGCGGCCGAGGCAGGACTGGAACGAGGGGACGTGATCCAGGAAGTGAATCGTCGTCCGATCGACAATCTTCGTGACTTCCAGGATGCGGTGCGGGCTTCCGACAAAGGCCCGCTTCTCCTGCTTGTCAACAGGGGTGGTACGACCCTGTTCGTGGCGGTCGAGAAACGCTGATCGTTCGGCTGCCACGCCTCCGCCGCGCTGACAGCCTGCCGGCGCGGCTGCTGGGCCGCTCACTGGTTTCGATACGCTCGGCCCATTCGCTGAAATCTGCCGGCGACCTAACCAAGGTGAGCGGCCCCGGCCTGACTCCCGGAGCGCAGACAGGATGCCTGGGCAGGATGGCTGCGCTCCCGCTTCTGAAAGGTGAAGGACTGATGCGAGGGGAAAAATGGCCGCTCCGGGTGATCGCGCTGATCACCGCGGGAAGCGGGATTGCCAACCTGGCGTCCCTGACGGTCCCTGGAGAGCGTCGATGGGCAACGCTGCCCGAAGTCTTCCCGCTGGCCTTATTGCACGCCTCTCGTTTCCTGGTGCTTCTCACCGGCTTTGCCCTGGTGATTTCCTCGTGGAACCTTCTTAAAAGGAAGAAACGAGCGTTTTATACGGTTCTGTTTCTGTCCGTTGCGTCGGTGACTGTCCACTTGATGCACGGTCTGGATTACGCGCCTGCCCTGTATTCTCTGCTGGTCGTTGCCGTCCTCCTGATGACCCGAAAAGAATTCACGGTCCACAGTGACCGGCCGGGCTTCAGAGCTTCCCTGATTCGTTTGCTTTGTGGTTTCTTGCTGGCCGTCTCGTACGGTGTCGCCGGGTTCTGGTTGCTTGATACCCGCGACTTTGGCGTCAGTTTCACACTCCGAGACTCGATCCACCACACCTTTGACCTCATGACTCTCCGGTCGGACCCTGGTCTTGTCGCGCATACCCGGTATGGCAACTGGTTCTTGGATTCTGTCACTCTGATGACGTCGGCTGCCGTTTTGTACGCCCTGTTCTCCATTTTTCGCCCGGTCCTTTACATCTATCGCACACAACCGAAGGAGCGTGAAGAGGCAGCTCAGATTCTTGTGCGTTGGGGCCGGTCATCCCTGGACTACTTCAAGACCTGGCCCGACAAATCTTATTTCTTTTCTGCCTCCAGACAGGCCTTTCTTTCGTACCGTGTGGCGGCCAATATCGCCGTGGTTCTCGGAGACCCGGTTGGTCCGGGCGAGGAGATGGACAAACTTCTTGGCGGATTCTTGAGGTACTGCAAAGAAAGCGACTGGCGAGTCGCCTTCTACCAGACGCTCCCCGATCTGCTGCCTTTGTACCATCATGCAGGAATGAGAGAATTGAAGATCGGTGAAGACGCCGTCGTAGACCTTGAGACTTTCTCGCTTCAGGGAGGGTCCATGAGGAGCCTTCGCCGGCATCTGAGAAGGCTGGAGGAACAGGGGCTGCGCGCGATCTACATTCCTGCGCCACTGCCGGCGCAGGTGATCAGCCAGGCCAGACTTGTCTCCGAAGACTGGCAGAGGATTCACGGACGCCGGGAGCGCAGCTTCACACTCGGGATGTTCAACGAGAATTACATCCGGTCAACTCCCCTGTTCGCCGTCGAGGATCAGGGCGCCAGGATGTTGGCGTTCGTGAACATAATCCCGAGCTTCCGCCCCGGTGAGGCGACGGTCGACTTGCTGCGTCGGCTCAGCAGCGCTCCAAACGGGACCATGGATTTCCTGTTTGTCAGACTGCTGTCCTGGAACAAAGAACAAGGCTACTTGAGGTTCAACCTCGGTATGGCGCCGATGGCAGAATTCTCCGAACGAGACAAAGCCAGCAGGGAAGAGCGGCTCGTGTATAACTTCTTCCGTCACCTGAACTTCATCTTCAGCTACAAGGGGATAAGCCAATTCAAGTCGAAGTTCGCCACCGGTTGGGAACCTTGCTACGCGTTGTTTCAGAGTTACACGGACCTGCCCAGGCTCGCCCTTGCCCTTTACAGGTTGTCAAACCCGCGACTGGCCCCGGGCGGACTGTCCCATGCCCGTTTTCCACCGGCTTCGGCGCTTGCGCGGAAACCGGATTTGGCGAAAGAACCTGGAGGGCCTGGCGATAAGGCATGCTGGAGTGGCGTTACCGAACCGCGCCCTTAGCGAGAATGTACAAAAAGGTGGAGGATGCGCCTCCTGATCCGTTTGTAGTTCCGCCCTCAGGCGCACTTTTCAGAGCCAAGCCACAGCAGGATCTGCGCTTATAAAAACCCGCCTGAAGGCGGAACTACAGACGGACGGCAGAACAAACACCGCCCCCGCGTTCTCGGTTGCATCAGCCCTTCCCGCTAGAAACAACTGACGCCTATGGCCATCAATCCTCCTGCTCGCTTGAAGAAATACTCTCGTGTCGCCTTCAGTTACGCGGTCGCCTTGGCCTGCCTTGCATGGATTTTCCGTGATGTCGCCGTTAGGGATATCGCTCACAGTGCGACGGGACTGAAGTGGGGGCTGATAGCGGCAGGGATCGGCTTCGACGTCCTGAGTTATGTCTTCCAGGCTCTTCGGTGGGCCGAGCTGCTTCGGCCGGTGGGTCGGCCGTCGTTGGCTCGTCTTGTCCAAGCGATCTACGCAGGACTGCTGACAAGCGAGATGCTGCCCATGCGGCTCGGCGAACTGGTCCGGGCCTATCTGGTATCGCGCACAATGGCGGTCGGCCTTGTATCCGCCCTGCCTTCGATGGCTGTTGAACGCCTGCTTGACGCCATCTGGCTGGCCCTGGCACTCGGCCTCCTGGCTTTTTTGTCGCCGCTCCCGAAGGGATTAGTAAGGCTCGCCGATGTGTTCGGGTCCCTCGTCGGCATCCTGACGCTCACGTTCCTTTTCATTGTCATCCGAGCTCGCTCGACTGCAGGGGATACGTCAGCCGCGGCTCGATCGAGAGGGCCGATTCTGGACCCGGTCGTGCGTGCCGTGCGCTTCGCCGTAGTGGAGACGGGAAAGATTCGATTGAACAGGTCTTTCTGCAAGGCGAGTCTCTTCTCGCTGCTGTTACTGGCTTCGCAGGCCCTGTCCTTTTGGCTGGTGATCCGTGCGTCAGGCACCTCGCTCACGTTCTTCGCAGGGGCGGCGGTTATGCTGATTGTCCGTCTGGGGACAGCGGTTCCCAATGCTCCGGCCAACGTCGGATCCTACCAGTTCTTTTGCGTCATCGGGCTGCAGATGTTCGGTATCGACAAGCCACGCGCAGCCGGCCTTTCGTTCCTGATCTTTCTTGTTCTCACGGCTCCGCTGTGGCTGCTGGGCTGGATCGCTCTGGCCAGAAGCGAGCTCTCGCTCAGCCAGATACGAAAGGGCCTCATCCGGGCAAAAGCCCAGCTGGAAGAGGCGCGGCGGTGTTGACGACCCGTCACGGTAAGTCATTTACTGCTTGGGTTCAACATAAAAGCGCCGGTATTGAGGCCGCAGGTCACGGTCGGGCCTTCCATCAGCGTCGCGATCAACCAAGACCTCGATCTTGCGCTTGCGGCCCGCCTGCGGGGGATTGCTTGAAACATAGGTAAGGGTGTACTCGTGATGGAGCATCACCGCAATCTGATTGAGGTCGTCCTGCACCTCGGCCTCGAATCGAACGGGGTAATACTTACCGCCTGAGGTCTGCGCAAAGGTCTTCAGGACATTTTCCGCTTCCGCGAACGTCACGCGCTGAACGTCGCTGAGGTAAGGCTCAGCCCGGACGTAAGCGAGCTCTGCTATACCCAGGACGTAAATCGGGACGCCCGAGTTGTCCACAATCCTTTGGATCTCGTCGTAACTCGTCTTGCTGAGGGTGTCCAGCCCCGTGCAGAGAAGCAGGATTCCCGTCCGGCCTTTGACGGCCGACATCCCCTTGTACTCGTTGTCATCGAGCAGGCCGCCCGCCAATGCAAACTTGAGCGCGTCGTAGAGGCTGGACTCGCTGAAAGCAGGGTTGCCGTTGACCAGCTGCGAGAGGGCATCGAGAAGGGTGGCGCGATTGCGGGTGAAGTCAGCGAGAACGTGAGGCCTTGTGTCGAAATCGACGAGAGAGACAAAATCCTTCGGCCCCATCACACGGGTGACAAAGAAGCCCGCCGGCTGAATGACCTCATCCCGAAGGTGGGCAAGCAAGTCATCGTATTCAAGGAGCAGCATCACGACCAGGGGAGAATCGTCAGCTGTGTTAGCGGCGATGAACGACCTTATTCGCTGAGGAACGCCATCCTCCAGGATTCGGAAGTTCTCTTTCTTCAGCTGGGTGTAAACCCGCTCCTGCTTGTCGACAACGACGACCGGAACCGTGACTTCCTTGGTCTCGACTCGAAACTCAGGACCTTCCCTATGCTGGCTGTTGGAGCCCCGAGCGAACTGCAACAGCAGACATGCGGCCAGTGGCAACGTAGTGGCGCTGCGGAATCTGCTCTTCTTTTTCATTGGAACAACCTCGCCGTATTCGAGTCTTCTTCTCCGGCCTCCGCCACGGAACACAGCAGATCGATCTGCTGATTGGGGTCGACCTTCCGGACGGGCGTGCAACCGGGCTCGCGAGCGAGAAGAGTCGGTGCCTCTTTTTCCTCCTTAGTGGCCTTTTCCACCACCTTTTGCAGGTCCTTCTTCATCTGGTCGAACCGGCTCGAGGTTTCGACAGGCTCGGACTGGACCGGAAGATAAGCGATCTCTCGTTCGGCGCTCACCATTCGGTCGTAGAACGGAGGGTGATCGTAGAACCAGCCAAGGCCTTTGACGTAGCCCTCCTTACTGGCCATCTTGTCAAAGAAACGGATGAAACCTTTCGGGTCGTAACCGCTGTTCCAGGCATACTGAATACCCAGCCGGTCGGCCTGCAATTCATAGTCACGGCTGACGCCCAGCAATTCAAGATTGAGCGCCAAACCAAGCCCATAGAAGCCGTATTGAAGGGCGTAGTACGTGCCAATACCGGCAGTTCCACCAGTCAATATGGAAGCGGCGATCTCGGCGGCTTGGAAGAAGATTGACGCTATTTCGCCGCGCCGCATCAGTTTGTGTCCATGTCTGGCCACATCGTGTGCGATCTCGTGGCCGATGACTCCGGCCAGTTCCGCCTCGTCGTCGACCGCCTCCAGCAGCCCGCGTTCTACAAAAAGGAAGCCGCCCGGCAAGGCAAAGGCATTCGCCTCCTTGGCGTCCAGCACCGCAACGTGCAAAGGGACTTTCAAGTCCGAGTGGGAGGCAACTCTCTGCGCCAGACCTGTCACATAGTCAGTCACCGCCTTGTCCTGAAGCTCAGGAGGCATCAGACCCATCTCTTTCATCTGTTTGATCGCTTCCTGTCCGGTCTTGATGTCGTCATCCTGGCCTTTGGCGATCTCGCGAAAGCCGATGTCTTTTACGTCGCCCCATTGTCGGTTCCGATAGGAGCCGTCTTCCTTGGCAGCCTGGATCTCCTGCAGATCTTTCGGCCACTTCTCCAGAAGCTCGAGTTTTGCCTCGCGGTTGTCGTACGCGATTGGTATGGCGTGTGCGGTCAGCACGCGCGTCTGGGCCTCGGCTTCACGCGCACCTTGAATCTCGCAATGTAGCCGATGACGCGCCTCTTCGGTCAGTCCCGGCTTCTTAAGGTCTTGCTCCGCTTTTTGCTTTTGCAGCTTGTCCTGCTCAGCCTCCTTTTTGTACCGTTCAACACAGTTTTCCCTGCCTTCCCGGAGACGCCGCCGCGCTTCCTGAATCTGTGCAGGCGTGAAATGCAGATCGGGTGACAGTTCGAATAGTTCCAGGTAGCTCTTCTGGAGGTCGCTCTCGAGCGACTGAAGGGTCGCGCTTGCATTTGATACTGTGGCCGGGGCCGCTGCCGCCGGGGGCAGCGTCGAATAGAAAGCCAAGAGTCCGCATATGGCAGCCAGTGGCTTGGATCTGATGCGTGTGCTCATGGGGTTTGCTCTCCCTCGTCAGGGCGTTCACGGTAGCGGCGTGAGGAAGACTCGTTTCCTCACGCCACCATGGTCTTAAGCTGGGTTGAACCGAGCCTGCGGTCAGCGTGTGCATGGCACCGTGATCATCTGGCTCAATTGCTTGGGGTTGGAATGGCTTGCCGCGTAATCCTGCTCCCAACGATGTTCGGCTCTCGCTTCCGGAATCTGCCTGCCGAGATCAGTCCCGACAGTCCAGAGCTCCGACAGAAAGTACTTTCCGTCGACCTTGTCAAAGACCAGATTGGCCTGATTTGGAGCTTTGACGGCCTGAGCGGATTCGGTCACAACCAGCATCGAGGTTGCGCCGTCCTGACTGCGGATCGCCAGCACGGCAGGGTTGCTCTGGTCTCGTTCAAACGAGTAATTTCCCGCCGGCAGTTGTGTTCGCTGCACGACAAATGGGAATGGAATGCTTGCCAGTATGGTCTGGCCAAGTTGCCCGAAGGCCGTTACTGTCATAACGGTCAGGATCACTGCGAAGCTTGCCAGGGTCAGGATCTTTCTTCTCATGGTAGTCTCCTTTCCTCCAAGGCTTGTGGCTCTTGGACTTCGACCGTTGCCGCCAGAGTGAGCAAACTCCGCTCCACTTGTCATGGCTCTCTGTAAGTCGCTGGTTATAAGCAGCTTCTCGACAGGTAGGAACCAAGGGGAGGCCATTCACCACCTTGCGAATTGCCCCAAACCGTCAGTGGCAGTTACGGTTTCGTGCAGGTTCCAGACCCTGATGGACCAGCAGGACCAGCCACGTTTGGAGTCACTGACCAGTGGCTGTCAGCTTAGCCGTGCCCCAGCAGAAGCATGCCCAAGACTTCGGGAATTCAGCCAGATGCCCGGCTTCCATCCATTCAATACAGAACCCCCCATCCCGCAGCAGAGCCGGAATATCCCGCGTCAGGCGCAAGCCGGCAAACAGGCGGTAGTGGATCGCGGCCCACCGGTCCTGCCAGCGTCGTACCTGGGGGTCGGGGGAGAGTGCGTGCTCGAAGAAGATGAGTTTGCCGTGGGGCTTTAAAACCCGTCGTATACCCCGAATGGCCTCCGAGATCCCGGGTATTGTGCACATAGTGAAGGTGCTGACGACCGTGTCTACCGTCCTGTCTCCCAACGGGATTCGCTCGCCAGGAAGGTCGAGGAACTCGATGTCGAGCAGGGTTTGGGTGCGGCGTTTTTCAGCAAGCTGAACCATTCTCGCGTTCGGTTCCAGTGCGTAGAGCCTGGTCACGTTTCGGGGATCGTAATAGGCAAGATTGGCGCCGGATCCGAAGCCGATCTCCAGGACCGCGCCCCGCGCCAGAGGGAGAATGCGCTCGCGGACTTCTTGGATGGGCTTTGGGTTCCCCAGTCTGTCGACGAGAAAGGGGTAGACATAGTCTCTGTAAAATGGCATCGCTTGGCCCTCAATCTCGGCCGAATCGGTTGCGGAGCGACCATCTCCTGGCTAAGCGACCGCACAGCGATTGGCTCCAGCCTCCAGATCGATGACATCTTCTTCGGGAAAGTCGCCGGCCTCGTTATGCTCGATAATTCGCAAGTGATTCGGAGGCGTCGGGGGAGTTCTGGCCAGGATCGAGCGCACAAATTCATCCTCGGAACAGCCGAGCAGCGCCACGCTCTCGAAAAGGTCTGCGAGCGTCGACACAAGAGGCCGTCCATCAAACTCTGCCGGCTTTCCGGTGTGGGACGGGAGGACCAGCACGTTCGGCGGGAGCTGACGGAGGCGCTGGAGCGAGCCATAGAGGGCATGGGCCTTGGTCAGTCGCTCCTCGGTCCCGGCGTGGAGGTCTGGGCGACCGACACCGTCAAGAAACAGCGTATCACCGCTGAAAAGCGCCTTCCCTTCGAGCAGATAGCAGGTGCTTTCCCAGGTGTGTCCGGGGGTGTGAAGGGCCTCAAGTCTGGGACCGCCGAAGGCAATTTGTTCCCCGTTGACAGCCTTGTCGTGAGGATAACAGAGCCGGTCCTGTTCCGGGTACAGCAGCCGCGCCGAGGCTTGCCGGGCAAGGCTTCTCGCCCGGGAAAGATGGTCGGCGTGAATGTGCGTCTCCAAAACGACCTCGACCCTCCAGCCCCGCTCCTCGGCGAGATTCAGGTAGACCCGCGGGGCCAGGGAAGGATCGATCACGACGGCGCCGCCGCTGGAACCTATGAGGTACGAAAGGCACCCCTTGCCGGTGCGCCGGACCTGGACGATGCGGGTTTCACCGAGACCTGTGACCGGGACTTCGGCCAGATTCCAGGCAAGACTCCAGGCGCGCATCCCGCCCTCCAGTGAACAGGCCGTGACGCCCCGCCCGCGCAGCTGTTCGGCCGCAACGAGGCTGGTCTTTCCGGAGGCGCAGACGGTCACCACAAGGGTGTCCCTGGGCGGCCGGAAATCTGAAAGTGCGGCTGTGTCACCGGCCTTCAGCCGATTGTAGACATCTATGTGGAGGCTCCCGGGGATCCACAGCTCGGCTCTTTCGGCCGCGGGGCGGACATCAAGGACTGTGATCCGCCTACCGCTTTCCAACATGCTACGCAAGTCGTCGACTGAGACAGTCTCGTTTAGCATACGCCCTCCAGACGAAGGTTCCCGGGGCAAAGACGCCGGCGGGACGCGCCTGTGGCCGTGAGCCCAGGGAAGATGGCTGCCCCCAGCGCGGTCCCGATGCGAGCCGGGGACTGAACGGAACTTTCTGATTCACTAGTTTAATACTTTCTGAAGATCCTATAGCTATTGGCGGGCTGTCTTCTCAGCCCCCACTGAAACCAGGCCGCCCTGGACAGTCTGGCATCCGACCTGCAAGTCCGGGCTCACCTGTTGCCTGCCCTTTGAGAACACGATCAGGCCGATCCGCCGGCCGGTCCAGAGGCTAGACGGCCAACGCTACTACCCCTGACTCGCGAATACGTTTGTCGGTGGTCAATAGCCGAAGGCCGTGGCAGCGGGCGGTGGCGGCGATCAGTTGATCTGCCGGATCCCCAGGAAAAGACGGACCGAGTCGGGTGCTCTCTACCGCTATCCTCGCCGTTATATCAAGCACTTCCAGTTGCGGATGCTCTTCCAAATCTGCCAGCCAATCATCCACGGAAATCTGTGTTGAGAGACGTTTCAACTGGACGAGCTTGGCTATTTCCCAGAGGCTGATTGAACTGATCGCTACCGAACCCCGACTCAGAGCCTCGTCAATTTGTTTTGAGAAGCGGGGCGGCATCGAGGGATCATCCAAGTCCCACCAAACCAGGACGTGCGTATCGAGAAGAAGGCTCACTTCTTTAGCGCTTCCCAGTCATCTTCGAACGTGATACCGACGATATCGGCTCTCACCTCGACCAGTCCCTTGTGCAAGCCTCGAAGCGGTCTCGTTGCTTTTCCCTCGACTGGGCCCAGTTTAGCCATCGGCACGCCGCGCTTGGTAATGATGTATTCTTCTCCGGTTTCCTTCACTTTGTCCAACAGTTGAAGGCATCGTGCCTTAAATTCGCTGGCGCCGTAGGTCTTGCGCATGAGTCAATACTACGGAAAGGTCAGTTGACCAGTCAAGTGGTCAACTGTACGGTCCCCCCGCCGTCCATCGGGCGGTCCGACCCCCCAATTCTGTGTCCCCGATATAAAGAGTAAGCGATGAAGAATTGAATCTTGATGCGGTCGATGCAGTTCGCCGGTTTGGATAGATCTGGGGGCGCGCGCTTACCTTTAGGTCGAGCGTGACCACTTCCGCTCTTTCGATTACGGAGCGGGATTCTATTTCATCCATGGGTCACGTTCCCCTGTGACCCCGATTCAGAACCGAACCCCGTTCAAAATCAAGAGAGTGGATCGGGTGGCCGCGAAGTCGTACTCTGATTTCAACTCTCGCAGAAGTTTGCCCACGCTCTTTTCATTGGCTCAGTAAAGAGGAATTATGCGAGGAGTAAGTCTTTCGGTCGTCATTCTGGTGCGCCTCCTGGGTACCCCTGGTCGGGCCCGAACAGCCTGACGTGATCATCGTTGGCGCCGGCATTTCCGGGCTGAGCGCTGCTTTGGAAGCTGCACGGAGTGGCGCCAAAGTCACTGTCGTGGACATGTCGACTGTTGGCGGCGGCCATGCCGTTATGTCGAATGGCGCTCTCTGCATTGTAGCCACCCCCTTTCAGGAGAAAAACCAGGTCAGGGATTCGATCGAGCTGGCCGAACGGGAAAGGGGCTGGGCCTGGCAGGTCCGCTGTTCCGCGAATGCTTGCGTCACCCAATCGTGACCTTTCTGTGGGCCACGAAAGCGGAAAGAATCATCGCCGAAGGAGGGGCAGTTCGCGGCCTGCTAGTGCGTGATCTCCGGCGGAATCGAGCGCGAATCCTGAAAGGCCGATCGGTTCTCATTGCGACTGGCGGATTCGGGAGCAATCTCGAGCTCGTCCGAAAGCACTGGCCAAAAGACCTGCCTTCACCGGGACGATTGTTGGCAGGCGCCTCGCCTTTTGCCACTGAATCAGGGCATGAAATGGTCGTGGCTGTGGGCGGGGTATTGACGCGTATGGACCACCAATGGAGCTACGTGCTCGGGCTCCCGGATCCCCGCGACTCGACCGGCGACCGGGGACTGGCGTCGTTCAACTTCCAGGCCATTTGGGTAAACCAGCTGGGGAAGCGTTTTGTGCAGGAGTTCGGCGACCCCAAGGTACTCTTGAAGACCTTGCTCTCTCAGCCTGGTGGCTCCTATTGGACAGTGTTCGATTCGGAGGGATCACCCTCGCCGGGTACGACGGTTTCGGAGAAGTCAGCCGGTTGATATACGACCGGGAAGACGTGCTCGTGCAAGCGGACTCAATCCGTGAGCTGGCGGAGAAGATCAACGTGCCGGCGCAGGTGCTGACCGAAACGATCCCCCGCTACAACCAACTTGCGGACCAAGGTGTTGACACCGATTTCAACGCATTCGGACCCAAGACATCGCCCAAACCTCGAAGGATCGAAGAACCGCCCTTTTTCGCCGCGCAGTTTTTCCCCATTACCCGCAAAAGCATGGGAGGAGTCAGGGTCGACGAAGCATGTCGTGTTTTGAGTGCGGCGGGGAGCCCGATTGAAAACCTGTACGCTGCAGGTGAGGTCACAGGATTTGCCGGCATTAACGGGCAGGCAGCCCTGGAGGGCACGTTCCTCGGCCCTGCGGCCTACATGGGGCGGGTCGCCGCACAGCAGATCGCCGCCCACAGGCAGTCGGCCTCGCCAGTCGAGTTGCGCCGGCTGCCTGAGCCAATGAAACCGGCTGATTTTCCGAGCGAGACATGCACCGATTGCCACCGGATTACTGCCGACGTGCGGAAGAACCGGCCAGGCTACTGGCATTTTGACCGTTCTCACGAGAAGGCGGTCGGGCGGGGATACCGTTGCGGCGCATGCCATCCAACCATGAGCCCTTATCGCCCGAACACACACAAGCTCGACCTCCTCGCACAGACTCAAAACTGCGCTGCCTGCCACGGAGTCGCGGCACGATGGCGCACTGCTCCGGAAAACACCTATCGGAGTGGAGACGGGCGGTTATAGTGGC
>JBHGBF010000088.1:0-18690 GCA_041946865.1 Acidobacteriota bacterium | reverse complement strand
GGCAGGATGAACTCCAAAAGCGCCTGCCGCTTCGCTCGCAGAAAACTGAGCGGTTACCATGGATTGAGAAGCACCATCATATGCGGCGAGGTTGGAGGTCGTGGAAGGCTGATTCCCAGGAGGTGTCCTGTGAGGAACAGTCTAGCGGCGTTTGTCTGCGTCCTTATCTTTGCGTTTCCCCTGTTTTGTTGGAGCAGCGTTGAAACGGTGGCTTCAGGAGACTTTTTGGGGGGCCCGGACGATAACGGGAGCATCAATGGCGGAACAAAGCCTTGGTCATTGACCTCGCGTATCCTGTCAAGCGAGTGGGGTTGTGGCTGGCCGGCGGCGATTCGAGCACGCAGGTCAAGATCGACGCGGCGGCTTAGAACGAGCTTTACTGTCTCCAACCCTTCCCACATCCCCGGGGAAGCGAGCGTACAATTTTCCGATCAGAATGGCCAGCCCCTTCAGCTGCTCAACGATTTCAGGAAACCGAGCGGCTCAACTGCAACTCTCGCTTGCGTCATATGACAATCTCGAATTTCGTTCCAATGAGTCGGGCAACGAACTTCGCCAAGGGTACGCTGTTGTCACGTCGGACGTACCGGTACTGGTGACCGGCTTTTACCGCATCGTCGACGCGGCGACCGGGGAAATTCAGAGCGAGACAGCAGCGGCAGCCAGCCCTGCTATGGGCGCCGCGACAGCGGTTTTCTCGGAACGTCGCTCGGAGGGGGTGGAAAGCGGCATCGCACTTGTCAATACGAGCGGCGTTGATAAGCAAGCAACCGTGGTACTGCTCTCTCAAGGGCATTGGGGAGACTTCCGGCCCATCACACTACCGGCGTATGGAGAACGTGCGCTCTTCATTCGCCAACTGTTCACCAACCTCACTGAGGCAGTGATCTCGGGGGCTTTGGACATCTTGTCGGAATCACCCGTGGCGGCTACAGTGGTGCGGACCAGGCTCGGTTGACTGGAAACTTCGGAAACGTGTATAGTTTCCTTAAGGGCAAAGGCCATGCAGAAAAGCAACGAAGAAAAACTCCGCCGACGGGTTGTCGAGGAAGCCGATGCGATGTTCTTCACCACCGGCTTCAGCGCGGTCACGATGGACGATCTCGCCAACCGGCTGGGCATGAGCAAGAAAACCCTCTACCGGCTCTTCAAAAGCAAGCAGGAGCTGTTGCGGGCCGTCATGCGGAAGATCGTCGGCGAGGTTGAGGCCGCGACCAACGCCGTCTTCGAGGACCAGAGCCTCGGCTTCCTGGACAAACTCCATTCCGTGTTTTCGATCATCGGCTTTTACGTGATGCGGTTGCGCCAGCCGGTTCTCGATGACATTCGCCGGAACGCGATGGATGTCTGGGAGGAGTTTGACGCGTGGCGCCAGCAAAGGGTTCTCGGGAAGTTCGGGGGCCTGATTCGACAGGGCATCTCTGAAGGTTTCATCCGGGATTGTCTCGATCCACAGCTGCTGACGATCATCTACTCGACACTGATCCGGCGCGTGATGAACCCGGAAACTCTGGCTCAGTTGCCGCTTTCTTCGAGCCAGACTTTTGCCACGCTGTTGAGCGTATTCTTTGAAGGAATCTTGACTCCCGAAGGCAGAACCAGGTTTCGCGCGCCAGGCGACCAGCAGAACCAAGCCGGGCGCCTCATCCCTTTTCTCAAGCCGACAGCATTCCGCGAGGACTGAATATGCGGACGAAAGACAGGACAGTTTTGTCGTTGGGTCTGGTGATGAGCCTGATACAGGCGGTTGCAGGCCAGGTTCCCTCTTCCGGGTCCGGGAGGCCTCCGATCCCGCTGACTCTCAAGCAGGCGGTAGACATGGCGCTGGGGCCGGATGGGGATGTCCGACTGCGGCTGGCAGACGACGCGGTCCAGATCGCCGAATCCCGGGCCAGGCAAGCGAGAGCGGCGCTTTTACCCAATTTCGACGCCACCCTCGCCCAGCAAAATCAGACTCGTAACCTGGCTGCCTTCGGCATCCGGATTTCGGTTCCCATCCCAGGGTTCACCTTCCCCGAGGTCGTCGGGCCTTTCAGCACTTTCGACGCGCGCACGACCGGGACTCAGACGGTTTTTGACTTGAGCGCAATACGCAGATTCAACGCCGCCCGGTCCGGGGCTGACGCGGCTGAAAGCGAGAGGGACAGCGCCGAGGAAGTCGTGGCCGGAGAAGTGACACGCCTTTACCTGACGGCCTGGCAAGCTCGAAGCCGTGTCGACACAATCCGCGCCAGCGTTGACCTGGCCGCGGCGCTGCTCGACCTGGCCGCGAGTCAGAAAGAGGCAGGAACGGGTACCGGGATAGAAGTCACCCGGGCCCGCGTGCAGCTGGCCAATGAACGCCAGCGTCTCCTCGTCGCTCAGAATCAGTACCGGGCTGCCGAGCTGCGTCTGCTGAAGGCCATCGGACTCAAGTTGACCGACAGGATCGAGATCACCGAGCAGTTTACACAGGAGCGGGTTCAACTGAATCTCGAGCAGGCCGTGGCAAAGGCGCTGGAAACCCGGGCGGATCTCAAAGCCCAGCGGGAGCGCGAGCGGACGGCCCGACTCAGTCACAGCGCAGTCAAGTGGGAACGGCTGCCGTCTTTCGTTGCCTTTGGAGACTACGGGACGATCGGCTCGGCACTCGACTCGGCGGTCCCGACCCGGACTTACGGGGTTATGATGCGCCTCCCCCTATTTGACGGCGGCAGGCGGGACGCGCGCCGCACCGAGGCGAAAATGCAGCTGGAACAGGAGATCACCCGGACAGCCGACCTGGAGGCCCGGATTGAGATGGAGGTGCGTATTGCTTTCGACAACCTCCAGTCGGCTCAGGAACAGATCCGCGTGGCCGCCGAGGGTGTCGCATTGGCCCAAGGAGAGTTGGCCCAAGCCCGGAGACGCTATCAGGCCGGAGTGACCACCAGCCTGGAGGTGACCGATGCTCAAACCCGGCTCGAACGCGCCCAGGACAACCAGATTGCAGCCGTGTACAACTTCCAGGTCGCGAAGACGGATCTGGCTCTCGCCATGGGTTCAGCGCGGGAGGCGGTCAAGTAGGACGATTGTCTTACAAAGCCACGAGCCGAGCGTTTTTAGGCAGGGCAAAGAGAGGCGCTCGGGGGCTCGGTAAGCGGCCGACTGTTTGGAGACTCACAAATGAAGGCTAAGCGTCTTTTGATCCCGTTGGTTCTGATTGCGGCCGTTCTCGTTTCGATCGCCATGTACTCGCGCGGCTGGTTCTCTTCCGAGCCAGCCCACCGCATCGCCTTTTCCGGCAATATCGAGATGACAGAGGTCAAAATCGCTTTTCGGATCCCGGGAAAGATTGTAGAGCTGTCTTTGAAGGAAGGAGACCCAGTCAAGGCTGGTACGATCATCGCCAGGCTGGACACAGCGCAGTTGGAAAGCCAGAAGCAGCGCGTGGTAGCGGCGCGGGTTTTCTCACAAGCCCGCCTTGATCAGGTGAACACCGCGATCGACCTTCAGTCCCAGACAGTCGAGGGACAGATCGAGCAGCGCCGCGCCGAGGTCCGCAGTGCCCAGGCAGTTCTGAACGAGCTGCTCGCCGGCAGCCGCAAGCAGGACATCGAGCAGGCACAGGCCGGCGTCGACCGCGCCAGAACCGAGGATCAGATCGCCGAAAGGGATTGGCAGCGCGCCCAGACGCTCTTTGAGAACGAGGACATCTCCGCGTCCGCGCACGATCAGGCCCGGAGTCGCTACGAGGCCGCTGCCGCCGGGCTCAGACAGGCCGAGGAAAGGCTATCACTCGTCAAGGAAGGCCCGCGGGTCGAGACAATTGAGGCGGCGCGAGCGCAGCTGAGCAGAGCTCAGGCCGGACTCCGGCTGGCGGAAGCCGCGCGGCTCGAAGTGAAAAGGACCAGGCAGGAACGAGAGGCGCGCCTGGCAGAGATTCAGCAGGTGGAAGCCGAGCTTGGCGTCATCAACGCCCAGCTGAACGATTCGATCGCCACGGCGCCGAGCGACGGGGTCGTGCTGGTCAAGTCGGCGGAGCTGGGGGAAGTCGTGGCAGCGGGAAGCACTATCCTCACGCTCGGCGACATCGATCATCCCTGGCTGAGGGGATACGTCGGAGAGAAGGACCTGGGGCGCATTAAGCTGGGCATGCCTGTCCGGGTCACGACTGATTCATTCCCAGGCAAGGTTTACCGGGGGAAGATCAGCTTCATATCCTCTGAAGCGGAATTCACACCCAAGCAGATCCAGACCCCGGAGGAGCGGGTGAAGCTCGTGTATCGGATCAAAGTGGACCTGGAAAACCCGAATCACGAGCTGAAGTCGAACATGCCGGCGGATGCGGAGATTGTGCTGGAGTAAGAGGAATCACAGTGTTCAGGATAAACGACCGGCCGAAGCGCGCCGCATCCCGAACGGTGCTGCGAGATACAACAGAGTCTAACCGATCCTGGCCGAAAGGGCCTTCGAAATGATTTTCAAGCGCAGCGCGTTCAAAACAGAGCCGCAAGCGCAGCGTTTTGTGCGGAGCGCGTCGGGTGCACGGCGCTTCCACTTGCGCGCGGATCGCGGCGGCTTTGTGCCCCTTCGGGAAGGGTGCACGGTGCTTCCACTTTCGTTGGTCGGTTCCGGTTCGCACCCGACGCGCTCCGCAAAAAACGCTGCGCTTGCGGCTCTGTCCCGCCTGGTGCGGCTTTGTGGGGGATTGCACCGGCTTTTGCCGGAGGTCTCTGACTAGTCAGTTGGTTCGCTCGGGACAGTTATGGAGATGGTGCACACAGAGGGCCTGACACGGCGGTTTGGCGACCTCGTCGCTGTTGACGGCATCGACCTTCGCGTGGCAAAGGGCGAGATTTTCGGGATAGTGGGCCCGGACGGGTCCGGGAAAACGACCACCCTGCGAATGCTCTCCGGCCTCATTAACCCGACAGCCGGGCACGCCACAGTGGCCGGATACGACGTAGTCAGCCAGACCAACCAGGTCAAGGATCGAATTGGTTACATGGCGCAGCGTTTCGGCCTGTACACGGGCCTGACGGTACGGGAGAACATGGACTTTTACGCGGACCTGTTCGGTATCTCGGCAGGAGACCGTGAGGCGCTTGGCAAACGCCTGCTTCACATGACTCGGATGGAACCCTTCGGAACCCGGTTGGCCGGTCAGCTTTCGGGTGGAATGAAGCAAAAGCTGGGACTCATGTGCACCCTGCTCCACCGGCCGGAGATTCTGTTTCTGGACGAGCCGACCAATGGTGTCGACCCGGTTTCGCGTCGCGATTTCTGGACGATCCTCTACGAACTGGTCCGGGACGGCCTTACGGTGGTGGTTACGACGGCTTACCTGGATGAGGCCGAGCGCTGCGACCGGGTGGCGCTCATGCACCGCGGGAAGATCATCCAGGCAGGAAAACCGGAAACCCTGAAACGCAGCCTGGACGAGATCTGTTACGAGGTCCGCACGTCGGACAACCGGCAGGCGCGCGAAGCGCTCCAGCCGATCGGCGGGGTTCTGTCCGCAACACCGGCGGGAGATTCGCTTCACGTTTTTGCCGGCAACCAGGCACCCCGAAATGTCCTTGAACAGGTGCTGACGCAGGCTGGGTTGCAGGTCCGTCAGATCGAGGCGATCGCGCCCTCTTTGGAGGACGTGTTCATTGCGCTCATCGAGAAGGAAACGAAAAGACGGCAGAAACAATGAATGCGGGGGCTCTGTAACGCGACTGCCGTCACAAGGCTGGAGCAGGCAGTGACTTATGCCAAACGGCTATGCGGTCGAGATCGAGAATCTCGTCAAGAAATTCGGCAGCTTCGTCGCTGTCGATAACGTCAGTCTGAGCGTGCGCCGCGGCGAGATTTTCGGCTTTCTAGGCCCGAACGGCGCGGGCAAGTCGACGACCATCCGGATCCTGTGCGGGCTTTTGCGTCCGACGTCAGGCCGAGCGATGGTCGGCGGCTTTGACGTTTACACGCAGGCTGAGGAGGTCAGGCAGACAATCGGATACATGTCGCAGCGCTTTTCTCTTTACGACGACCTGAGGGTCGGGGAAAACATCGGCTTTTTCAGCGGCATATACGGCGTTCCGAGCGGGCTGCGGGAAGAGAGGAAGCGGGAAATACTCCGCATGGCGGGGCTTGAAGAACGCGAGCAGACGATGACTCATCTTCTGCCCGGCGGCTGGAAACAGCGACTCGCGCTCGGCTGTGCCATCGTTCACGAGCCTCCCATCCTGTTTCTCGATGAGCCGACTTCGGGAGTGGACCCGATCGCCCGGCGCACGTTCTGGGACTTGATCTATGACCTTTCTGAACGGGGCCAGACGGTCTTTGTGACGACTCACTACATGGACGAAGCGGAATACTGCCACCGGCTGGCGCTCATGTACCGGGGACGGATCATCGCGGAAGGGACTCCCGGGCAGCTGAGAGGCGCCGCAGCGAGCATGGAGGATGTGTTCGTCTCGCGCATCGAGGAGGAAGAGAGGAAAGCGTCATGAGCTGGAGACGGACGAAGGCGGTGGCGCGGAAGGAGATATTGCATATTTACCGCGATCCTCTCAGCCTGGCGATGGCTCTGGCCACGCCGCTTCTCATGCTGCTGCTGTTCGGATACGCGCTGACGCTGGATGTCGATCGCATCCCGACCTTGATTTACGACCACGACAACAGCCCGGAAAGCCGGGAAGTGATCGAGCTGTTTCGGGCCTCACGCTACTTCGACGTGTTGGGTCTGGCGCGGTCTTATGCGGAGATCGAGGATCAGATCAATCGCAGCCGCTGCCTGTTGGGAGTGGTCATCCCGTCTGATTTTTCGACGGACTTGGATACCGGCAACCGAGGGCAGGTTCAGCTTCTTCTGGACGGCAGCGACTCGAATACGGCCTCAATAGCTCTCGGCTACGCCGATGCCCTGCTTCAATCGCATTCCCTGACGCTTCAGGCCCGCTGGTTCGACAGACAGGCCGGGGACGAGCTGGAAGCGCCCGTCGATCCACAAATGAGGATCTGGTACAACAGCGAGCTGAAGTCCAAGAATTACATTGTTCCAGGCCTGATCGGCGTCATCCTGATGATCATTGCCGCACTCCTGACTTCACTGACGATTGCCCGGGAGTGGGAGATGGGAACCATGGAGCAGCTGCTTTCGACCCCGCTCCGTCCCACCGAACTGGTCCTGGGTAAGATGGCCGCGTTTTTTATCATCGGGTTTATCGACACCGTGGTTGCGGTGGCCGTAGGGATATTTATCTTTGGGGTCCCTTTTCGTGGAAACGCGCTTTTCCTGATAGTGACGGTGACGATTTTCCTCTTTGGAGTTCTCTGTTGGGGAATCCTCATCTCCGCAGCGACCCGCTCGCAGCTCAAGGCTTACCAGCTCGGCATGATAACCTCCTTCCTGCCGGCGTTTCTGCTCTCGGGATTTGTCTATGACATCGAGAACATGCCGGCCATCATCCGTTTGATTACGCACATCGTGCCGGCCCGGTACCTGGTCACGCTTTTGAAGGGGATTTTCCTGAAGGGCATCGGGATCGAGATTCTGTTCGTCGAGCTGATTTTTCTGATCGTGTACGCCGGCCTGGTCTTTCTGGTGACCACGCGAATCCTGGCGAGAAAGGTGGCCTGACGATGAGATGGGGGAGAATTCACGAGATCGTCATCAAGGAGCTTCGCCAGGCGTTGCGCGAGCCGCGCATGCGGGTGCTGCTCTTTCTACCGCCTTTTATCCAGCTGATCGTGTTCGGTTTCGCTGTGAACCTGGATGTGGGCGAAAGTCTGATCGGGTGGATGGACCTGGATCGGACACCAGCCAGCCGCGACTTGCAGTCAGCCTTCGAAGGGTCGCCCTACTTCAAAATCAGCGCCGTTCCAGCGTCGGACCCGGAAGTTCAGCAGCTGCTCGACAACGGCTCTGTTCGCGCGATCATCCGAGTCCTTCCCGGGTTTGGCCGCGAGCTGTCGCGCGGTGAGACTACCAGCGTCCAGATTCTGGTGGACGGGAGCAATTCGAATACCGCGGCTATCGTTTCAAGCTATGCGGGCCAGGTTGCCGGCGCTTACGGCAGGCAAGTCATGCAGGAGCGACTGCGGGAGCGACTGGCGGCCAATGCCCCCATTAATCCGAACCCTGTCCGGCTGGCCGCCCCGGGCCTGGACGTTCGGAGCCGGGTCTGGTTCAATCCCAGTCTCTACAGCAGGTATTATTTCGTGCCCGGCGTGGTCGTCAACATCGTCGCTCTCGTCACGATCATGCTCACCGCAATGAGCATCGTCCGCGAAAAGGAGATCGGCACAATGGAGCAGCTGATGGTGACGCCGATCCGCCCGGCGGAACTTATGGTCGGAAAGCTGCTGCCGTTTGGGCTGATCGGGATTCTCGAGGTGATCATCGTGACCCTCGGCGCTTTGCTGATTTTCGGAATCCCCTTCCGCGGGAGCCCACTGGTCCTTCTGGTGTCTTCCCTGGCCTTCCTGCTCAGTACCCTCGGGATCGGACTGTTCTTGTCGACAGTTTCCGAGACCCAGCAACAGGCGATGATGGCTTCGTTCTTCTTCTTCATGCCGGCCTTCATGCTGAGCGGGTTCGCTTTCCCAATCCGGAATATGCCGGCGCCGGTCCAGTACGTGACTTACCTGAACCCGGTCCGGTACATGATGGAAATCGTGCGCGACGTGTTCCTGAAGGGCGGCGGAGTGACGGTTCTGTGGCCGCAGATGGTGACGCTGCTGGGTTACGGCCTGGCCATTCTCGCCTTCAGCGCCCTGCGTTTTCACAAGCGGCTGGATTGAAGGGGCCCGATGGACGACATGGACGACATGGACCATGTGGACGAAAGGTGGAGAGCCTTCAGATTCCATCCACTGGGGTCCACCCCGTCCAGGTCTTCTATCACAAGTCTTTCGCGCGTGGCCGAAGCTTGGTGAAGTCGGCGCCGGAAATCACATAGTACCAGTCGGCAAAACGATTGGTCAGCTCACGCGCCAGCCGATTCCCGGTGACGCGCACCTTGGACGGGTCGCCGTCGTTGTAGGCCGCCGCCTTTTCGTCATTGTAGCTGACCGTGATGAACAGGTAGCGCCGTTCGCTGGTCTTGTCGTCCGAGCCGGTACTCGCACCGGGGGCGCCGGGAGCTATTTCGCCAAATCGCAGAGTGTAAACGAGCCCTTTGTCCGTCTCGACAATCAGCTCGCCTTCATTCGAGAGCAGCTGCCCAGTCGGCGTGACGAAGAACCCCTTCTGGCGCAGGGACAGAAGGCTCTCCATGGAGAGCATAAGCCCCTCCTGGGCGCGAAGGTCCTTGGTCAAGGCGGGAGGTTTGGGCTGAACGTTGACGATTCGCAAGGTATCGAGCGCTCCGGTCAAGGCGTCAATCGCCGCTTTGCGGGGAGCACGACCGGTGCTTGCCGTCCACTTGTTCTCCTGTTTGGTGAGAACCGTTCGCTCCACGTTCTCCAGCTGACCCAACTGCTCGTTAATGGAGTAGTTGTTGATCGTGATCTTCCGGATCTCACCCGCCGATAACTTGAGCAGGTCGGTCTCGATCCAGTCTTCGAAGTTAGCGGACGGGTCAGCGTCGGTCTTGACCGCATAGGTCCGCTTCTGGCCGGGCACGCGGATGTAGCGATACCCCGCTTTCCCTTCAACCGCTTTGCCGAGCACAAAATCGGCCAGGACCGAGCCTTTTTCGTCTCGTAACGTCACGCGTTTGCCTCGGCCCGTCAGGCTGGTGGCTTTCTGGTCGAGCGGATCGATGACGCCGAAGGAAGCGTGATCCGCTACCGACTCGGAACGAACCGAATCCTTCCTGAGATCCATGAGGGCAGCGGCAGTTTTGGCCAGCCGGTCCTGGGCGTCCGCTGGATAATTGAAATGAGACGGGAGGCTCCAACGGCGGTTACGAAATTCAACCTTAAAGGGACGCGCCGTGGCGGTTGCCTCATCGTAGGCTACGACCTCCAAAGCCTTGCATGCCAAGGGATCGACGAATTTCGGATAGAAGGCCTGGCCCTGATCGTCAAAAAGGTTTTGTGTCCTGCTCTCAGGCTGGACCCAGGCGGCCATAATGGCGAGTATGGCCGCGATAGCTACAAAAATAAACGTTATGACTCTCTCACGCATAACGAATCTCAAAAGGTTCTGTCCACGATCCAAGGCGAACCAACACGAACCAGAGCTGTTGGTTCACGAATCGATTCGTGGGCAGAAATCATGCCTCCTGCCCCGTTGCCAACAGCCGCCTCTCGCTGACGCCGATCTTCTCCCGTCTCAAGCGCTTCAAGGCAAAGAGCAAGAACAGGGAGAAAGCCGGTATCGGGGGCAACGCGACCGCCAGGAGCTTGATCATGTTCTGGATACCGCGCACAGACGACTCCATGTTTGCCCGGCTGTCCTCGATCTGGCGTTGCTTTTCGTCTTCGATATTCGCCCGGGCGACGGTCAGGCGCCGGTTTTCGACGGACTGCAGGTTGGAGATCATGATTTCTCGCGTTTGCTCATCGAGATCCTGCCGGCGGCGCAGGTCTTCCACAGCTCGATCCAGGCGCTTCTGGGCCTCGTCGAGCCGCTTCGCGGCGGTCGCCTCCGCGGCCCGAGTTTCCTTGAGGCGCTGCTCCTCATAGACTCGCGTCTTGGCCTCCACCACTTCCAGCGTACGATGCCGCGGCCTGCGCTTACGCAAAGCGATGAACGAACTGTCGCCGACGAGGGCATCGACAGCGTTCAGCATGAACGTCACGTTATCGAAGTTCAGGTTCTCGATTCCGCGCTTCCGCAGCTCGAAGAACTGTTCCCCGAGCAGATCGCAATCTGCGACCACGACCGCTTTCACGGGTGTCGGAGCGGTCGCCTCGACCCGGGCGGCCAGAACGTGATTGCCCTTGTCCGGCTCGTGGCTGACGTTGCGATTGAACTCCATCCCGAAGAATGACTGCTGGACGAGCCGATCCCAGGCCAGCAGGCCGGAGGCCACGCCGGTCTGCAGGAGCGGGAAGAACCGGGTCTTCGCCTGATTAGCCGGCCGAATGGCGCCGGGATAGATCAGGACGACTTCCTGAAGGCTCGACGAAACCGGCTCGGAAGGGTTGAAAGCCGCCTTGGCGCCGCTCCCGGCGCCGACAAAAACGACTTCCGGAGGCAGGGTGTTGAGCTGCGGATGCGGATTGTATTTGTCCCAGGCAATTGTGTCCACAGGCCAGGAGATACCTAGAGCCTCGAGCAGCGGAGCGACGTCGGTCCGCGTCTTGGGTGGCGCCTGCTGCTGGAACGGACTGCGGGGCACGTCATGCGGGGACGAGTCAATATCAAAGGCCGGAAGCGGATCGAGCAGGATCAGGACCGGCTTGCCCTGCTTCACGTAAGTAACCAGACGCCCGAGTTGCGGTTCCGTCAGCGTGTGAGGCAAGACGACCATGAGGGCATTCAGGTTTGACGGGTAGTCGCTGTCAGCCTCCACCTGAACGACGTCGTATTGCTTGCGCAACTCGGCGAGAATCGACCATTCATTATCTTGCCGGTTAGTCCGAAAATCGAAGCCGCCGAACATCTTCACGCCGGTGTTCAGGACCCCGACTTTTCTGCGCTCGGTTTTTGAAACCACCCGAACGGACCTCATCAGTTCGTACTCGATCGGCAGGCCCCTGTCCAGGAACGGGATAACGAATTCCTCCGAGCCGCACGTAAAAGCCACACCCAGGAAGATTTCCCGAGGAGCGCCGACAGTCTCTTCTGTGACCGGCACCGCGTTTGAACGGATGCCGAATCGCTCCTGCGCCTCGCGCGCTTCAGAGGAGTACTTCACAGTCTCGTAGATTTTCTTGTGGACCGCCTCGCCGCCGATCTCGTCGAATTCGCGCAGCATGCGAATCAGGTTGGCGCGAGTCTCCATGTAGGAGCGGGGGACTTGCGGGCTCACGTACGCCTCGATAATGACCGGTTTGCGCGGATCGAGCTTCTTCAGCAGTTTCACGGTGTCCACGGCCAGCGAGTGGACTTTCTCAGAGGTGACGTCGATTCGAGTGGTTAACTGCCCGCCCAGGAGGCTGAGGCTGGCGACGATGACCAGCAGGCAAAGCCCGCGGACCAGGTAATGCCGGCCGAGCTTCGGACCACGACGGCCGGTCGGCCAGTGACGCCGGCCAAGCACCCCCACATTCAAATAGAGAAACGCTGAGGCGAAACTCAGGAAATAAACCAGGGCGGAGGGGGTAACGATACCGGTCGACAAATCCTGGAACTGTTCGACGACGGACATCCGCTGGGCCAGGTTCTGCCAGCTGCCGCTGAGAATGACCCCGGCATGGTTGATGAAGACCGGCACGGCGCAAAACAGAGCGCCGAGGATAAAAGCAACTGTCAAGTTGTCCGTCAGCAGGGAAGCGAACAGTCCGAGCGACAGCAGGGCGGCCCCCATAAGCCAGTAACCCAGATAGGTGGAGGCCAGCATGCCGAGGTCGGGATTTCCGAGCCAGAACAGGACAACAACGTTGCTTAAGGAAAAGGCCAGCGCGATCGTGTAGATCGCCAAGGCGGCGAGATACTTCCCGATGACGATGTCAAAGTCCGAGGCAGGAAGGGTCAGCACCAACTCATCCGTGCCGTATCGCTTTTCCTCCGCCCACAGGCTCATCGTGATCGCGGGGACGAGAAAAACCAGCAGATAAGGGAAGAAGCGATTCAGCTGATCGAGGTTAGCCAGGTTGGCGGCAAAGAACTGTTCCTGCCAGAAGGCCGCAATGGCGCTCAGGAAGACAAAAATCGTGATAAAGACATAGCCGGTCGGGCTGCTGAAGTAACCGAGAAGCTCCCTCTTAAAAATGGCTGAAACGACACGGCCTCTCATGGACACTCCTGTGCGATGGATTCCGCCGGTGCGAGATCCGGGGCGGGACAGTAACCCGTCAGTCGATAAAAAGCCTCCTCCAGCGACTGATCGGTTGAAAGCATGGCCGGCAGCGTCCCGTCAAAGACGATGCGGCCCTCGTGGATCATGATCACGTGGTCGGCGACTGCCTCGACTTCCTGGAGGATATGCGTCGAGAGCAGCACGCTCTTGGTCCGGCCCAGCTGGCGAATCAGGGTCCGCACCTCTCGTATCTGGTTAGGATCGAGACCGCTGGTCGGTTCGTCCAGGATCAGGATATCGGGGTCGTGCAGAAGGGTCTGGGCCATCCCGACCCGCTGGCGGTAGCCCCTGGACAGCTTCCTGATGCTCTTGTGGAGCACCGGCTCTAGGGCGCATTGCGCAATCACCGTCTCGATCCGGCTCTTCAGGCCGGGTCCCTTGAGACCGCGCGCCTCACCGAGGAACTTGAGCAGCCCGAGCGGCGTCATCTCGGGGTAAAGGGGGCCGTTCTCCGGCAAATAGCCGACTCTGCCAGCCAGCGCGATTCGGTTGGCGGAGACCTCCATCCCGGCCAGTCGGGCGCTACCTTCGCTGGGCGCGAGGTAGCCGGTCAGAATGCGCATGGTGGTGGTCTTGCCTGCTCCGTTAGGGCCTACAAAAGCCGTGACCTGCCCGAGGGGAACGCTGAAGCTTACATCCTGAATCGCGATGAATGAGCCATAGAACTTCGACAGGCCGCAAGCCTCAATCATCAGTTCAGATTGTGTCGAATTCATAGAAAGCAAATATGGTAGCAGAAGTGTTCAAGAGGGAGGAGAAGCAAGTGAGCAGCCGGAACGGTCTGTTTCGGCCTCGCCAGCCCCTCGCGATACCGGCTGGTAGAGCCAGGCCAGGTATTGTTTCAGCATGCGCCGGCAGGAAAACTGGGCGGCGCTGGACCGGATGGCGTCCTTCATGAGCGCGATCCAGCGTCGGGGGATTCCTTTCTCGTCCCGTTCGTAATAGCACGGGACAATTTCTTTCTCGAGCAGATCGTAGAGCGCGGCCGCTGATTCGGCATCGTTCAAATGCCTGCCGTCGATGGCCCAGCCGTTGGTGCCGTTATAGCCCTCGAACCACCATCCGTCCAGGATGCTGCAGTTCGGAATTCCGTTCATGGCGGCCTTCTGGCCGCTGGTTCCGCTCGCTTCTTTCGGTGGTTGCGGATTGTTGAGCCAAACGTCGACGCCTTGGACCAGGTAATGAGCCACGTGCGTGTCGTAGTTCTCGATAAACGCCAGCCGGCCGCCAAAATCCGGTGAGCTGCACGCCATGAAGACCTGGGCGAGGAAAAACTTGCCGGGCTCGTCGGCCGGGTGTGCCTTTCCTGAAAAGACGATCTGAACCGGTCGGAGCGGATCGTGCACGATCCTTTTCAGCCGCTCCCGGTCCTCGAGGACCATTGTCGCGCGCTTGTACGTGGCAAATCGCCGCGCGAAGCCGATTGTCAGGGCATCCGGGCTGAGCAGAGGGCCAAGCGCCAGCGTCTGTCCGGGTGACATCGCCCCGGCCATGATTCGGTGCCGTGCCCTTTCCCGCACAAAACTGAGGAGCCTCTGCTTGGAGCGGATGTGCATGGCCCAGAGCTCCTCGTCAGGGATTTCCGCGAGCTGCTCCCAGACGGCGGGGTCATCGTGATTCTGGATCCAGTCGGGTCCCCAATGCCGCTTGTAGAGTGTCTGAAAGCGAGCCGCCAGCCAGGTTGGGAGGTGGACGCCGTTGGTGACCGAGATGATGGGCACCTCTTCGACTTTTCGTTCCGGCCAGAGAAAATGCCACATCTCACGCGACACGACGCCATGCTTCTGGCTGACGCTGTTTGTGCCGCCGGTCGTTTTGAGGGCCAGGATCGTCATACTGAAGGAGTTGCCGTCCGGCGTCTGTCCCAGGCGGAGAAAGTCTTCCCGGCTGATCCGCAGTTCCTCCCAGTACCAGCGGAAGTACTCCTCCATCATGTAGAACGGGAATTCATCATGGCCAGCCTTTACCGGCGTATGGGTTGTGAAGACGATTTTAGCGCGGGAGGCGGCAAGCGCCTCTTCAAAGCTCATTCCCTGGCACATCTGTTCCCGGATCAACTCGAGCGCGGCAAAAGCGGCATGCCCTTCGTTCAGGTGGAAAACCGAGGGCTGGAAGCCAAGCGCGCGAAGAACACGAACGCCCCCTATCCCAAGGATGATTTCCTGACGCAGGCGAACCTGCTGGTCACCGCCGTAAAGGCGGGCGGAGAGGTCCCGGTCCCAAGGCTCATTTTCTTCAATATTGGTGTCCATCAGGTAAATGGACACGCGCCCGGCCTGCGTTTTCCACACCGCCACCTCGACTTCACGCCTGCCTACCGTGACGGGGACCAAAAACCTGGTGCCGTCGTCATTCAGCAGCGGAAGGATCGGTGCGTCCATCGTGCTGAACCGGTCGTACATGGCCAGTTGATGTCCGTCAGCGTCGATGACCTGGCGGAAGTAACCCTCGGGGTACAGGGACCCGATAGCAACGAAAGGCAAGCCAAGATCGCTGGCTTCCTTGCAGGTATCGCCGGCCAGCACACCCAGGCCTCCCGAGTAGATAGGCAACGAACCGTGCACGGCGAACTCCGCGCACAGGTAGGCAAACAGGCGAGGCTCGCCGGCAGGGAAATGGCTGTCGTACCAGTTGGCTCGCGAGCTGATATAGCTGTCGAAACGGGCCATCACCGAATCGTAAAGCCGGAGGAAGTCCGGTTTCTCGGCACAGGCTCGCAAGCGCGCAGAATTCGTCTCGCGGAGCACTCTTACGGCGTTATGATCCGTGTGGTCCCAGAGAACCGGGTTCAAGGAGCGAAGGAGCTCGCGAGCGTCCCCATTCCAGCTCCACCAGAGGTTATAGACAAAATCCCTGAGCCGGCCGATACGATCAGGCAGACCGGGAAAATCGGGAATCTGAACTTTCATGTATTTGTACTCCAGAGGCCCTGAGTCTTTGGTTAAAAATACGTTAGCAATCCTCAGGGAAGGCTGCAAGCGAGCAGCAAGTGAAAGGGTCCTGGCTCAATCCACGTCCCACGGGCGGGTCGGTTCGTCCAATTCATCCTTCATGTCGAGGGCCTGTCTGAATTTCTCCTCGAGGCTGTCTTTGCGCTTTTTCTCGTCAGACACAGCCTTCTCGAAAAGGTCATCGGCCATCTCTTTGCGCTTTTTGACCTGCTGCAGCGCATCCTCGAAGGAATAGGCAGACTTCTTCTCCCGCGTGTGCAGGATCATGCCGGTCTTCGCTTCAATGGTGAGCGTAGCCTGACAACAAGGGCAAACGACCTCGTACTTTTCGTGTCGGTCCGACATGGTCCCTATTCTACCATTCCGGACATTCCGAAAATACCTTGTAAGAAAGAGCCTCTTCCCTCTGGAAGCTCAGGCCTCTTGCCTGCGCCGGCGCCGCAGGCTTCTCTCTTGGGCCTGATCAGTCCTCGACCGCTGTATAATTCTGGTCGCATATGCGCGCCTTCGTGGTTGCCGTCTACCTCGCTTTTTCAAGCGGTCCGCTTTTCGCCGCCGCCATCCGAGGCGTCGTCATTAACGCTGAAAGCGGCGCACCCATGGCGAAGGTCAGCGTCTATCTGGCCGGGACAGCCCATAGGACCGTCAGCGACCAGAAAGGGGAATTCACATTCGAACAGGTTCCTGCGGGCGAATACGAGCTGGTGGCCACCGCCGTGGGCTTCGGACTGATCAAGCAGAAACTCGCCGTCCCGGAATTGGAGCCGCTGGAGCTCCAGATCATCCTGGCGCCGGGAACCGAAATCAGGAACGAGATCACGGTGTCGGCCTCATCCCATCCTTCACACCCCGAGCTGTCGCAGGCGGAAATCCACGAGCTGAAGTCGGTCTTGCTCGACGACGCTTTTCGAGCGGTTCAGCAGCTGCCCGGCGTCGTGGCCCACGACGACTTCGACAGCGGGTTCGCGCTTCAAGGATCCGGCTTCGACCGCGTGGGCATGCTCTTTGACGGAATTCCGGTCTACTCCTTCCTGCACACCATCGAGGGGCAGAAGGATACCGGTTCAGCCTCAGTGTTGAGCGCCGAGCTGTTGCAGGGGCTGGACCTGGTCCCTGCCGGAACCTCGGCGGAATCTGGGGCCGGTTCGGCCGGCTTTCTTCGTCTCATAAGCCGCGCCGGGAATGAATCCCGCTGGCGAAGCCTCCTTTCCGTGTCCGGAAGCGCCGTGATGGGCCTCTCCGAGGGGCCCCTGGGAAACGGCAGCTGGATTGCCTCCGCACGCAAGAGTTACATCGACTGGATCGTGAAACGGATTGAGCCGGACGCCGACCTGAATTTCGGTTTTTATGACGTCTTCGCCAAGCTGGTCCAAAGAAAAGGCCAAAAGGATTCCTTCGGACTCAGTTTCTTCCACGGAAACACGAGCGAAGATAACGTCCTCGAAAACCTGGGTTTCAATACTGTTGATCAGGGAGGCTTCCGAAGCGACCTTTTCCATTTCAGTTGGGACCACGTCCCAAGTGACCGGCTAAACCTCTCGACACATGCTTACTGGCAGGAAGCCGAAAGCCTGAACCGGAACCGGGACGGACGGGTCATCTGGAGCAACAGCCAGCGAATTCTGGGCGCGCGCGTATTTGTCGATTGGAAAATGCTCCCGCAGCTTCTGGTTTCGACCGGACTGACCCTGGAGGACTGGTCGGGCAGCAACTTCGAGGACTACTACGACTATCGGGCGAGAAACTGGACAACGCTGTCCCACTTCCAAACCCGGACCTCCAGGCAGGAGGTCTTCGTTCAAACGACTTATTCCCCGCTGAAGGCTCTGGCGCTGACTGCAGGCTGCAATTGGAACCGCCTGGCCGCCGTTGAAGGTCTTCCCGGCTCGCCGTTTGTGTCAGTTGAGCTGGCTCCCGGCCGTCACAGGGCAAGCCTCTCTTACGGAGAAACGCACCAGCCTCCGTTTCTGATTCAGCTTTTCGGGCAGTATGGGAACCGCGCCCTCGAACCTGAGCAGGCCCGGATCTTTCAGGCAATCTGGGCCTACAGCCTTTACCCTGGAGTCGAAGTCCGCGTCTCCGGGTACAAAAAGACCCGGGAGGGAGTCCCGTGGAGACCGGAAGGCCAGTGGCGCCTGAGCGGCGACGTGATCACCGCTCCTTCTCCGCAACCCTTTCAAAACGCCCTCAGGGACCGATCGAAAGGCGCGGAAATCCAGGTCCGACGCAAAGCCGTGAACGGTCTGGCGGGTTGGGTCGGGTACAGCTGGGGACAGAGCCTCTGGAGCGAACGCGACCCCGAATGGTTCCCGGGCAACTACGACCAACGCCACGCCCTCAGCCTTTTTGCTCAGTACCGCTGGACATCCCAGTTCGATCTGTCCGGGAAATGGAGACACGCGACCGGCCTTCCGGTCCCGGCTTATGTGTCTCACTGGGACCGCGACTACTACCTCGCCCCGTTTCGCAATCAGATCCGCCTGCCGGATTACAGCCGGGTCGACGTTCGAGCTGCCAAATCGTTCAACCGTGACCGCTATCGGCTGACGCTGTTCCTGGAAGTGGTGAACCTGCTGAACCATGACAATGTCCGCTTTGCAGGAATCGGCCGCGACGACGTCAACCTGAAAACCGGCAGGGTCTACGACCTCGACCACACGCAATTCCCGATCTTGCCTACAGCCGGGCTGGTGGTCGAGTTTTAGCCTGTTACCGGTTGCCTGTTACCGGTTGCCTGTTACCGGTTGCCTGTTACCAGTTACCAGTTACCGGTTACCAGTTGCCTGTTGCCCGTTACCGGTTACCCGTTGCCCGTTACCCGTTACCGGTTACCGGTTACCGGTTACCAGTTGGCCTGTTGCCCGTTACCGGTTACC